>CAIYDK010000585.1 GCA_903924955.1 uncultured beta proteobacterium | reverse complement strand
GGCTGGTTCGTGGTGCCCATGATTTAGACCATTCAGCGGCTAAGCCCTTTGGGGATGCGCTATGAACGCTGCACTTTCAATAGCAACAGAGACCGCCGATTCAGGTGCGCACTAGGTCTCACCAGCACTGGTGGCAGTGGCCTTGTTGATGTGGCTGTCGTCACTGGCGTTGCTTCTGACGCAACCACTGTCTTCATTGCCGATCTACTTTGCCAACCGCTACCTGGTGCTCGATGCCACCTCGCTGCTATTCATTGTGGTCGTCAACACGGTCTTTCTGGGCATTTGCGTTTACCTGTACTCACGCGAGCGCCACTTGCCCGCGTTGACCCAAGACATCCTCACGCGTGCGTCGCTGATGCTGCTTTTCATGGTCGTCATCAACATCGGTCTGATGGCCAACCACTTGGTGCTGCTGTGGACGCTGATCGAAATCACAACCCTGTGCGCTGCTCCATTGGTGGCACGCGGAGACGCTCCGAACCCGCGCGCCACCGCCTGGCGCTACATGCTGTACTCCAGCATGACGCTGGGCATCACCTTTCTGGGATTCATGGCCCTTACCCAATCGGCGTATGTCCGCGGTGTCGAGATAAGCTTTATGGTGGACCAGTTGGGTGCATCCCTCACCATTGACCCGGACGCATGGCAACGCCTGGGCCTGGCGCTCATGCTGTTCGGTCTTGGCGGCAAACTCGGACTGGCCCCGCTGTACGGCTGGTTACCGGAGACATACGAAGGTTCGCCCACCACCACCAGTGCGCTGCTGGCATCGGTTCAATTCAACATCAGCGTAGTGGCGGTGTTTCGAATTTTGCAAATCTTCCATGGCACTGAGGTTGACTTTGTGTCACAGGAACTGCTGGTCATGGGCTATGTCTCTTTGGTGGTAGCTGCTATCCAGATCATGGCCAGCACCAACTACAAGCGATTGATAGCGTACGCCTGTGTCAGTTCCTCGGGCGTGATAGCACTGGGGTTATCTGTCGGCAAAGCGGCGGCTTACGGTGTGGTGCTGTACATCGTCAGCAATGCCTTTGTGAAGTCTCTGCTATTTTTAACCGCCGGGCGCATGCGTGTGGTTTATGGCACCAACCAAGTCGGCCCATTAAGCGGGGTAATCCACACCCTCCCACTGGCGGGCGTGTTGTTTACCGGAGGCATTTTTGCGTTGCTGGGTTTTCCGCCATTTGCCAGTTTTCTGGCCGAGATGCTGATCCTGTCTGGCATTGTGCAGTCGGGCAACCTATTGGCATTCACACTGATGTGCGTAACGCTGACGGTGATATTTGTGGCCACCGGTCGCACCCTGTTTCCCATGTTGTGGGGCGCGCCTGGCGTGGTTGTTCACGCCACACCTGAGTCCTGGATCACCACATTGCCCAAGATCGGATTCATGTGTGTTCTCGTGATGCTGGGCACCTACACACCCGACCTGTTCACCGATTTGTTGCGCGCCGTTGCGGTGTCGATTGGCGGCTGATATGGCCCATACCCAACTGACGACCCAACCAACACCGGTGGCTCACCTACCCTTGGCATCGCCATTGCTATCAATAGCAGAGCTGTTAGCGCTTGTTCTGAAAGGGCTGGAGGCACATTGTCGTCTGATCACCTGGTTTGGAAGGGTCGCCACACCGGATGAGCCAGCAGGTGTCGTCGTGACCGCAGTGCTACTGACACCCAAGGGGCTACAAGTGCTGCGCGGGCATGCAATAGCCGGTCAAAGCTATCCAAGCCTGACCACCAAATTTCCAGCCGCACAAATTTTTGAGCGCGAACTGTGGGAGCAAACTGGCCTGGTACCTGAGGGCCATCCCTGGCTCAAACCAGTGCGCTTTGAAGGCACGCGCCAGGGTCACATGAACGAATACCCGTTCTTCAAGGTGCGCGGGGCCGAGGTGCACGAAGTGGGTGTCGGCCCGATCCACGCTGGCGTGATTGAGCCGGGACATTTTCGTTTCATGTGCCATGGCGAGCAGGTGCACCATCTGGAAATCCAGCTCGGCTACCAGCACCGGGGTGTGGAAGCACTGCTTTTGCAAAAACCACCGCATCACCTGTCTCCGCTGGTGGAATCCATCGTGGGCGACTCCGTGGTCGCCTATGCATGGGCTTTCAATGCGGCGTTGGAACATTTGGCAGGCAGGCATATGCCCCTTGCTGTCAAGGCATCTCGGTCCATCGGCTTGGAACTGGAACGTACTGCCATGCACCTGTCCACACTGACCGGTCTGGCCACCGACATCGCCTATTTGCAGCCCGCTGGCACCTACCAACGGTTGCGCACGGCCATCATCAATGCCAGCCAGCGTGTCTGCGGCAACCGATTTGGCAAAGGCTGGATTCGCCCGGGTGCCGCAGCGCCGATCAACGACGCCTTGCGGGCTGACCTGCTTGCTACCTTGCGTTCCTTTCTGGCGGACTTTCAACAAGTCAACGCACTGATGCGGTCAAGCCGCAGCGCCCAGGCACGATTCAGCGGGGTCGGATCTCTGTCCACGCAAGCAGCGCTGGATTTGGGTTTGACCGGTGTGGTGGCCCGCGCCAGTGGTATTGGTTTGGACGTCCGTTGCGCCCTGACCGATGGACTCTACGCGGTGCACCCGATGCACGTCTTGACTGAATCCAGCGGCGACTGCTGGGCACGGACGCAGCAGCGCATGGTTGAAGCGCAAGGCAGTACACAGTGGCTGATAGATCGCTTGGCTGACACTGCATTGAACCTGACTGACACCCCGGATCCGTTTGCCAGAGGCGGCACCTGCGGCAACTGGGCGCTGGCCCCCAGCACGTTGGCCATCTCACTTGTCGAGGGAGTGCGCGGACCGGTCATGGTCGGGCTGGAAACCAATGCAGACGGCCAGGTCATCCACGCCAAAATCCAGGACCCGAGTCTTGCCAACTGGTTTGGACTGGCTATGGCGCTTCGCGGCCAGCAGATATCCGATTTTCCGATCTGCAACAAGAGTTTTGACCTGTCCTACTGCGGCAACGACCTGTAGGCCAACGCAGACCATCACCCCATGTTCCGGAATATCGCCGTTCGCAAAGCCCAAGGATCGCAATTCATTGCTGATTTGCGTGCCGCCCAACCCGGTGGTTTTCGTGGCAAGCCGGTCATTGGCAACCCTGCTTGCGAAGTCAATTGCCGCATGTGCCAGGACGTGTGCCCGTCAAATGCCATTAATTTTCAGGACGATGACAAGCGTTCGGTCGCTATTGACTTGGGGGCCTGCGTGATGTGCGGCGACTGCGCCCCGGTGTGCCCGAGCCAGAAGCTAAGCTTTAACAACGACGTGAAGCTCTGCACCACCACGCGCGAAGGCTTGGTGGTGACGGCGGCACGACCGAACCTGGAACCCGTGGCGGTGTCTGCCGAACTCAAGCGGCGCTTTGGTCGATCACTCAAGTTGCGCTCGGTGTCGGCTGGTGGATGCAACGGATGCGAGATGGAGGTAAACGCTTGGAGCAATGTCAACTTTGACCTGGGCCGCTACGGCATCGACATCGTCGCCAGTCCGCGCCATGCCGACGGATTGGTGCTCACCGGCCCGATCAGCCGCAACATGATGGAGGCGCTGCAAATTTGCTGGGATGCGATTCCTGCGCCCAAGTTCGTGATTGCGGTTGGCGCCTGCGCCATTTCGGTGGGTGTGTTTGCCCAAAGCGATGCATTGCACCGAGAATTCCTGGATAAATATCCACCCGCACTTTATGTTCCAGGGTGCCCGGCGCACCCGTTGACCTTCATCAGCGGCATCTTGGATTTACTGGGGGTTTCGGGCTAGTCTGAGCATCACGATTGGCCTTTTTCCTGCAAATGCGGCAACGGGGCTTTCAATCCCAGAAGGTTGCTGCGGCATTGATCTGGCAACTCTGAAGGATCGGTCTAAGTGGCTGTGCGATGCAGTCCGAACACATACAAATCGCTGCTGAAGTAGGCAACCTATCCCAAAAAGCAACTGCCCTCAGAGGTCGTTGGACGGTAACGGTTCACAAAGATTGCGCACCTTTGCAAGTCCTTGCTTTTGTACAGCATACTCACCGGCAACGATCACATCGCGCCAGTCGATGGCAAGCAACCCGACGTAGTACTGCAGCCTCAGCAGGTCCCTATCAGAGGCGATCACGGCACAACGCAACAAACGCTCTCCAGGAGGCTCGCCGGTGTGGGTGCGCGCTACCAATAGCATCGCAAGCGCTGCCTCCCGATCTTGTGCTGGGAAACGTGACTGTATGTAGGCAACAACATCCGGCGGCAAATTCATACGAAAGATCGAATCAGCAGAATCATGGCCAGAAGCAGTCCGGCCAAAGCGAGGGTAATAAACCACTTGGTGAATGGGCTGGGTTGCCATGTGCCGCTGCCCAGTTGGGCAAGCCAGTGGTTAAATCTGAACGTTGGAGGGTACGCACGATTTATATCGTTCATCACTCTGTCCCACGATGCCTTGGTCTGGCTGTCGAGTTCAGACCGAAGTGCTCTGGAATGAACCAGCACGATTCCGATCAATCCGAGAATCTCGCTAGAGGTTGCCCCCGCAGCGACGGCATCGAGCAAGCGATCTGCCTGATCGGCATGGTTGAGATGTCGTAGTTCCGCTACTACAACACCAAGATCGGGCCACCATGTTTGAAGTTCATGATCAGTCATCGTGAATTCAGTCCTCGCTCATCAGCGGTGCAAATGGGTTTAGAACAAAGTGGCCAGTTGCCCGCCAATACAGTGCTAATGTCTGCATTGTCAGATGGTTTGTATCTTGGCGTGCCTCTTACAGCGGCTCGTAGGTGAACGAGCTCAGCATGCGTTCGTGTTCGTTCGGCTGCGATTCGCGACATTCCTGTGTGGGGCACGGTGCTTGGCGGCAGGGTGTTCCCGGCATCGGAGATTGGCAAGCGCTGAGGGCCCGAGGTTCGTCGGTCACAAAAGTAACTGCGCCAGAGGTATAAGGATCGACGAAAGAACTGCACGCAATAGTGAGTGTGGTCAACGAATTTGCTGGACTGATTTTCACGATCTGTGATGGACGCGATGGCGGTGCTGGCGGTCGCACCAATCCAAACGGCGCCGGCATTTCTGCAGGCGCCGTTAGGTTTTGAGGGTGTACGGTGGGTTAGAACGGATTGTCC
>CAIYDK010000584.1 GCA_903924955.1 uncultured beta proteobacterium | reverse complement strand
GTAGACCGACATATTGGTTCGCCCACTGCCGATAGTGACCTGCGCATACACTGAGCCGCCAGCGTTCTTAACGTATATGGTGCCAACTGCATTGCCTGCGGTGGTCGTTACGCCGTTGATTCGCCAAAACACATTTGTGGTCGTAACTGCGTCAGTTCCGGTCAAAGTTACCGATTCGGAAATGACGTTGTAGTCAGAGTCCAAGCCAGTAATCAAAATCGTAACGGCAGTATCAGAAGCAGAACTGCTGGTGACCAGCATGGTCGAAGCCACTGTCGGAAACGCATAAGCCGTATTGTTTTCCCACGCAGCAATAAAGCCAGAGCTTGGGGTAGCTGTGGAGTAGCCAAACACATTTAACGGCTCATGGCCGGTGATCTGCCCCCGTGCAACCTGTAGCTCAAATGGTTCGTACGCGCCCTGCCGTGTAGCGGAAGAATAAGTTCCCATAGAAATCTCCAAAATTCAAAAACAGGGGCCGGGGCCCCTGCTTGCTTACTTAGCGCTGCCGCCAGCCTTACGAGCCAACGGGGGGTTCACGAACCCCCTACCGGCCCCTGCACTGGGCTTCTTGCCTAGCAAACGCATGACTGCGTCAGTAGCCCGATCAGTAACCCGAGAGGGGAGGTCGCGGATTGTCTCCGCTATGCCCATACCCGGGACATCATCGACCGCCTGATCATACGCGCCCTTGCTGGCATCCACGAGGCCCTCGTTTCCACCAACGGCCTTGCGCAGGACCTTACCACCGGCTTTGAAGGTGCCCGACTGCATCGTGTTCTTGATAGGCTGCGATACAGGGTGCTTGGGCATTGCCACGGCACGGCCAGCGTCGTTTACGCTACCGCCCGTGGCATAGGCTTTTTTTGGGGAACCACCGTCCTTGAAGCCGCCAGCGTTGGCCTTCTTGACCTCACCGGTTGTGGTGTTGCTGACGCCCGCAGGGGCGCTGTTAGCCGGGCGGTTAGCCCCAGCAACGTCGCCACCCTTCTTGAAGCCACCAGCATTACCCATGCGCACGCCGCCCGTGCTGCCGCCGCTCTTGAAGCCGCCCGGTTTACCTTTTGTGACCTCGCCGGTTTTGCCGCCCTTCTTCATGGCTGGCAGGGCACCCGCTGGCGCCACCGCCATGCCCGGGCTCACGGCGCCGGGGCGACGTGCAGCAGCCATCTGCGCTGCGCGACGCATCAGCGCAGCACGTTGCAGAGGGTTGGTGACGGGAGCCGCGGTAGGTGTCGGCACACCCATCATGCCGCCGTCAGCCTTCTTCGTAGGCTTCATGGCCTTACGACGATCAGCGACGGATGGCTTTTTTGGGGCTTCACCATTTTCCGCGTACTCTTCGTTCATCTCTTCGCGCGCCATGGGTGAGTGCCCAAAAGCACTGCGGCCCTTCATCGCGACGTGCCCGCCCTTCTTGAGCTTGAGCTCGACCGAAGGCTCGGTAGTCTTCATCTTCACCATTGGCTTGAATTGACCCATGATGTTTGCTCCTTAGAGTTGTGTGACGCCAAGAGCACCAGCGCGGGTAGCGTTGGGGCCGACGGCAAGAGCAGGCAGCGTGATACCCACTACGAGGCGTTTGGAGCCGTCTGTGGCACCGTTAGGCAGCACAGTGCCGCGCACGTCGCCCGTCCCGGTGGTAGCAGTGGTTGCATCAGCCTTGACCACAGTTGCGGCATTGTCGGCCAGCGTGTTGTTGTAACCCACGTGCGTGATATACGCCAAGTCAGCGATGCGCACCGGGCTGCCCAGTACGTCCGATGTGCCCACCGTTACCGCCGCAACGGTAGATGCGCTCACGGTGATCGTGGATATCTGAAAGAACGCCTTCTTGCCGGTAGCTGTGCTCGTAGTTGGCCCGGTGATAAGCTCGCTCATCGGTTGGCCGTAGTAGTCATAGCCCGAGACCGTAAAGCCCACGCTGACCACGCTTGATGCGCCAGTGATGGTTACAGCACGAGGTACATCCAGCTGGACAACCCGTACACCATCCGGGCGAATCACCGAGGTGCTACTGGTGCCCGCGGCTACCGTGGCTGAGGATGTGATGATCGCGGACTTGACGATGTTATTGGCAACAATCGCTGCAGGAACCGTATCCCACACATAGATTCGACCGAGGGGGCCGACACCCGTATCCATGGGCGACGGGTTACCCAAGGCGGCGTTTGTATCGACGCCCATGTAAGTCTGGGCGGTGCCCAGAAAGAGATCATCCGAGAATTGAGGCATTTGATCTTCTCCTTGAAAAGCATGATCAACATTGAAAAATTGGGCGGGATTAGGGGCTCCCGCCCAAGCCTAGCGGCGATTAGACGCCTGCGGTACCGTACATTGCGCGCGGGTCGGTGTAACCCGGGATGTAACGCTCGGTAGCCTTGTAGCGCATCGAATCGGTCTCGAAGTCGCCTTCCATCGTCTTCTCCAAACGACGACGCATCATCAGCTTCATGCCTTCAGGTGCATCGGTCTGGACCCACCATGCGGTGGACGAAGTCAGACGGGAGATAACAGCCGCGCCTTCGTCCAGCAAGCCGATCGATTTGACCGGGTTGATGTC
>CAIYDK010000583.1 GCA_903924955.1 uncultured beta proteobacterium | reverse complement strand
GGCACTCCCAGGCGTGAAAAGCCCTCGGCCATGGTCTGCAGCGTGATGGTTTTACCGGTGCCGGTGGCGCCGGTGATCAGTCCGTGGCGGTTGGCCTTGTCGGGCAGCAAGCGACATTGGGTAGCGCCGTGCTGGGCGATCAGGATCGTTGTGTCTTCGGTAGCGGCCATGAAATTCTCAAAAAGTACAATTCAGTCAGTAGGGTAACGAACTTTTGAAGGATTTCACGTGGCAGGACATAGCAAATGGGCCAATATTCAGCACCGCAAGGGACGCCAGGATGAAAAACGTCAACGCATCTGGACGCGTGTGATGCGTGAAATCATGGTGGCGGCACGCATGGGTGGGGGTGACCTCAGCACCAATCCCCGCCTGCGTCTGGCCATTGAAAAAGGCAAGGCCGCCAACATGCCGGCGGAGAACGTGAAATACGGCATCGCCAAGGCCACGGGAACGCTCGAAGGCATTGTTTACGAAGAAATCCGCTACGAGGGCTATGGCATTGGCGGTGCGGCGATCATTGTGGACACCATGACCGATAACAAGGTACGCACAGTGGCCGAAGTACGCCACGCCTTCAGCAAGTACGGGGGCAACATGGGCACCGAGGGCTCCGTGGTGTTTCAGTTCAAGCACTGCGGCCAGCTGATTTTTGCGCCCGGCACCAATGAAGACAAAGTGATGGAAGTGGCGCTGGAAGCCGGTGCTGAAGACGTGGTTACCGATGACGATGGGGCCATTGAGGTGCTGACGGCCTATGCTGACTACGAGGCCGTCAAGCAGGCACTGGAGGCGGCGGGGCTGGCCGCCGAGGTGGCAGGCGTCACCATGCGGGCCGAGAATACGATTGAATTGTCGGGCGATGAGGCCGCACGCATGCAAAAACTGCTGGATGTGCTGGAAGACCTGAACGATACCCAAGACATCTTTCACAATGCCGCCCTATGAGAATCAACCCAAAATCCAGCTATTGCAGTCGCGCCACGGCGCATCGGAGTTTCGTATGAATGTTTTGGTGATCGGGGGAGGTGGCCGTGAACATGCCATGGCCTGGAAACTGGCGCAGTCCGATAAGGTGCAAATGGTCTATGTGGCGCCGGGTAATGGAGGCACGGCGCTGGACAAGCGTCTGCAGAATATCCCCCTTTCCGACGTGGTGGCATTGCGCGAATGGGCGCAGGCCAACAAGATTGGACTGACGGTGGTTGGCCCGGAGGGGCCTTTGGCTGCTGGTGTGGTGGACGAGTTTCGAGCACACGGTCTGCGAATTTTTGGGCCGACCAAAGCCGCTGCTCAACTGGAAAGTTCCAAGGCGTTTTCCAAGGCATTCATGCAACGGCACGGCATTCCAACCGCGGCCTATGAGGCGTTTACCGACCCGGTTGCGGCGCACGCCTACGTGCAGCGCATGGGTGCGCCCATTGTGGTGAAGGCCGATGGTCTGGCCGCGGGCAAGGGCGTGGTCGTAGCCATGTCGCTGGACGAGGCCCACAGCGCCATTGACTTCATGCTGCTGGACAACACGTTGGGCGTGGTGCATAACGCCGGCGTGGGCGGTCAAGCGGTGCCGCGCGTGGTGATTGAAGAGTTTTTGGAGGGTGAAGAAGCCAGTTTCATGGTTATGTGCGATGGGCGTGATGTGGTGGCGTTGGCCACCAGTCAGGACCACAAACGTTTGCTGGACGACGACCAGGGCCCCAACACCGGCGGCATGGGGGCCTATTCACCTGCGCTGGTGGTCACGCCCCAGGTGCATGCCCGCGCCATGCGCGAGATCATTTTGCCCACACTCAAGGGCATGGAACAGGACGGCATTCCCTACACCGGCTTTCTCTACGCCGGCCTGATGATTGACCCCCAGGGCCAAGTCAAAACGCTGGAATTCAACTGCCGCATGGGTGACCCTGAGACGCAACCCATTTTGATGCGTCTGAAAACCGATTTTCTCGATGTGATGTGGGCCGCCACCGAGGCGGGGGGGCTGGAGAATATGGAGCTCGATTGGGACCGTCGCACCGCTTTAGGCGTTGTGCTGGCCGCCTATGGGTATCCCGGCACGCCGCGCAAGGGTGATGCCATTGTGGGTTTGCCAGTCGAGAACGAATCGTGCATGGTGTTCCATGCCGGAACCGAGCCGTTTGATGGCACAACCCGCACCAGTGGAGGGCGCGTGCTATGTGTTACGGCGTTGTCTGAGAACCCGCGTGCGGCACGTCAAGCGGCCTATGACGCGATTCAAGGCATACGCTTTGACGGCATGCAATACCGCACCGACATTGGCCACCGCGCCGTTAAACAGGCCCTTGAAGCCAAGCCAGCAAAATGAGCGAAATTCGCGTAGCGCAGGTGCGCACCTATTTGATGGACTTGCAGGCTCGCATCACCGATGCCGTGGCAGCCCTGGATGACCAGACTTTTGTGTCGGATACCTGGGAAAAAGCGCCAGGCGAGCCGCTGCAGGGCAATGGCATTACCCGCATTCTGGAAGGTGGCTCGTTGTTTGAGCGCGCCGGTTGTGGGTTTTCTCATGTGCGTGGCCCCAAGTTGCCACCGTCGGCCACGCAACATCGCCCCGAACTGGCTGGTGCGCCGTTTGAAGCCATGGGTGTGTCGCTGGTGTTTCACCCGCGCAACCCCTATGTGCCCACTGTGCACATGAACGTGCGCATGATTTCTGCCGGCCACCCCGGGCAAGAGTCAGTGTGCTGGTTTGGCGGCGGCATGGACCTGACGCCTTACTATGGTCATGAGGACGATGGCGTGCACTTCCATGCGACGTGTCGTGATGCCCTGTTGCCCTTTGGGGCTGATAAGTATCCGCTCTTCAAAAATTGGTGTGACGAGTATTTTTATTTGAAACACCGCAACGAGCAGCGTGGTATTGGAGGCATCTTTTTTGATGATTTCTCCGAAGGGGGCTTTGACAATGGTTTTGCGCTGATGCAAGCCGTTGGCAATGCCTTTTTACCCGCCTATATGCCGGTGGTGGAGCGTCGGAAGGCCACGGTCTATGGCGAGCGCGAACGCAATTTCCAGTTGTACCGCCGTGGCCGCTATGTGGAATTCAATCTGGTGTGGGACCGGGGCACGCATTTTGGGCTGCAGTCTGGTGGGCGCACCGAGTCCATACTTTTGTCCATGCCACCGCTGGCTAGTTGGGCTTACCAATCTGTGCCGCAAGCAGGGTCGCCCGAAGCCGCGCTCTACGCGCAGTTTTTGCCACGACGAGATTGGGTGTGAGTGTGGCTGCTGCGCCGCAGCGCCGTGTGGGGGTGTTTGGCGGGGCGTTTGATCCGCCGCACATCGCCCATGCGGCCATGGCCACGGCCGCACTGGAGCAACTTCAGTTGGACGAACTGCGCGTCATGCCCACCGGTGAAGCCTGGCACAAAAGCCGTGGCCTGACGCCTGCCGTGCACCGGCTGGAAATGGTCCGACTGGCCTTTGCAAGCTTGGACCGCGTGGTGGTTGATCCGCGTGAAATCCGGCGCAATGGCCCCACTTATACGGTAGACACATTGACAGAGCTACGGGACGAAACACCCAATGACAAACTCTTCCTTATCATTGGTGAAGACCAGGCCGCGGCACTGACAACTTGGCACCGTTGGCGGGAGATTTCCGACTTCGCTACAATATGTGTAGCGGCTCGCGCAGGTTTTGCGGGGGCTAGAAGCACTTTTGATGCGCTGTCAGGGGAATTTGTACCCTTTCAGGCGATTGAATTGCCCCCCATGGACATCAGTGCTACTGATATTCGAGAGCGTTTGGCCAACCGCCAAAACGTCGCGCCTCTGGTTTTTGAACCCGTTGCGCGTTATATTGCCCATCACCACCTTTATCAAACTGCCTGATGAACAAACCTACTGTTGCCAAAAAAGACATTACCAAGCTCCAACGCGCTATCGTCGATGGACTCGAAGACGTCAAAGCCCAGGACATTCAGGTGTTTGACACCGAGCACCTGTCGGCCTTGTTCGAGCGGGTGATTGTGGCCTCGGGCACGTCAAATCGCCAGACCAAGGGCCTGGCCGCCAGCGTGCGCGACGCCGTGCGTGAGGCCGGATTTGACAAACCCCGCATTGAAGGGGAGGTCAATGGCGAGTGGATCATTGTGGATTGCGGTCAAGCGGTGGTGCACATCATGCAGCCCACCTTTAGGCAGTACTACAACCTGGAAGAACTGTGGGGTGAGAAGCCCGTGCGTCTGAAGCTGGGATCGGTGAAGCCGGCCATGGCGGAGAGTGCCAAACCGGTTGCCAAGGCTGCACCTAAAGTCGAACCAAGCCTGCGCCGCTCCAACGCTGCCAAGAAGGGTGTGGCCGAGGCCTTCCCATCCAAGGCCCAGTTGAAAAAGGATGCCGACAAAGCAGCCGGAGTTAAAACACCTGCACGCAAATCGGCTGGACCAAAGGCAGCAGCGTTCAAGTCGACGCCGCTGAAGGCCGCGCCGGCCAAGTCGGCGCCTGCCAAAAAGGCGGTGCCTGCCAAGAAAGTTGCAGCCAAGCCGGTGAAGACGCTGGTCGTTAAGCCATTGGCAAAGCCAGCGGCGAAATCAGCTGCCAAGTCAGCGGCCAAGTCAGCGGCCAAACCGGCCGCCAAGAAGACAAGCGCCCGCAAGGCTTGACCCGACGGTGAGACTGCTCATCGTCGCCGTGGGGCAACGCGTTCCCGATTGGGCGCAGACAGCCTGGGACGATTACGCCAAGCGGTTTCCGCATGAACTCAAAGTCGAACTCAAGGCCGTCAAGACCGAACCACGTGGCTCCAAGACGCTGGAAACGCTGTACGCGGCCGAGCGTGCCCGAATAGAGGCAGCGATACCCAGGGGAACCCGCATCGTCGCGCTGGATGAGCGTGGCACTACGGTTACCACACTGGCGCTGGCTGCAAAGCTGAAGGACTGGCAACTCGGCGGCACGGATGTCGCCCTCGTCATTGGCGGGCCGGACGGGCTGGATCCCGCTTTTCGACAGGCCGCCCACGAGCGAATTCGTTTGTCCGACTTGACACTGCCCCACGCTTTTGCACGGGTATTGCTGATCGAGCAGTTGTACCGGGCCTGGTCGGTCAATGCGAATCATCCCTATCACCGCGAGTAATATGGCCACCCCACCCGATTTCATTTACCTCGCGTCTCAGAGCCCACGGCGCAGCCAGTTGCTCGATCAACTGGGTGTGCGCCACGAACTGTTGCTGCCAGGTGACGACGAAGACGCCGAGTCGCTGGAAGCGCAGTTGCGCAGCGAAGCACCTAAGACCTATGTGCAGCGTGTAACCGGCCTGAAACTGCAAGCCGCGCTGCAGCGCATGATTCGGCGCAAGCTGCCAGCCGCGCCGGTGTTGTGCGCTGATACCACCGTGGCCTTGGGCCGCACCATTTTCGGCAAGCCAGAGAACTCCGAGGATGCCAAGCGCATGTTGCGTGCGTTGGCCAACCGGCCGCACCGGGTGATGACCGCTATTGCGCTGGGCTGGGCGCATGGCCAGGCGCAGGCCTGTAGCGAGTCCTGGGTAACGTTTGCCGATTTGCGTGAAGACGACATTGAAGCCTATGTTGCCACCGGTGAGCCCATGGGTAAGGCGGGTGCCTATGCGGTGCAGGGCGTGGCGGCGGCGCATATTGCCCATATGAGTGGCTCGTACTCAGGCATCATGGGCCTCCCACTGTTTGAAACCGCCCAGGCTTTGCGCTCTATTGGCTTTGCCTTGTAAGATGACCTAACGGGAATTCCCACGATGCAACAGGATATTTTGATCAACTGGTCTCCTCAAGAAGCACGTGTGGCAATCATGGAGAACGGTGCCGTTCAAGAAATGCACGTTGAACGGGCACTTGAGCGCGGGCTGGTCGGCAATGTTTACCTGGGTAAGGTCGCCAGGGTGCTGCCGGGCATGCAATCCGCGTTTATTGATATCGGTCTGGAGCGCGCCGCGTTTTTGCATGTGGCAGATGTCTGGCACCGCCAGCCTGATGGCGAAGCACCATTCGCTGCCAAAGGGGCTGCGCCGGTCATTCCGATTGAAAAGCAGATTTTTGAAGGCCAGGCTCTGATGGTGCAAGTCATCAAGGAGCCGATTGGCACCAAGGGCGCCCGTCTGTCGACCCAGATCAGCATTGCTGGGCGTTTGCTGGTGTTTTTGCCCCAGGACGACCACATTGGTGTGTCACAAAAAATACCGGGAAACCAGCGCGATGAGTTGCGCGCGCGGTTGCAGCATCTGGCGGGTGCACAGGGTGGTGGTTTTATTCTGCGGACCAATGGAGAAGACGCAAACGATGCTGAGTTGGCAGATGACATTGGCTACCTGCGCAAGGCGTGGGCACGCATAAAGGACGCATCAACCCGTTTGCCGCCCCAGTCCGTTTTGCATCAGGATCTGAGTCTGTTGCAGCGTGTATTGCGCGACATGGTGAGCGAGTCGACCCAGACGATCCGCGTCGATTCACGCGAGCAGTTTGAAGCGCTCAAGGCGTTCGGTGCCGAGTTCATGCCCATGGCGGCTGAAAAATTGCAGCACTACAAGGGCGAGCGACCGATTTTTGATTTATTTTCGATTGAAGAAGAGATCGCCAAGGCACTGGGACGCAGGGTTGATTTGAAGTCCGGCGGTTACCTGATCGTGGATCAGACCGAAGCCTTGACTACGTTTGACGTCAATACCGGTGGCTTTGTGGGCGCACGCAATTTTGACGACACCATTTTCAAGACCAATCTGGAGGCGTCCCAGGCCATCGCACGCCAACTGCGCTTGCGCAACCTGGGTGGCATCATCATTGTCGATTTCATTGATATGGTGCGCGAAGACCATCGGGACGCGGTGCTGGGCGAGTTCCGCAAGCAGTTGGCCAAGGACCGGGTCAAGACCATGGCGGGCGGTTTTTCGCAACTCGGCCTGGTGGAGATGACGCGCAAGCGTACCCGTGAGTCACTGGCGCATATGCTGTGCGAACCCTGTCCCACTTGCGAGGGCAAGGGCATCGTCAAGACGGCGCGCAGCGTGGCTTATGACATCTTCCGCGAGATCTTGCGGGAAGCCAGGCAGTTCAACCCGCGCGAGTTTCGCGTGGTGGCTTCACCCAAGGTGATTGAGCTGTTTCTGGATGAGGAAAGTCAGCACTTGGCGGGCTTGAGCGAGTTCATTGGCAAGCCGGTGTCCTTGCAAAGCGAGGGGGCCATGGGGCAGGAACAGTACGATATTGTTCTTTTGTAGACTAGGCTCAAGCCAGATTTCGAATTCAATGTGACGTCCACCGTACAAAGCCGTTCACCGGTTCCCATTTTGACTTTCCATCAGATTGCGGCTGCACCCGAAAAGGGTGCCGGTTTTCGCAGCCTGAGCGTGGCGCCAGAACACTTTCAACGTCAGATGGTCTTTTTGCAGACGCTGGGATACCGCGGGTTGTCGATGACGGCACTGCAGCCCTATTTGCGCGGCGAGTGCAGCGGCAAGGTGGTTGGTATTACCTTTGACGACGGCTACTTGAACAACTTGACCCACGCGCTGCCAGTGTTGCAGCAACTGGGCTTTTCGTCCACTTGCTATTGCCTTAGCGCCATGCTGGGGCAAGCCAACAGCTGGGATCGTCACAACGGCGTGCCGCCCTCGGAGCTGATGTCGAATGTTCATCTGCGGCAGTGGGTTGCTGGTGGTCAGGAGGTTGGGGCGCATACCCGCCACCATGTGCGACTGACTCAGGTTGATACCCCAACAGCTTGGGAAGAGATTTCACTGGGCAAGACGGAACTGGAGCAGGTTACTGGCGCCGCCGTGGCACATTTTTGTTACCCCTATGGCGAATTTAATGCTGAGCATGTAACCATGACAGGGCAGGCGGGTTACACGAGCGCGACCACAACGCAGCGTGGACGCTGCCATGCGGGTGATAACCTGTTGGCGCTGCCACGCGTGCCGGTGCTGCGCCGAACCAGTAGACCCTTGCTCTGGTGGAAACTGGCATCAAACTACGAGGACCAGCGTCGCGTATGAGCACCCCGCCACCCAAGCGCTTGCGTATTGCGGTTTTGAATCGCATCTTTAAGCCCACTGGCGGTGGGGCAGAGCGCTACTCCATTGCATTGGTGGAACAGCTGGCCCAGCGGCACGAGGTTCATGTTTTTGCCCAGCAAATCGACCATCAGTGGCCCGGTGTGTACTACCACCCAATACCCCTGCCATTTACCAAGCCGCGATGGATCAACCAACTGTGGTTTGCTTTCGCCACCTGGTGGCAGACGCGTCGCGGGTTTGATGTCGTGCACTCCCATGAAAACACCTGGCATGGCCAAGTGCAGACAGTGCATGTGGTGCCGGTCACCCACAGCTTGCTGCAGGGACGCAAAGGATGGCGGCTGGGCTTGCGCTGGCTAAAAATTGTGACCAGCCCACGCCTGCTGGCCTATTTGGCACTGGAGCGCGCGCGATATAACGTGGCCGACGGGCGTTGCGTCGTGTTGGCTTCCAGCACGCAACAACCCGTGATGGTGGCCAGCTTTGCGCTTTCAGTCGCTGCGTGCGAAGTGGTTACACCCGGCGTGGCGGCGGTGCCCGGGCGCAGTTCACCGGGGGAGCGTTTGCTTGCGCGCACCCAATTAGGCTTACCTGAGCTGGGGCGTTGCGTGCTGTTCGTGGGCAATGATTTTCGGAAAAAGGGTCTTCCTGCCCTGATTCAGGCGATGGCGCATTTGCCTGAGGATGTCTTTTTGGCGGTTGTGGGTAACGTGGCTCAGAAGGCTTTGGTGCAACAGGAGCTTGACGACAGTGGCCAGAGCGGGCGCATCTTCTTTCTGGGCGCCTTGCCTGCGGTGGATGTGGCCTACCAGGCTGCCGATTGTCTGGCTCACCCTACGCTGGAAGACACCTTTGCCATGGTGGTGTTGGAGGCCATGGCCCATGGTTTGCCGGTGGTGGTGAGCGGTGCCACTTATTGCGGAATTTCAGCGTTGCTCACTGCCGATGTCGACGCATTGCTGCTGAACGACCCGCGCAATTCCGCAGAGCTGCATGATGCGCTGGCGCGCCTGCTTGATGGTGGTACACAGGCAGAATGCCTGCGTATGCAGGGCCTGCGGTTCGCCAGGCAGCATCTGTGGTCTGAGATCGCTCTGCAGCAGGAAGCCATTTACTACGCGGTGGCCCGATAGGCCACTTCATTGCGTAATGCAATGGCTTGCTTTCCTCACGGATGAAGCGTCATGCTGGACACTGTGTGGGCCTTGACCTGCTCAGGGCTAAACCACCAGGCTCCGCGTTGACCGTTCGCCCACTGTTTCGCCTGGTCATTCTGGTGGGGCTGGAAGTGGCGCTCGCTCACGCCGCCGACGAGTACGGCGTTGATTTTGTCGGGGTCACCCAAGTCCACTACCACTTGCATGGATGCAAAAAAGGCGATGTCAAAGGGCTTCTGAAAATCGTACACGCCGCGGTTCAGCGTCTCACCGCTACCCGGGCGTTCCACTGAAAATCCACCCACTAATTCTTGCCCCGGCCCGTTGCGGCGCAGCGGGCTGACAAAACGCAGCGCATGTGCCTTGCTCCAGCGCCAGCTTTTCACGTCTTTGCCCTGCAATTGTTCCAGCATCGCTCGCGCACGGGGAGCTGCGGCACGAATCACATCAGGGAGTGTTTCCCGTTTGTCCTTGGTAGTCACGTCGTCAAACCAGATGCTGTCGGGTGTCTTGATCAGAGCATCAAAGCGCTGCTGCCAGAAGTACCAGGTGGAGAGCATGTCACGGCTGGCATCTTCGCCTAATTCGTCGCGGAAGGTGCCCATGGCAATTTCGCGGTACAACGCCTGGTAGATGAGTGGCGCGGCCTCGTCACCACGGTCCACACCATCCCACTTGTCCAGAATTTCAGCAAAGTCTGACTGGCTGGGGTCGGCCTTGAGGGCAGAGATGATGGCCGGGCGCAGCGCATCGCTTTGCAGATTGCGGTTGTCGTCCATCAGCGCCCAGTGGTCTTGTACCGTCATCTTTTGCGTGTTGCCGAGAACCTGGCCTATGCGGGTGTAGCGGTAGCTGGGCGCGACGTAGTTGGTGTAATACCAGGGGTAGTTGTCAGGGCGTGTGTCGTTATTGGCGGTTCCAACCCAGCCGCGCGGTGGGTTGGTCATTCCGGGCATGCGGTCTTTGGGAATCCAGCCGGTCCAGTCGTCCGAGCCATCTTGTGCCGGCATACGCGGGAAGCCACCATCGGCACCCTTGCGGATAGGCACAGCACCGGTTGCGCGGTGGGCAATATTGCCCTGATCGTCACCGAACACAAAGTTGAAGAGCATCAGGTCGATTTTTTGCACTTCCAGGTCAAATGCGGCGGCGTTGGGGGCTGTGAGCAGGTTCTCCACGCCAATCTGCGGAGCCAACACTTCCGAATCGGTTGACCGCAGTACCAGCACTTTGTCACCCTTGGGCCCCAGGCCTTCGTGGTCACTGATGACTGGTCCGCGCACGGTGGTACGGATGATGACTTCCTGGCTGCGCATACCGCCGGGGGCAGTCTTGTCCTTGATTTGGATTGTCTCGTGGATCAGACCAAACGGCACGCTGCTGCTGCCGCTCAGGTAGTGCGTGGGGTCTTTAGGGTCCACCGTTTCAATGTACAGGTCCTGCACGTCGCCATACGCGTTGGTGACACCAAAGGCTACATGTTCCGTGCGCCCCACCATGATGCCCGGCATACCCGGAAACACCGCACCCACCGCCTGGATGCCAGGCGCAAACAAGCCCACCGGGTGCCAGGTGCCTGGCAGGATGCGATTGTCCAGATGGGGGTCGTTGGCTACCATCGCCTTTCCCGATGCCGACCGGCCTGGGCCCACCGCCCAGTTGTTGGAACCCAAACCCTGGTGGTTCAGGGACTCCGGGGCGATGGTCAGGTGTTTCCAGTCCACACCTAACTGCGCCCAGTCGGTGCGCTTGGGGTCTGGCATGGCGTGGGCAGTCGTGGCGGTCCAATCGGGGCTGCTGGTGATCGGGAAAATGGCCTGGGCCCGCTCGAAGCCTAACCTGTCGATGAGCATTTGCGCTACGACCTCGGCCTTGAAGTTGGTGGCATGGGTGTAATGCACGTAATGCACCAGGGTGACCAGGTCGGCAACGGTCCAGGGCTTGGGCTGCAGACCAACCAGCTTGAACTCCAGCGGGTGATCATTGGCATGGTCGGCAATGTAGGCGTTCATGCCATCCACATAATTTTGAAAAAATGCGCGGGATGCGCCGGACAGCTTGGCTGCGTGTTTGTCGCCGTTGCGCCGGATGCCCAACACCCGCATGCGGATGTCGCTGGGCAGGGTCTCAACTCCCAGGGTTGCTGCAAGCTCACCACGCCAGGTGGCGCGAAATAATTCTGCCTGAAACAGGCGGTGCTGGGCCGTCACAAAGCCTTGGGCCTTGATCAGGTCTGGCGTATTTTCGGCAAAAATGTAGGGCACACCGCCTGCATCGCGCAGCACCTTCACGGGAGACTTGAGTCCTTTGAGCTGCAGCGTGCCATCGACCTGGGTTTGCCCGGCATTGCGCAGCTTGTTGTAACCACCAGCCGCAACCAGGACTGCAACGATCAATAAACCAAAGGCTGTGCGTTTGAAAAGATTGGATGCAGATAGGGCCATGGGCTGGTCCTCAGAGTGGTGAAAAAATAGCCAACGCTACTTCATGTCAACGCCATAAAACGTGTGGCGGCCAAACGGGCTGAGCTTGAAGTCAACCACTTCCTTGCGTACGGGCATCAGTTGCACCGCGTGGGCAATGGTGAACCAGGGTGCCTGCTCTTTGAAGATCACCTGGGCTTTTTCATACAGCTTGGTGCGCTCGGCCGGGTTGGACACCACCTTGGCTTTTTGCACCACGTCCTCGAACGGCTGGTAGCAGAACTTGGCGACGTTTGAGCCATTGGTCTTGGCCGAATCGCAGCCCAGCAGTGTGTTGGGGAAGTTGTCCGGGTCTCCGTTGTCGCCGGTCCAGCCCATCATGCCCATCTGGTGTTCGCCGTTTTGCATGCGTTTGCGGTACTCACCCCATTCAAAGCTCTTGATCTCGGCCTTGACGCCGATCTTGGCCAGGTCAGCCTGCATCAACTCGGCAATGCGCTTGGCATTGGGGTTGTAGGGGCGTTGTACTGGCATGGCCCACAGGTCGGTGGTAAAGCCATTGGGGTAACCCGCTGCGGCCAGCGCTTTCTTGGCGGCTGCCGGGTCAAACGCGTCGTCCTTGATGGACTTGTTGTAGGACCACTGTGTGGGTGGAATCGGGTTGGTTGCCGCCACACCGGTGCTCAGATAGACAGCAGAAACGATGGCCTTTTTGTCAATGGCCATGTTGACGGCTTTGCGCACGCGCACATCGTCAAACGGCTTCTTGGTGGTGTTGTAGGCCAGGTATCCAATGTTCAAACCGGCTTGTTCCAGTACCTGCACATTGGGGTCTTTGCGGATAGCGTCGAGATCGGCCGGGTTGGGGTAGGGCATGGCGTGGCATTCGCCCTTTTGCAGTTTTGCCCAGCGCACCGAAGCGTCCGGTGTGATGGAGAAAATCAGGTCATCAATTTTCGCCTTGCCAGCCCAATAATCCGGGAATGCCTTGTAGCGAATGATGGCGTCCTTTTGGTACTGGACCAGCATGAACGGGCCGGTGCCGACGGGCTCCTGGTCAATCTTCTCGGGCGTCCCGGCCTTGAGCATGGCGATGGCATATTCCTTGGATTGAATGCCAGCGTATTCCATAGCGAGGTTGGAGAGGAAAGGTGCTTCGGGTTTGTTCAGCGTGATCTTGACGGTGTACTCGTCGACCTTTTCCACGGCCTTCAACAACTTGGGCATACCCATGTCGTTGAAATAGGAGTGGTTGGAGCTGGTGACCTTGAAGTAGGGGTCGTTTTCATTCCACTGGCGCTCCATGGCAAACATGAAGTCGTCGGCGTTGAAGTTGCGTGTCGGCTTGAAATTTTTATTGGAATGCCACTTGACGCCTTTTCGCAGGAAAAAAGTGTATTCAAGTCCATCCTTGGAAACGGTCCATTTTTCTGCCAAGCCCGGGACAACGGTGGTACCGCCACGCTCAAAATCGACAATGCGACTATAGATCTGGGTATTTGCGTCAAAGGAAGTGCCCGTGGTGTTGATGCCAGGGTAAAAATTCTCGGGGCTACCCTCTGAGCAGTAAACCAGTGTCTTGGCTGCCACCGGGGTCAGCGCCATCAGGGCCGGCAAAGCCACCGCGCACAGCAACGCGCTTTTGGACAGGCGCAGTTTACGACGCGAAAAATAAATCGTCATCGGGGTAACTCCATAAAAAATGGCCATGTTACGCCATCAAACATCGCACTTGTATTGGGGTTCTTACCGGGCGTCGGGGCCTGCAGCCAGGCGTTCTGCTTCGAAGCATGCAACGGCTCTGCCATGCAACTGAAGTAGTGTGGGCCGTTTCACGCGGCATTGTTCGGTGGCATGTGGGCAGCGTGTGGAAAACACACAACCCGTTGGCGGATTCAGGGGCGACGGCAACTCGCCTTTGAGCACGGTCCGTTGTTGTGCCGGACCACTGCCTGCGATGCCGGGGGTAGAAGCCAGCAAAGCCTGGGTGTACGGGTGCAATGGGCGGGTGAAGATGGCATTCTTCTCCCCGTGTTCGACCGTATGGCCCAGGTACATGACCAGTACATCGTGTGCAATATGGCGCACCACACCGAGGTCGTGGGAGATGAATAAATAGGCCAGCCCCAGGTCGCGCTGCAGGTCAGCCAGCAGATTGAGCACCTGGGCTTGAATGGAGACGTCCAGCGCCGAAACCGGTTCATCCGCCACCACCAGAGAAGGATTGAGCATCAGCGCCCGTGCAATGGCAATGCGCTGGCGCTGGCCACCCGAGAACATGTGGGGGTAACGGTCGTAATGCTCGGGGCGCAAACCCACCAGAGCGAGCATGGCGCGGGCTTTTTCGGCGCGCTCAGCTGCGTTGAGTTCGGTATTGATTTCCAGCGGCGCTTCCAGAATCTGGCCAATGCGTTTGCGCGGGTTCAACGAGCCATAGGGGTTCTGGAATACCAACTGCACTTTTTGACGCAGGGCGTGCTGGTCGCGCGCGGAGGCGCCCACCACATCCACACCACCGAACTGCAGCGTGCCGCCCGATGGCGCCTCAATCAGGGTCACCATGCGCGCCAGTGTGGACTTGCCACAACCGGACTCACCGACGATGGCCAGCGTCTTGCCAGCCTGCACGGTAAACGACACGCCGCCCACGGCTTGCAGCAAATCGGGTTTGTGGAAAAAACCTTTGCTGATGGGGTAGACACGGCACAGGTCTTTGGCGACAACAACGGGCAGGCTCTCCACGGTGTGCGTGGTGCTCATGCTGCCATCTCCGGGCGCTTGGGCCTGCTGGCAGGGCGGTTAGCCTCGCCCAGAGGATAGTGGCAGCGAACGGCGCCATCCTGCCAGCCGCGCAACGGGGGGCGGGTCTGGCACAGGCCATCATTGGCATCGCTGCAGCGGGGTGAGAACAAGCATCCCTTGGGGCGGTCATACAGGCCTGGCACCATGCCGGGGATAGTGGCCAGACGGGAGTGACCATCATTGCGCTCAGGCAGTGCCGCCATCAGCGCTTCGGTGTAGGGGTGCTGTGGTGCAGTGAACAGCGTACTGGATCGGCGTTGCTCCATGATCTGGCCGGCATACATCACCGCAATACGCTGCGCCATTTCGCTCACCACGCCCATGTTGTGGGTGATCAGCACCAGCGCCATGCCGCGTTCTTTTTGCAGGCTGCGTAATAGGTCCAGAATTTGCGCCTGTATGGTCACGTCCAGTGCGGTGGTGGGTTCATCAGCGATCAGGAGTTTTGGGTTGCAGGCAATCGCCATGGCAATCATGACGCGCTGGCTCATGCCGCCGGAAAGCTGGTGCGGGTACACACCCAAGCGACTTTCAGGAGCGGGAATGCCCACTTGTTCCAGTAGTTCGATGGAACGCTTGCGGGCTGCTGCCTTGTCCATGCGCATGTGCAGCTTCAGTGTCTCGGCCAACTGGAAGCCAACGGTGAAGCAGGGGTTCAGGCTGGTGGTGGGGTCCTGGAAAATCATGGACAAATCTTTGCCGGTCAGGCGTCGGCGCTCGCGCTCGGATAGCGTCAGCAGGTCGTGTCCGTCAAAGCACAACCTGTCGGCCTTGACCCGGCCGGGGTAGGCGACCAGGCCCATCAAGGCCATCATGGTGACGCTTTTGCCGGAGCCGGATTCACCCACAATGCCCAACACGTCGCCGGTATCGAGCGACAGACTGACGCCATCCACGGCGTACATAACTCCGTTGTGCGATGGGAATTCAACCGACAGATTTTCTATTTCAAGCAAGGCCATGGTGTGCGGTCGTGGGTTAGCGTTTGAGCTTGGGGTCCAGCGCATCGCGCAGGCCGTCGCCCAGCAGATTAAAAGCCAAAACGGTGATCAGAATGGCAAGCCCGGGAAAGGTTACCACCCACCAGGCGCGCAGCACAAACTCGCGCGCGTCGGCCAGCATGGTGCCCCATTCGGGTGACGGCGGTTGTGCTCCCAGGCCCAAAAAGCCCAGCGCGGCCGCGTCCAGAATGGCAGCGGAAATACCCAGTGAGGCTTGCACGATGAGCGGTGCGGTGCAGTTGGGCAGCACTTCGCTGAACATGATGCGCCAGTGCCCGGCCCCGCTCATGCGCGCGGCGGTGACGTAGTCGCGCGAGGTTTCGCTGATGACAGCCGCGCGGGTGATGCGCACGTAGTGCGGCAACACCACAACAGCCACAGCCAGCATGGCGTTCATCAGTCCAGGACCCAAAATGGCTACGATCACAATGGCCAGCAGCAGGCTGGGCAGGGTCAGGATGATGTCCATGACGCGCATGACCGCAATCTCGAACACCCCACGGAAATAGCCCGCCAAAAGCCCCAGTGTGGTACCAACCACGACCGAGATGGCGACCACGGCCATGCCAATCGTCAGTGACAGCCGTGCACCGTGGATGAGGCGCGAAAGTATGTCCCGGCCAATTGCGTCGGTGCCCAGCAGGTGGGCCGATGATCCACCGGTTTGCCAGGCAGGCGGAACCAGGAAGACGGTGTTGTCTGTCAGGTCCGGGTTGTAGGGGGCGACCACATTGGCAAATGCGGCGAGCAGGAGTACGGTCACCACAATCACCAACCCACCGAGTGCACCCCGGTTGGCGCTGAAGTAGCGCCAAAAGTCTTTGAGCGGATGCAGGGGCTCGGCCTGCGCGGGCGAATCAGAGTGAGCAAGCACAGTGTGTGTCGGAGTCATTTTTGGTGCCTGATTCGTGGATTGATGACTCCGTAGGCCAAATCTACCAGCAGGTTGACGGCCATGACCACGGCGCCGAGCAGCAGCATGCCGCCTTGCAGGACGGGATAGTCCCGGCGGCTAATGGCTTCGATCAGCCATTTGCCGACCCCTGGCCAGGAAAAAATGGTCTCGGTCAAAATGGCACCTGTGAACAGCACACCGACTTGCAAGCCAATGACGGTAATGACCGGTATCAGCGCATTTCGCAATGCGTGCACGGCCACGATGCGAAAGGTGGACATGCCCTTTGCGCGTGCCGTGCGGATGTAATCCTCGCCCAGCACTTCGAGCATGGCGGAGCGCGTCATGCGGGCAATCACCGCCAACGGGTTGGTACCCAGCACAATGGTGGGAAGAATCAGGTGTGACACGGCTGACCAGAACGCCCCCGTGTCGTTGGCCAGCAGGGTGTCGATGAGCAGGAAGCCGGTCACCGGTTCAATGAAGTACTGCACTGCGATACGGCCCGACACGGGGGTCAGGTCAAGCTGTACGGAGAACAGCAAAATCAGTAGCAGGCCCCACCAGAAAATAGGCATGGAGTAGCCAGTAAGCGATACGCCCATCACGCCCTGATCAAGGATGGAATTGCGTTTGACGGCGGCGATGATGCCCGCTGGAATTCCAATCAGCAGGGCAAACAAAATGGCGCAAACGGCGAGCTCGATGGTGGCGGGAAACAGGGCTGCGAACTCGCTCAGGACTTGGGTCTGGGTGATGACGGATTTACCTAAATCACCTTGCAAGACTTTGGCAATATAGATGCCGTACTGCACGATGATCGGACGGTCCAGCCCGTATTCGGTGAGCAGCGCAGCGTGGCGCGCAGCGTCGATGCCGCGCTCACCAGCCAACGTTTCAATAGGGTCGCCAGGTACCAGGCGAATCAGGAAGAACGCCACCAGCGTCATGCCGAAGAAAGTCGGAATGATCAGGCTCAGGCGCGTGAACAGGAAGCGCAACATGTGGAGATCTGGTTGGGGTTGAAAAAAAGGCCGAACAAGTCGGCCTTTTTTGCGGGGGTCGAGAGACCTATTATTTCAGGTGCTTGCCGATCAGGCCAGCCATCTCGAACATGGACACTTGCATCTTGCCGAAGATTTCCTTCAGTTTGGCATCCGCATTGATCATGCGCTTGTTGACTGCGTCTTGCAGTTTGTTCTTCTTGATGTAAGCCCACAGTTTGCTCACGACTTCGGTGCGTGGCAGTGGGGTAGCGCCCACGATGGCGGCCAAAGCAGCGCTAGGCGTTAGGGCCTTCATGAATGCAGCATTCACGGTGCGCTTTTTGGCGGGAGCCTTTGCAGCAGCTTTCTTTGCAGGAGCGGCCTTTTTGGCGGGAGCCGCTTTTTTAGCGGGAGCGGCTGCTTTTTTAGCAGGAGCCTTTGCGGCTACTTTCTTTGCGGGAGCGGCTGCTTTTTTAGCAGGAGCTGCCTTCTTTGCCGGTGCTGCTGCTGCCTTTGCAGGTGCCGCTTTTTTAGCCGGAGCTTTCTTTGCAGTTGCCATGATTGATTGTCCTTCTTGAAGTTGATTAATCACCAGCAAAAAACTGCTTCTTCGCTGGTACCCGGATGCTACTGGAGAAAAAGGGGCATATCCAGCGGAAAAATCACTTTTTCATTGGGAAATGTTGTTTTTTTCATTGGAGAATGGACATATTTGTCAAAAAGGAGTGCCGCACTATGGCGATTGACTTTGCAACCTGTGATTTGTGTGACGCTCACAAGAACGATTTCACTGGGGAATTTCGGGTGCTTGCGCCTGTTTTTAAGGATTTTGGCCAGGTGAAAAAGTTCTCGGGCCCGGTGGAAACCGTCAAATGCTTTGAAGACAACACGTTGGTCAAAGCGGCGGTTGACGCCTCGGGCATGGTCGATACGCCGCAGGGGCGCATCGGCAAAGTGCTGGTGGTGGATGGTGGCGGGTCGCTGCGCCGCGCACTACTGGGTGGCAACCTGGGTGCCGCCGCAGCGCGTAACGGATGGGCCGGTGTGGTGATAGACGGGTGCGTGCGTGATACGGCTGAGTTGGCAGGTCACGCAGTGGGCATACGGGCGCTCGCCCCCATGCCATGGCCAACCGAAAAGCGTAATGAGGGCCAGGCCAACGTGGCGGTACAGGTGCAGGGCGTCTGGGTGCGCCCGGGTGACTGGCTCTATGCCGACGAAGACGGCATCGTGGTGGCGTCTAAGGCGCTGGTGTAGCGGTGTCGCCGGAGGGTAGGGTGGCCAGCAGCACGCCCAGCAGTGCAATCGCAAAGGCCAGTGCCTGCATCCCGCTGAGCGACTCGCCCAGCACCAGAACCCCGACCACGGCGGCCGATATGGGTAGCATGACCGTGAACACCCCCGCACGGGCAGCTGGAACGCCTTTGAGACCAGTCATCCACAACCACACCGTCCAGACGCTGGCGGCCATGGCATAGAACAGCAAGAGCAACCACGACGACGCGGTGACGGCCACGAAGTCGAAGTGCAGGGCGGCGTACAGACCCATGGGCGTCATCAGCGCGAATCCCCATAAATTAATGAGCGCGGTAATGCGTTTGGGCGACAAGGCACCGGTGAGCTTTTTGCCAATGACAGCGTAGGCCGCCTCGCACAATACGGAGACAAACACCAGCACATTGCCCAATAGCGCCTTGTTATTGAGCAAATCAGCCTCCAGCCCACGTGAAACCTGCGTAGCGTGCTCACCTTTTGATAGTGCCAACAAGCCGATGCCCAAAGCACCACAGCCCACTGCAGCCCAGACCCGCAAGCCGATGCGCTCCTTCAGGAAGGCCCAACTCATCACCGCGACCACCGCCGGTATGGTGGCCATGATGACGCCGGCCGAAACAGCGCTGGTCATGCTGACGCCAAATAGCATGGAGATGGAGAACAGAAAGTTGCCTAGAAACGACTCCAGAAACACTAAACGCTTTGTGGTTGTGGTCATTGGGCGTTCCTGCTCAGGCCGCTTGAGCCAATGCGCCATGGCCAAGCCGCCGATGCCAAAGCGCAGCCAGGCCAGCAGAAAAACGCCCAGTGCGGCAACCAGCGGTTTGGAGAGGGCGACATAGCTGCCCACTAGCGACATGCTCAGCGCCAGAAAACAGTAGGCAGCCCAGCGGCTGGGTGGACGGTCGTGGCTGTCAGGTTGCGTAGGCATGGCGAGTGAAAATGCAGTGTTTAGTCAAAAGCGGACCATCATGCCTTAACTAAAATGGCGGTTTGGTTTTCCGTGATCGGAAAAATTCTTGCAAGAAAGCTTCTTGGTGGCAACTAATTCAGACATACAGCCTGCGATGAATGCAGCGGCGACACCGTTTTTGCAGATCGAGCACATTGTCAAGAAATTTGATGAGGTGTTCGCCGTCAACGACGTGACGCTGGATATTGCACAAGGCGAAATCTTTGCCCTGCTGGGATCGTCCGGTTGCGGCAAGTCCACTCTGCTGCGCATGTTGGCCGGTTTTGAAGTGCCCACCGCCGGGCGAATTCTGCTTGCCGGGCAGGACATCGTGGGGTTGGCGCCCTATGAGCGGCCCATCAATATGATGTTCCAGAGCTACGCCCTTTTTCCACACCTCACCGTGTGGGACAACATTGCCTTCGGTTTGCGGCGTGACGGCATGGCCAAGCCCGACATCGCGACGCGGGTCGAGCAGATGCTGGATCTGGTGCAGCTCAAACCCTATGCCAAGCGCAAACCGCACCAACTGTCGGGAGGCCAACAACAGCGGGTGGCTCTGGCGCGCAGTCTGGCCAAGCGACCCAAGCTGTTGTTGCTAGACGAACCCTTGGGTGCGTTGGATGCCAAGCTGCGCCAGCGGACCCAGCTTGAACTGGTGGACATCATTCACCAGGTGGGCGTCTCCTGTGTGATGGTGACGCATGATCAGGAAGAGGCCATGACCATGGCCACGCGCATTGGCGTCATGAGCGAAGGCCGAATTCTTCAGATCGGCGAGCCCGAGGAAATCTACGAGACGCCGAATTGCCGCTTTGTCGCTGACTTCATCGGTAGCGTCAACCTGTTCAAGGGCACGGTCGACGTCGATGCGCCAGACCATGTGGTGATTGCAGGCACCGAATGCCGACACTATGTGAGCCATGGCATCACAGGGACAACGGGTATGGCGGTGCATGTCGCCGTTCGCCCGGAGAAGATGGTGATCCAGAACACGTCGCCGCTGGACGGCGAGCGTGAGTCGGCGGCTGAGGTGGGATTGAATATTGTGCAGGGTGTTATCGAGAATCTTGCTTATCTGGGCAGCTTGACGACTTACCACGTCAAGCTGGACTCGGGTGCTGTGGTCAAAGTGACCCACACCAACGCGGCCCGACACACGGTCACCCATCTGCAAGCGGGGGACCGCGTGCATGTGTGGTGGTGTGGCAGCGACGTGGTCGTGTTGACCCAGTGACGCCGCCATGACGAACCACACTTTGCAGAGCCTATCGGTGCTCGACCGCATGACCCGATCGTGGGGCCGCATCGTGGTCATAGGCGTGCCCATGGTCTTCCTGTTACTCGTCTTCCTGCTGCCGTTTTTGGTGGTTGGCAAGATCAGCCTGTCAGAGATGGATGGCGTGGTGTTCAAGGAACTTGTGACCTGGGCCGACGGCGCGATTCATTTTCAGATCAAGGTGGACAACTACCTCAGTCTGGCCGAGGACTCGTTGTATGTGCAGACCTACCTGAGTTCGCTGGGCTTTGCCGGACTGACCACGGTCATTTGCCTGCTGTTGGCCTACCCATTCGCCTATTTTTTGGCGCGTAGCCCGGCAGACCAACGCCCCGCGTTGCTGATGCTGGTGATGTTGCCGTTCTGGACCTCGTTTTTGTTGCGGGTCTACGCCTGGAAGATGTTGCTGGCCGACGCTGGCGTGTTCAACAACCTGGCGTTGGCGGCCGGGCTGATTGACGAGCCCATCAGGATGATGAATACGCCGTTTTCTATGGTGCTGGGCATGGTGTACACCTATCTGCCGTTCATGGTTCTGCCGCTGTATGCCAATCTGGCCAAGATGGACCTGCGACTGCTCGAAGCCGCTCTGGACCTGGGTGCAACACCCTGGCAGGCGTTCTGGCGCATCACCGTGCCACTGTCGCGCAGCGGCATCGTGGCGGGCGCCATGCTGGTGTTCATTCCCTGTGTCGGGGAGTTTGTGATCCCTGAGTTGCTGGGCGGCCCCCAGACGCTGATGATCGGACGGGTGCTGTGGGACGAGTTCTTCAGCAATAACGATTGGCCCATGGCTGCTACCGTGGCGGTGGTCATGGTGTTGCTCATCATCGTGCCGGTGGCGCTGTTCAGCAAATCGCGTGCGGAGGCCAGCGTATGAGCGCGAATGCCGCCCGCGTCACGTCGCGCATCTGGATCGGGGCGATCTTTTTATTCTTGTACTTGCCCATCCTCACCCTGGTCATACTGAGTTTTAACGCCAGCCCTATCGTGACCCAATGGGGTGGCTGGTCCTTGCGCTGGTATGCCGAATTGGCCAACGACACCGAGATCGTTAACGGATTTGTGCTGTCGCTCGAAATTGCTTTTTTGACCGCATGCTCATCCGTGGTCTTGGGCACGTTGGCGGCCTTGTCGCTGCATCGCTTCAAACGATTCCCCGGGCGCACGTTGTTTGCCGGCATGGTGAACTCGCCACTGGTCATGCCGGAAGTCATCATCGGCTTGTCGTTACTGCTGATGCTGGTCTCGGTACAGCGGATGTTTGGCTTCCCGGAGCGAGGAATGGCCACTATCTGGTTGGGCCACACCTTGCTGGGAATGGCTTACGCAACGGTGGTTGTGCAATCACGTTTGCAGGAGATGAGTCCACAACTTGAGGAGGCAGCACAGGATTTGGGCTGCAGGCCCATCCAGGTGTTCCTACTGGTGACACTGCCACTTATTGCACAAGCCATCGGTTCTGCATGGCTGCTGACCTTTACGCTATCGCTGGATGACGTCGTGCTGTCGGCGTTTTTGTCGGGTCCTGGCTCCACCACCATGCCGATCACGATTTTCAGTCGTGCCCGACTGGGTTTGAGTCCCAGCGTCAATACGGTGGCAACGTTGACGGTTGCCGTGGTCAGCGTGGGCGTTTTGGTTGCGAGCGTTTTGATGTCACGCGCTGAACGGCGCAGGGCGCAAGAAATGGCTGTGGCTTATCGCGCAAGTTAGCAAACTTTGCACTTTCGGTTCGATTTTTTCAT
>CAIYDK010000582.1 GCA_903924955.1 uncultured beta proteobacterium | reverse complement strand
CCATTCGGTGAGCTTGGGCAGTGACTCTTGGTCAATTCCGAACCGGCTCGCGATGGCACCCACTTCCAGCAAGTCCACCAGCTCACTCATGCGGCAGCGCTGGGTGGGCAGACGCAGCAACCAGTCCAGGGCCCCAATGAGAGGGCTGTCGGACTTTGCACTCATGTCGGCGATGTCAAACGGAATGAAACGAGGGTCGCCACGCTTGTACTGACCAAAGACAGCCCGGATGCCTGGAGCAAGTTGCGCAATGTCGGGGACCATCACGATGATGTCGCGCGGATTGAGTGGAACTGCCGCGCTGCGGTCTGCAAGTAGTTGGAGCAACTGGTCGTGCAGGATTTCGAGTTCGCGCACGGTGCTGTGCGCGCTGTGGAAAACGATGGAATGGTCGTGGGGCGCTACGGGTCGTGAGGCGTGTTCTTTCAAAGGCACCAAATCGCGAATCCGGTTCTGTACCTGCAGCAACAGTGGCGTGTGCGCATCCTCGTCGACGTCGTCAAACAGATCGATGCGTGCCAGGTCGAACTGTTTCTTCGCCTTTTCTGCGTCGTCGAAGTGGTCGAGTTGGCGGATAAAGTCCCGCCCCTGGCGCCCCCAGGCGGCAAGCAGGGGGTGCGCATGGGCATGCATGTCTTCCAGAGGCAAGGTTGACAGCTCCCGTCCCTGGCGCAGGGGTTGGCGACGACGCTGTGAATTGAGCAACTCGCGACCGTCCATGATGTCCCCCCAGTAATACTGGCAGGGGTTGGGAATGGCCAGCATCACCTGGCTGTGTTTTGATAGGGCGGCCAGTGCCTGCATGGTGGTCAACGGAATCTGGCTCATGCCAAACACGACGACGCGCTGGGCAACCTTGGTCGACAGCGGCGCACCGCTGTTCAGTGCGTCTACCACCCTCTGCTGCAATTGGGGCCGGATGCTTTGCTGCTGTTTGTCGTCCAGGGTCTGCAGCACGGCGCGCCAGAGTTGGGGTTGCCAGCGCTGCTCCAGCGGGATCTCGGCCTTGGATCCGTTGGCCAGAATCAGGTGGTCTTCGCCCTGCGCCCACGTTTGAAGCCAGTCGGCACGGTAGTTCTGGTATTGGTCAAACAAGTCCGCCAATTTGGACGCCAACTGCAGCATTCGATCTGGCTCGTCGCCTGTCAAAAATCCAGCTACCGGGGCAAAGTCGGGATGGGCAGTGAGCGTGGGCAACAGTTGCATCAGGCGCCAAACCATGGGAACTTTGTCCAGTGGAGATTCACCAGGGACGGCCTCACGCCCAAGCACCTGGCGGTAGGTACGCCACAGAAACCGCGACGGCAATTCAACCCGCGTGGCCGCGCAGACGCCACCCATGCGCGCCATCTCCATCTTGACCCACTCTGCCATACCATTGCTTTGCACCAGAATGATTTCTTCTTCAAGCGGGCCCAACGGATAGCGACGAAGCCAACTGATCACGACTTCGGCCAACTTCTCCGAGCGGTTGCTGTGAAATGCAAGGAATCCGGGCAGAAGCTGGGGGCTATGGTTTGAAGTCATGATGACAGATCAGTTCCAGGATTTGGAACATATACAGGACAGCCCTGAGTGTCTCACTGGGCGGGCTCACCTATTGAGCTGCAGGTGAAGCAGTGGTGCCTCATTTGGTGGGAAAATGGGTATTCTGCATTCAGCCAAACTCAGGCATCGCGCCCTGTGAACTGTGCAAATGCTCAGGTCAAGCGAATGTATTGGACCTCTTCAAGATCACCTGCTAGCCGCTTCTGGCTTGACAAACTTCAGCACAAATTCATCCTTCGGCTGTGCCGGCTCTGGCGTATTTTTGTCGCGTGGATCGGATGGGTTGCGAAGAAAGTCTCCGCGCGCGACCAGTTTGAACCCTGCCGACTCGACTTCCTGTTGCAAAAACGCTTCCTCAATCCGATGCAAGGTTCCGGCCTCGGAAATCCCCGTTCTAGGACGACCCGCATGGTCTGCGATGACATACAAGCCACCCGACTTCAAGCCAGCAAACACTGCCGCATTCATCCGTGAACGGTCAGTCCCCATGTGTCCCAGATCGTGATAGTTAAACATCAGCGTTACCAAGTCGAGCTTGCCTGACAGTTCGGGCGGGACAGGGTCTTCAAATGCGCGCACCACAGAAGAGAGATTGGCAAGCAGTGGGTTTTTGCCGCGTTCAGCCAACGCTTGTGCTGACGTTCGACGAGGTGGTGCTGTGGCAACTGGTGCCGCTGACTGGGTCGTTTGCAATTGGGGAGACGAGTTGCCTTCTGGCGTCACTGCGGGGCGCGGGGGTGCATCAACCGGGCGCGGTGGCTGGCTCTGACCATACGCGCGTCCAGTAGTGCCGACCGCCCTTGCCAACAATTCAGTGGTGTACCCGCCGCCAGCGCTCAAATCCAGCGCCACCATTCCAGCATGAACGCCAATGAAGCCGAGCATTTGATCGGGTTTGCGCCGAAGGTCGTTGGTTCGGTCTGCGGAGCTTCGATCGGGGCTGGCAATGATTTCTGAAATCTGCACTTGGGTCAAGCTTGTGGCGGTGAGTCGTGACGCCGAATCAGTTCCTGAGCCCATGGCGCTGCAACCGCTCAAATAGACAAGCATTGCCATCACCGGCAACACAATTGCTGATGCCACCATTGGGCGCAGCAACGTGGCCTTTGTTGCGCAAAATTTCATCGTCATCGTGGCGTCCTTGCTTGGTTTGTGTTTTTAGTTTAGCGACAAACGCAGGATTGCGCACTCGTTCGATCACATACTGATGTACCAGTCGTGCTTCGATCTGATTGGCTGAACGCACAAGCCTTTCCGATGCCACGCAGCTTCAGATGAAGCGGGGTAAGTCCCCCACTGGAGACTATTTTCCGATAGAGCCGAACACCTTTTTAAGGATACTGCTGCCCGTACCAATGGGGTCGGAGCGAATTTGCTTTTCCTTTTCGGCGATCATCACAAACAGCCCTTCCATGGCCTTGCGGGTGACGTAGGCGTCGAGATCCCCATCCTTCTCCGCGATCAGGCCAAACTTTGCCGCTTTGCCCGCAAATTCGTTGTACCGCTGCGCAAGCTCGACTTTGGCAGTTGCTTTCTTGACGACTGGGAGAAACTTGTCGGCGAGTTCGGCAGAAGTCGTGCGTTTGAAGTATTGTGTCGCCGCATCCGGTTCGCCAAGCAGAATATCTTTGGCGTCCTTGAATGACATATTCTTGACGGCGTTGACCAATAACGGCCTAGCCTCAACCACAGCCGCTTCGGCCGCATGGTTCATGGCTTCAATGAGCGCGTCAGCCTGAGCGCCAAAGCCCAACTTGCGGGCCGCGCTCTCAGCCTTGCGCAGCGATTCGGGCAGGCCAATACGGACTCTTTCATTTCCGAGGAAACCGTCGTTTTTTCCAAGTTCGGCAACCGCGAACTCTGAACCACGCGCGATCGCCGCCTTGAGTCCGGTGCCCGCTTCATCACTGGTTACACTGGCGACACCGGTGGTGGCGAAGGCGGCTAACGCGATCAGCAGACTTGTTGAGCATAGGATGGATCGAAGTGGAAGCATCGGTTTTCTTTCGGGGGCATTCAAGGATTGGCAGGGAATATAAGCTACGCCGACTCATCCTTGTATGCCCCTGATCGGCCCACTCCTATTACCGCTCGTGAAGCTCATGGACTTTAATGTACCCTCGCCCTCTGGAATGTTGCCTCTTGGGGTGGCATGGAACTGGCGAGGCGCACATGGCCGCGTTGCATCGATATGAAAGTGCTCGACCTTCAGTGCGCCAACCAGCATGTTTTTGAAGGATGGTTTTCATCCGAAGCCGACTTTCAAGACCAGCAAGGGCGCGGTCTGATTGTGTGCCCGGTTTGCGCAAGCGCCAGCACAACCAAAATGTTGAGTGCGCCCAGGTTGAATTTTGGCAGCGGGCGTGAAGTGGTTGAGCCTGCGCAAAATGTTGCACTCGCTGATGGTACAGCACCCTCATTGCAATCTGTTTGGATGGCAGTGGCTCAACACATCGTGGCCAATACTGATGATGTGGGCGATCAGTTTGCCGAAGAAGCGCGAAAAATTCATTACGGAGAGGCAGCAGAGCGCGGCATTCGCGGCAAGGCGTCGCGCGCCGAGACTGAGTCCCTGATTGAGGAGGGTATTGTCGTCATGCCGCTGGAGTTACCGGAATTCCTCAAGGGGCAGTTGCAGTAAGTCTGCATGTGCTGCCGAGTTTCTTCAAAGATACGGGGGTAGTGGGGTTTGCAGTAACGGGCTTTTGAAATCCCCCTGCACGCGAACCACGTGCATACTGGATGAAGGTTTATCACTCGACCGCTGCGCACTAGCATGAACGCAATCTGTCCCATCCCGGTGATCGACACCAGCAAGTGCACTGGATGTGGTCGATGTGTGGGTTCCTGTCCCCTTCATCTACTGAGCCTTGAGTCGAAGAATTGGGTGAAGCATGCTGTGATTGATGACCTCGACACCTGTACCGGTTGCGGCAAGTGCAAAACAGTCTGTCCGTTCAATGCAATCCGAATGCATGCTGATTGGGTTAAGGAGCGCGGAAAGTGACGCACGCAGATCAACCCAGACCATGAATCAGCCGTAGGCCAATACTTGATGGTGGGCAAATTGATGGGTAGCAATGAAAAACGCCCCCGAAGGGGCGCTTTTACTAGCTTACTGGCGGAGCGGACTCCAAGGCCATTCCAAAAAATGGCTCACTCCAATGGGCAAGTGAGCCACTACTGTAGCGCAGGATTCGAGTCCCGGTTTGGAATTCGTACCCGCGACCACGTCGCCCCAGAAATGGGGGTAAATGGGCGTTTTATTGGGCCTGTAGTGCCATTTGGTGCAAGTGCCCTACTGTCCCGAAATTGGGGGGGGGGGAACGGGCGTTTCATGGGCTGCATGCGACGCTGTGAGCCCATGCCATTACCCTCGAAGCGCTTTACCCGGGCGTGCGAAAAGACGACTTCGAAACGCCCTACGGTGGCTGG
>CAIYDK010000581.1 GCA_903924955.1 uncultured beta proteobacterium | reverse complement strand
GCGTGGGCCACGCATTTGCCGGATGGATCCTGGGAACTGGATGGCTTGATGCCGGTAGGCGAACTCAAGGCGCGTCTTGATATTGACGAGTTGCCCCAGGAAGATCGCGGCCGTTACAACACGTTGGCAGGCCTGCTGATGGCCGTTTCGGGCGAGTTGCCGTCGGTGGGTGAATGCATTGAATGTGCGGCCTGGCGATTTGAGGTCACGGCTCTGGAGGGGAAGCGCATTGACAAGGTGGTGGCGCGGCGACTGGTGCACATCTAAAGTCGCCCGGTTACGCGATAGGCCGCCCAACCCAGGCATTCGTGCAGCAACAGCTGCCAGTTGCGGGTCCCGTCCTTGAGGGAATATTCGGTCCAGGGTGTGCCGGCACCGGTTCTGAAATCAACCGGGTAGGCGGTCACATTCCATCCGGCTTTGGTGAAGGTGGCCATCGACCGAGGCATGTGCCATGCCGATGTCACAAGCAGCCAGTGCTGCTGGATGTCAATACCTGGCAACTGCGCGGTCAGAACCGCGTTCTCATAGGTGGTGCGCGACAACGCTTCGTACGTCACCTGATTTGCGCCCAGGCCCATGCCGTCAAAAAATGGTCGCACACGTTCGGCTTCGCTGGGACCCGTGCCGAATAGTGATCCTTCTCCTCCGGTAAATACGATCCGCAGATGTGGGTTGCGCCGCAGCATCGAGAGGGGGGCGGTCATGCGCTCGGCAGCTTCGTTGAGCAGCGGCTGGCTGTGCGCTTGTGCAACGTAGCCCTCTTCCGTCGCGCCTCCCAGAATGATGATCCCCGCATAGGGTTTCAAGTTGGCCTGCGGCGCCATTTCAGCGTATTGCGCCTCCAGTTGGCGAATCAGCCAATGGGGCAATGGCTGCCAACCCATCAGCAACAGCACGGCGAGCGCGGTACCGACCAATTTTCGTCCCAAGGTTGACCCTTGGCGGACCAGCAGACTGACGGCCAACAGGGTCACTACCCACGTTAGCGGCTGAGTCAGCAGGGAGAGCATTTTTGCGACTAGAAACACAGTGTGACCGGTGACCGATTGGATAAACAGAACGTGATCGTAGGCTACTTCGGGAACAACGGGTTAACCCCTAGTGGAACTCCACACTTGAGTTATTTCACCATCGGAATATTCTCTGGATGCGTTCATAATCAATAATATTCATTCAAAATCGACAATAACTACGAGGAATTCATCATGAAGCTTCACTCCTTTGCATTTGGTTTGATCGTTGGTACCTTCTCGATGCTGGCCTTGGCACAGCAGCCCATCATCATCAAGTTCAGCCATGTCGTCGCAAACGACACGCCAAAAGGCCACGCCGCCGAGTACTTCAAAAAGAAGGCTGAAGAGCTGACCAAAGGCCGCGTGAAGATCGAGGTGTACGCCAACAGCACGCTGTACAAAGACAAAGAAGAAATGGAAGCCCTGCAGATCGGTGCCGTGCAAATGCTGGCCCCGTCTCTGGCCAAGTTTGGCCCCTTGGGTGTCAAGGAGTTTGAAGTCTTTGACCTGCCTTTCATGTTCGATAACTACGATGCATTGCACAAAGTCACACAGGGCCCTGTAGGGCGCATGTTGCTGGACAAACTCGACGCCAAGGGCGTGAAAGGTCTTGCCTATTGGGACAACGGTTTCAAGTCCTTTTCTGCCAACAAGCCCATGCAAACCCCAGCCGATTTCAAGGGTTTGAAGATGCGTATTCAGTCCTCCAAGGTGCTGGAGGCGCAGATGCGCGCATTGGGTAGTTTGCCGCAGGTTCTGGCCTTCTCGGAGGTTTACCAGGCATTGCAAACCGGGGTGGTGGACGGAACTGAGAATCCTATTTCCAACCTCTATACCCAGAAGATGCACGAGGTCCAGAAAAACCTGACGCTCACCGAGCACGGCTATCTGGGCTATGCCGTCATCACCAACAAGAAGTTCTGGGAGGGTCTGCCAGCGGATATTCGCAAACAACTCGAGGACGCGATGGAGCAGGCCACGCGATATGCCAATCAAATTGCCAAGCAGGAGAACGAGCAGTCTCTGGAAGCCGTCAAGAAATCTGGCAAGACTCAGGTATACACCCCAACCGCAGCTGAGCGCACGGCATTCAAAAAGGCCACGATCAAGGTCCATGCCGAGATGGAGTCACGTATTGGCAAGGATCTGATCAAGACCATTTACAAAGAAACCGGGTTTGATCCCGCCAAGCTGTAAAGCGTATTGACGCCATGAAAATTCTCGATCACATCGAGGAATGGATCATCACATTCCTCATGGGGGCGGCGACTCTGGTCATTTTCGCCTCCGTGATACACCGCTACGCATCCGGCTTTGCCATACCCGGCGTGCAGGACTGGTTGCTGTCGGTCAATATGGGCTGGGCGCAGGAGCTTTGCATCATCATGTTCGTCTGGATGGCCAAGTTTGGCGCTGCCTACGGCGTGCGAACCGGCATCCACGTCGGCGTGGATGTGCTGATCAACCGGATGTCGGACAGCCGGCGTAGCAAGTTCGTTGTAATTGGGCTGATGGCTGGCGCCCTGTTTACCGGCATCGTAGGCACGTTGGGATTGCGCTTTGTGTGGGAGAACGGCCTCCACTACTTCCTGTTCTCCAGTCTGGGCATAGGCGTTGGCGACACTCCTGAGGGCCCCACCACGCCAGATCTGGAGTGGCCGACCTGGATCGTGTACTCCGTCATTCCCATGGGCTCATACCTCATGTGTTTTCGTTTCATCCAAGTCACCGTGAATTTTCTGCGCACCGGCGAATTGCCACACCATGACCATGGCCATGTGGACGGACTCGATGAGGTTGAGCCGCTGGCTCCTGGCGATGACGACGCCATTTACCGGATGGATGACAACCTCCATCCGCGCGGTGTCGACGAGGAAGGAGTTTCCAAATGAACGCCATGATCATCTTGACGCTGCTGGTGGTGCTGATGCTCACCGGC
>CAIYDK010000580.1 GCA_903924955.1 uncultured beta proteobacterium | reverse complement strand
CCACTGTTTTTTCATACACCCCGAAGATGTCCAACCGAAGCCGTCTGCTCAACGCTGTGATTTGCTTCGCGACAAACACACAGCATTGCGGCAAGATCAAACTCTTCAAGCTGCTCTATCTGATGGATTTCGAACATTTTTGCCAAACAGGCAAGAGTGTCACGGGTTACGACTATCAAGCCTGGAAGTTCGGTCCCGTTCCGATTGATCTGATGGAGGAGTGGGAAGAGCTCGGTTCCGACTTGGCGGCGGTTGTCCACATCGCCGAAGAAGTGGTGATTGACTATGAGCGCCAGACCGTCAAGGTCAACCCGGGCGTACAGTTCGACGACGATGAATTTTCACCCCGCCAGCTTGCCATCATGCAATCGCTGGCAACCAAGTACCGAGACGCCTACTCACCCAAGATGATCGACGTCACCCATGAGCAAAACGGCGCGTGGAGTGCTGTTTGGCAAGACGGTGCTGGTGCGCATCAGCTAATTCCCTACGAAATGGCAATTCCCAGTCATTTGCCAGAGCGCGATGCGCTGCTGGAAATCGCTCAGCAGCAAGCCATGTACCAGGCTGCACTGCAAGCCAGTCGCCTGTCTGCCAACGCTTGAACCAAACCCCATCTGCCTTGGTGATGCAGTACGGCCAGATCTGACAAGACGACTGCTACTATCTCAACCGCGACACCGGCGAGTGCGAACGCAAATATTTGCTGGTGTTGGCCACGGATTGAAATGACGACATCACGGCGACATTCACTTCGCGCTCCAACGGATTACCAACCGAGCCCGGCGGCGTGTTGCACAAAGACTCCTGGGTTGACTTCAACAGCAGCGCGGTTCTGGAGGAGCGCGACAGCGTTCGTTACATGCAAACACAACGCATCCGCTTGTTGCCTCAAACCTTGTCGCCCTCTGTGTTCTGTGGCGTGCTGCGCTGTGTGCTGGGCTATCAGGACCTGATTCACAGGCATGGTCGGCTGATTGGCAATGTCGCGGCAGCCCTTCGTTGCCCGTGACCCGAGGCTACCACAGCAGGGATCAAGCACCACTACATTGGGATCAGCCAAGCCATCGGGCAGACCCAGTTCGGTTTGCAGCAAGTGATCGACACGCGCCACCTGGTAACGGACAATTTCTTCGGGCGTGTACCAGACACCCAGTTGCTTGCGCAGCTCAGGATCGAAGGCTTCCACATCCACACGATTGAGCGCATCGGCAGCCCAGTCGAGCACCGGAGCAAGTTCCAGCGCTTTAAGTTTGCCGGGCAGGGTGATCTGCTCAAACAAGGCGGACACCATGGGCACGTGCAGACCATAGGCCGCAGTACGCCAATCAAATGGGACATCCTGCGCGGTCGCCGCTTCATGGCGCAGAACCCAGGAGGCAAACATGCCATAGAAGAGCGTTCGCACCAGAGTGGAACGGAAGAACTGCTCACCCCTGTTGCCCGCAAAAGTCATTCCCAACGCTGTTTCCAGACTTTTCTTGAATGCCCCCAGTGGATGAGTCGCTTCTTCGCCCGCCGCGTCCATGCGGTAGCGTGCCTCACGGGCGTAGCTGGCCTACAGGGCAGCAAGGTCTTGTGGGTCGCTCAGCGGTGCGTTATGTAGCAGCACGCGCGCCAAAAAAGTCCTGAAATGCGTCGCCCAACTCGGTCTGCGTCTTGGTGGGGTGGGCTGCCAATGCCCAGAAACTGACTTCGTCTGTTGCCAGTCGGAAGCGCTCCAGTGTGACGCGATGGCCTGTGCGCTCGCCGATCAACAGCCAGTCGCACAAATTAGTGACCAGGACCAGCTTGTAGCGGCCCCAGTTTTTGGAAATTTGATCGCTGGTTGCGGTGTCGTCTACCGCCTCGGCCGGGGCTTTGACTTCGATGACGCCACGCCCGGGTGCTCCCAAGTTTTTGACTTCACTGGTCTTGCGGTCAAATTGATCAGCCGTGAACAGGCCCCCGTCGGGGTTGCCGGCACCGAGGTTCTTGAGCTGCATGACGCATGCGAACCTTGGGCTTAAGCGCCTGCCCAACGCCGTCCATCAAGTTATTGATGGCGGTGTAGCATGAGGTTTCTTTCGTTCCACCGCTCGTGCTGTGCACATCGCAAACGGCGCTCGGGAACTCTTCAAGATGCTTGGCGTGTGCCATATGGTTGGTCTCCCGGTCTGCATGTTACAGCCGAAAACCAGCGGAATTAACCTTGCAAATCAGGGAACGAAGTTCCATATTTGCAAGGCTAACTGCGGGGCAATCGCTCACACCCCGCGCGATCGATCCGCCTTGAACTGCGATCGCAAAGCGCCAAAGCGCCCAGCATCGAGCGCCTCCCGCACCTCCCGCATCAGGTTCAGGTAGTAGTGCAGGTTGTGAATGCTGGCCAGCATGGGGCCCAGCATTTCGGCGCAACGGTCCAGGTGGTGCAGGTAGGCGCGGCTG
>CAIYDK010000579.1 GCA_903924955.1 uncultured beta proteobacterium | reverse complement strand
TACCTGAGCCCGTTTGAGGAATTCCAGCGCTGGAAGACCCATCCCAACATCCGCTACTACCTCGAAAACGCCAAGGGTGAAGTGACGGCCAAGCGCCTGTCGTACGGTGCGCGAGCCATTACCGCGGGTGGATTGATGTCACTGCCCAAGACCGTATTCCCCGGCGGCGCGCTGGTGGGCTGCGATGCGGGCTTCCTGAACGTGAGTCGCATCAAGGGCAGCCACACGGCCATCAAGACCGGCATGCAGGCAGCCGAAGCCGCCTTTGAGGCCCTTCAATCCAACCGCCAGCACGATGAACTCACCGCTTACCCCGAAGCCTTCGAGAAGAGCTGGGTGTTCAAGGAACTCAACAAGTCGCGCAACTTCAAGGCCTGGTTCAAGTGGGGTCTGACGGCTGCGACCCTGATGAATGGTCTGGAGCAGTTCACCCTGCGCGGCAATATGCCCTGGACGATTCGCCGCACAAAGGCCGACCACGAATACCTCAAGCCCGCTGCCGAGTGCACACCGATTGAGTATCCAAAGCCCGATGGCAAGCTGACGTTTGACCGCCTCTCCAGCGTGTTCATCAGCAATGTGGCGCATGAGGAACAACAACCAGCCCACCTGACGCTCAAGGATGCATCGGTGCCGGTGAGTATCAATCTGGCGAAGTTTGCGGGGCCTGAAGCGCGTTACTGCCCGGCGGGTGTCTATGAATTCGTCAAGAACGACGACAACACCGACCGGTTGCAGATCAACGCGCAGAACTGTGTGCACTGCAAGACTTGTGATATCAAGGACCCAACGCAGAACATTGTCTGGGTCACACCTGAGGGCGGCGGCGGGCCGAATTACGCAGGGATGTAGAGCCCTCGCCTATCATTTGATGGGGCCATTTGGGCCCCATTTTTTTGACGATTTTTTTGACGACAGGAGCATGCCTCGCGCTTGGATTAGAATTCACGCGGTCAGGAGAGAGCCCTCCCAGAGAGAGCCGCCGAAGGCGCAGGACTGCTGATTGCAGCAGTCTGAACGCTCAGGCAAAAGGACTGACAAACGGGTTGTGGCGGTAGCGCTGCAGCACGATCCCCACTGGAGAGAGGCGGCACACGATGCCGCCCACCGAAGGAGCAAACCGCAGTCTGCGCGCCACCCGCGATGCAGCCCCGGCGAATCTCTCAGGTAAAGCGGACAGCGGGGGCAAAGCCCAAGGAACAAACTAATTCGTTTGTACCGCGGATAGTCAATTGCCCCCGACGCCAAATAGCCCCTTGGCGCCAAGCCACTGGAGACTGCCTTGTCTGCCCCAACCGATGCCCTGCTGACCACCCCACTCAACGCCCTGCACGTCGAACTGCGCGCACGCATGGTGCCCTTTGCCGGTTACTCCATGCCAGTGCAGTACCCCGCCGGCCTGATGGCCGAGCACCACCACACGCGCAAGGCAGCCGGTCTGTTTGACGTCTCCCACATGGGTCAATTGCGACTGGTAGGGCCCGATGCGGCAGCCGCATTCGAGACGCTGATGCCCGTCGACGTGATCGACCTGCCCGTTGGCAAACAGCGCTATGGCCTGCTTCTCAATGACGAAGGCGGCATCATCGATGACCTGATGTTCTTCAACAAGGGCAATAATGAAATCTTCGTGATCGTCAACGGCGCCTGCAAGATCAATGACATTGCCCACATCCAGTACCGCATCGGACACCGCTGCGAAGTCATCTCCATGCCCGAGCGTGCGCTGCTCGCGCTGCAGGGACCACAAGCTGTCACGGCGCTGTCTCGTATGGCGCCCGGCGTGGAAATGCTGGTGTTCATGACTGGCGGTAGCTTCACGGTAGACACCGGTACGCAGAAGATCGATGTTTTTCTGACCCGCAGCGGCTACACCGGCGAAGACGGGTTTGAAATCTCCGTCCACAACGACCAAGCTGAAGCGCTGGCCCGTGCCTTACTGGCGCAACCCGAGGTCATGCCGATTGGCCTGGGCGCCCGCAATTCCTTGCGCCTGGAGGCGGGTTTGTGCCTGTATGGCAATGACATTGACGAAACCACCCACCCGGTAGAGGCCAACTTGCTTTGGGCCATGCAAAAAGTGCGCCGCAACGGTGGTGCACGCGAAGGTGGTTTTCCGGGTGCTACAAAAATACTAGCAGCTCTCGCAGATTCCACGGGGGCTGGAAGCAGAAAACGTGTAGGCCTGATAGCGCTGGAGCGGGTTCCCGTGCGCGACCACACCGAACTGCAGGACGGTCAGGGCAATCAAGTCGGAGAGGTCACCAGTGGCCTCCTTGGCCCGACCATCGACAAACCTGTTGCCATGGCCTACGTGGACGCCGCATTCAGTGCCCTGGGGACCAAGATGGTCGCCATCGTGCGCGGCAAACCGGTACCCATGGAAGTCAGTGCCATGCCATTTGTGCCAACCCGGTATTACCGCGGATAAACACCGCCTTCTGGGGCCATCCCCAGCGGCTACAGTCTGCAGTGGCAGCTTGTTGTTTTGATTTTTCTGTTTATTTTTCAATTCTTTTCAGGAGCTTTCCATGTCCATCAAGTACACCCCCGATCACGAATGGCTGAACGTTGAAGGCGACACGGCCGTCGTCGGCATCACCCACCACGCGCAGGACGCGCTGGGCGACGTGGTGTTTGTGGACCTGCCCGAAGTGGGCAAGACTTTTGCCGCCAAAGACATCGCTGGCGTGGTCGAGTCCGTCAAGGCCGCAGCCGACGTGTACATGCCGGTCACCGGCGAAATCACCGAAGTCAACGAGGCACTGCGTGCCGACCCATCGCTGGCCAATACCGACCCCATGGGCGCGGGCTGGTTCTTCAAGGTCAAACTGTCTGCGCCTGCGGAACTCGACGCCCTGATGGACGAGACCAGTTACACCACGTTCTCCGCTGCCTGAACTGTTTAATTTCTGCCATGCCCATGACCACCCCCCCATTACGCGAACTAGAAAATTCCGCCGAGTTCATTGCCCGCCACATCGGCATTGATGCCGCTGACGAACAACTGATGCTCAAGACCGTGGGGGCCGCCTCACGCCGCGAACTGATTGCAGGTATCGTGCCGGCATCAATCGCACGCGTAACGGCGATGGACATCCCCGCAGCCATCACCGAAGCAGCCGCGCTAGCCGAACTGAGAGCCTGTGCAGACAAGAACAAGATCTTCAAAAGCTTCATCGGCCAGGGCTACTACGGCACCCACACGCCCGGCGTGATCCTGCGCAACATTCTGGAAAACCCCGCCTGGTACACCGCCTACACGCCCTACCAGGCCGAGATTTCCCAGGGC
>CAIYDK010000578.1 GCA_903924955.1 uncultured beta proteobacterium | reverse complement strand
CGACGCGTGGATGGGTTGGGCGCTGATTGCGTTTTCCATCACCTCGGCGGTAATCGGCGCTTTGTACACCGTGGGCCAGCGCGACCTCAAACGCCTGCTGGGCTATTCGTCGACGGAGAACGTGGGCATTGCCGGCATTGGTTTTGGAATTGGCACCTTGGGCCTGGCTTGGAATGTACCGGGGCTGGTGGCACTGGGATTTGCCGGTGGTCTGTTGCACGTGTTGAACCATGCCTTCTTCAAGTGCCAGCTGTTTTATGCGGCTGGTTGTGTTTATCAGGCCAAGCACGGGGTCGACATCGAACGTCTGGGCGGCCTGGCCAAGCTGATGCCACTGACTGCCCTGAGTTTTTTGATCGGCGGCGTTGCCATCTCGGCCCTGCCCCCGTTCAATGGCTTTGCGAGTGAATTTTTGATTTACAGCGGGCTGTTCACCAGCGAGACCGTGGGCGTCTGGGCCAAGCTGCTGTTGGCCGGTGTAGCCATGTTGCTGGCCTTTGTGGGTGCCGTGTCCGCACTGTCCATCACCCGAGCCTATGGCGTGATCTTCATGGGCAATGCGCGCGACGATTCCCTGCCCGAGGGGTGTGAACCCAGTACCTGGATGCTGGTGCCATTGCTGGTGCACACCGCCGGCACTGTGCTGCTGGGGGTAATGCCGGTACTGGGTCTGGCAATCGTGGCTGCACCAACGCGCCTGTTTCTGCATGCCGTGCCTGATATTCTCGCAAAAGAGGCCATGCAGGGTGTGCAGGACGTGTTGGGCCGCGTGGGCGTGGTGTCTGCCTGCATTGCGGGATTGGTGGTGCTGGCCTGGTTGCTGCGCCGTGTGCTGCGTAGCCAAGCAACAGCGGCAGATGCGACCTGGGGTTGCGGCTACACCGCAGGCAGCGCGCGACTGCAGTACACAGCCAATAGCTTCTCCAAAGAATTCAGTAGCCATTTCACCGGGGTCATGCCACGGCGTGTGCGTCAAAAGGTAGCAGAAGGATACTTTCCGACAGATGCTTATGTGATGACAGACTGCGTCGACGCAGTGGAGCACCGCCTGTACAACGTGATTGGCCAAGGCGACAAGTCGGCCACACGGATCTCCAAACTCCTGCATGAGGACGACCCCCGCATCGCGTTTGCGCTGGGCCTGGCGGGCCTGGCGGTGATCGCTGCTTTGGTGGTGCTGGCTGAAGGGACGCTGCCATGAATGTCAGCGTCCTGGAATTGACGCTGGCGCACTTCTGCGTGGCACTCGTCATGCCGTTCCTGATGGTGGGTGTCATCAATCGAACCAAATCCTGGTGGGGTGCACGCAAGGGACCGGGCCTGTTCCAGTCGTACCACGACATGCGCCGCCTGCTGCATAAACGCACTGTGTTCAGCAATACCGCGACCCCCCTATTTCGACTGGGCGCCTACGTGGTGCTGGTCTGTGCTTTGATCGCCATAGCTTTTGTGCCACTGTTAGGCCAGTTTGCACCCTTGTCGTTTTCGCATGACTTTGTGGCCGTGGCCTACACACTGGGACTGGCGCGCGTCGTGCTGATGCTGTCGGCCATGGATGTAGGAAGCCCGTTCGAGGGCATGGGTGCGGCGCGCGAGGCCATGTACGGTGCGTTTGCCGAACCAGCCCTGTTCCTGATGTTGGGTACCCTGGG
>CAIYDK010000577.1 GCA_903924955.1 uncultured beta proteobacterium | reverse complement strand
TGTCAAACACTTCGCGCAACTTTAAGCCCCAGTTGTCATGCAGCATTTTGAAATACGGGTTGTGCTCGTCAATGCAGACAACCCGGTCGGTTTGGAACTGGTTTACCTCATAGACCACCATGTCCAGCGGTAGCCCAACTGACAGGTTCGATTTGAGGGTTGAGTCCATTGATACCAGTGCGCACTTGGCGGCTTCGTCCAATGGCGTGGCGGGGGTGATGACCCTGTCCAGCACCGGCTTGCCGTATTTGGACTCGCCAACCTGAAAGTAGGGCGTCTCGGGCGTGGCTTCGATAAAGTTTCCGGCCGAGTACACCTGAAAGAGGCGCATACCCTCTCCGTGGATTTGCCCACCAAAGATCAACGACACATTGAAGTCCACACCTGACTGCTGCAAGGATGCCGCATCGCGGTCATGCACTTTTCGGATCGCCGAGCCTAGTACGCGGGCTGCATCAAACATGCTCTTGGCGTTCCATATGGTGATGCCTTCGTCGGTCTCATGATCCTTGAGTTTCTCAATCTGCAGTATTTCTCGAATGGACTGTGAAATGCTCAGGTTTCCAGCGGACAGCAGCACCATGAAGCGGTCCCCCGGCTTCTCGTAGACGATCATTTTGCGGAAGGTGCTGATCTGGTCCAGTCCGGCGTTGGTGCGGGAGTCGGAGAGAAATACGAGTCCGGCGTTGAGTTTGATGGCGACGCAGTAGGTCATTGTCTGGTTACTTAGGGGAAATACCTAGAGTGTATCGGGCCGAGGTCAATGCATGAACTTGCCGCCGCGCCCGATGATGGTCAGGTCGGTGAAGTTCGACGCCTGATGGTCCCTGGTGCTGTAGTTGATGGTGAAGCCACCCAGGTTTACGTCGTGCATGGATTCCAGGCTGTTGATTAGCCCCTCGCGAGTGAGCCCTTTTCCGGCGCGCCTCAGACCTTCCACCAAGACTCGAGCAGTGAGATAGCCTTCCAGGCTAGAAAAATCAAAGTCTTTCTGGCCCGATTCGGTCATGCGCTGCTGGTATTCACGAACGATGGGGCTGCCTTGTGCGTAAGGAAATGGAACCACCTGCGATATCACCACGCCCTGACCTGTATCGCCGAGTTCGTCAGCCAGGGCCCTGGAGCCCACGAAGCTGACGTTGAAGAACTGTCCGCCGTAGCCTTTGGCACGCGCCTGCTTGATCAGTGCGGCGCAGGACTTGTAGGCACTGATCTGCACAATAGCCTCAGGCTCAGACTTGAGCAGGGCCTCCAGCGTTTGCGCAACATCGACCGAATTGCGTTCGACCGTCGCAGCGGACACGGGCTTGAGTTGGCGCTTTGCCAAGGCGCGCACAACGCCTTCCAGACCGGCCTTGCCATAGGCATCATTTTGGTAAAAAACCGCAATTTTTTTGGCGCCCAACGTGGTCAGGTGCTGCACGATGCGTTCTGTCTCGTCAAAATAACTGGCCCGTACATGAAATACCTGTCGGTTAAACGGTTCGCGCAGGGCCTGCGCACCGGTGAACATTCCGATCAGCGGAACTTGCGCTTCGGTCAGAATCGGCAATGCGGCAAGCCCAGTGGGGGTTCCGACCGAACCCGCCAGCGCAAAGACCTTGTCATCATTGATTAACGCCTTAACCGCGACTACCGCCTTTTCAGGTTCGTATCCGTCGTCCCGGGTGAGCAGCTTGATAGAGCGCCCATGGACCCCTCCTTGCGCATTGATGGCGGTGAAGTAGGCCTGCATGCCCAACTGCATGCGTTGACCCAGTTGCGCTGCGGGACCGCTGATGGCCGCAAATTGACCGATGGTGATTTCTCGGTCGGTGACACCGTTTTCGCCCACCGCTAAGGTGGAGACCCCTATCAAGGCAAACGATGCCAATACTTTGAAAATTTTCATGAAACTCCTGAGCGACTCCTGGTTGAGTCATGTGGCAAGGCTAACCCATTTTGATCGTCGACCGTATCAGGTCTTTCCTGCCAACGCCTTTAATTGGTACAGGGCCTCCAGCGCCTCGCGCGGGCTCAGTGCATCAGGATTTATGGCTGCAAGCCTCGTCTCTAATGCGCTTGCAGCTATCGTTTCCGTAGCGGGCGGCGCGGCAAACAGATCAACCTGGGCCTGTGCCTGCGTGGCTTGCAACTCCAGTGCGTCCAGTGTGTGGCGCGCCTGGTTCAGCACGGCGACCGGCATACCAGCCAAGCGAGCGACCTGAACGCCATAGCTCTTGCTGGCCGGGCCGCTCTGAATTTCGTGCAGGAAGACGATGTCGCGTCCCGACTCGGTGGCGCTCACGTGCACATTGAGCGCGCTGTGGTGCGTGGCCGGGAACTCGGTCAGCTCGAAGTAGTGCGTGGCAAATAGCGTGAAGGCCTGGGTCTTGTCGTGCAATTGGGTGGCAATGGCGCTGGCCAACGCCAGGCCGTCAAAGGTGGAAGTGCCGCGGCCAATCTCGTCCATCAACACCAGTGAATGGGGCGTGGCGGCATGCAGGATTTGCGCGGCCTCGGTCATCTCCAGCATGAAGGTGGACTGGGCGTTGGCCAGATCGTCGGCCGCGCCGATGCGGGTGTGGATGGCGTCAATCGGTCCCAGCCGGCAGGCTTGCGCCGGCACATAGCTCCCAATGGATGCCAGCAACACGATCAAGGCGACTTGACGCATATAGGTGGACTTGCCGCCCATATTGGGGCCGGTGATGATTTGCAGTCGCTGTTTGGTTCCCAGACGCGTGTCGTTGGCGATGAAGTTGCCGCTGCTGAGTTCTGCCAGTCGCGCCTGCACCACCGGGTGTCGACCTTGGGTGATGTCAATGCAAGGTTCCACCACAAACTGCGGTGCACACCAGTCCAGCGTCAACGCCCGCTCGGTTAGTGCGCACAGTGCGTCCAGCGCAGCCAGGGCGCGTGCGGTGCGGGTCAGCATGGGAACGAAGGCCTGTAGCTGGTCCAGCACCTGTTCGAACAACCATTTTTCACGGGCCAGAGCACGGTCCTGAGCGGACAGGGCCTTGTCCTCGAAGGCCTTGAGTTCGGGGGTGATGAAGCGCTCGGCATTTTTCAGCGTCTGGCGGCGCCGGTAGTCGTCGGGCACCTTGTCGGTCTGGCCTTGGGAAACCTCGATGTAAAAGCCGTGCACCCGGTTGAACTGCACGCGAAGGTTCGGTATGCCTGTGCGGGCTTTTTCACGCACCTCCAGATCCAGCAAGAAGTCGTCGCAGTGGGTCTGGATGGCGCGCAACTCGTCGAGCTCGGCGTCAAAGCCGGTGGCAATGACGCCGCCATCGCGCACCAGCGCGGACGGCTCGGGTGCTATGGCCTGCAGCAGCAGCGCGGCGCAGGTCGGTGGTGGTTGCAAGTCCTCGGCAATAGTAGCTAAATAGGCATCTAACCCCCGTAAATACTGCGCAAGCCGCTCTGTTTTTTGTAGCGTAGTGACCAGGGCAACCAGTTCCCGCGGTCGCACCTGGCGCAGCGCAGTGCGGGCGGTGATTCGCTCCACGTCGGCGCTGCCCTTGAGTTGCAGGCGCAGGCCCTGCCACAGCGCAAGAGTCGAGGCTTGTAGCGTGCCGTTTCGCAGTGCTGCAATGGCTTCCAGTCGCTGCTGGGCCTGGGTGCGGTCACGCCGGGGCGTCAGCAGCCAGCTTTTGAGCATGCGGCTGCCCATGCCGGTCATGCAGGTGTCCAGTAGCGAAAAAAGGGTTGGCGAGTCCTCGCCGCGCAGGGTCTGCGTCAGCTCCAGGTTGCGCCGGGTGGTGGGCGGCAAATCGATCAGTTCGCCATCGCGCTGCACCTGCACCGAACTGATGTGGGTCAGAACACGGCCCTGCGTGTGTTCGGCATAGCCCAGCAGAGCCGCGCACGCGGCGTGGGCCAGCGGCAGGTCTTGCGCATTCCAGCTGGAGAGACTGGAAGCTCGCAAGGCTTCGAGCAATTTGCGCTGGCCCAATGCCGCATCAAACTGCCACTCTGGCCGCGCCGTGGTGTAGAGCGCATTCGTGCCACTGGTGCCCTTGCGCAGTCGCTTGAGCCGGTCTTCAAAGGCCTGCGTTGCTGCGGCGCTGTACGCCAGTTCACTGGGGCTGACGCGTGCCACCCACTCGGGTACGGCATCGGGTGTGCACTCGGCCAGGTGCACCACGCCTTGCGTCACACTCAGCCAGGCCAGGCCGCAGCGGTTGCGCGGACCCTGGTGTACCGCCATCAGGAGGGATTCAGACTTTTCGCTGAGCAGTTCGGCATCCACCAAGGTGCCGGGAGTGACTACCCGCACCACCTTGCGCTCGACAGGCCCCTTGCCGGTGACCTCGCCCACTTGCTCGCAAATGGCGACCGACTCGCCCTGGCGGATCAGCTTGGCCAGGTAACCTTCCATGGCGTGGAAAGGCACCCCGGCCATGACAACAGGCTCGCCGGCAGACTGGCCGCGCTGGGTCAGCGTGATGTCCAGCAGGCGGGCCGCTTTTTCGGCATCGGCATAGAACATTTCATAGAAGTCACCCATGCGGTAGAAAAGCAAGGTGTTGGGGTGTTCAGCCTTGAGTCCAAGGTACTGGGCCATCATGGGGGAATGCGGCTTGTGCGTGTCGTTCATTGTGGAAGTCTATCAATTCGCAAGCGACTCTATTGCAGCCGACTTCGGCAGTCTGAGCAGATCAAGCGGTCACCGCTGCATAGGGCTTACTCTGTGCAAAAGTACGCTAAACGGTGCTACGCTTGCAATAACTTGTCGGTCGCGCGGACCGCATTTTTTCGTTACTTAGCTGGAGCATCGCTTGAAACCCAAATTACTCATTGTTGACGATAGCAGTGTCTCCAGGCTGATGATCCGCGGCAGGGTCACGGGCCTGCGGCCAGATTGGGATGTGATTGAAGCGGCCACTGGTGATGAAGCGGTAGCCATGGTCAGTACAGCACAGCCCGACTACATTACGATGGACATCAACATGCCGGGTATGAATGGTTTTGAGGCAGTGGAAAAAATTCGGCAAATCAACCAAACAGTCAAAATTGCCATTCTCACTGCCAACATCCAAGCCAGTAGCCGCGAAAAGGCGGCGCAATTAGCGGTTCATTTTGTGCAGAAGCCGGCCACGCTGGCGGCAGTGCAACTGGCCATCGATTATTTTGTGGCAGCTAAATGAAGCTCAGTGCGCTTGAACTGGATGCGTTGGCCGAGATTTTCAATCATGGAGTAGGGCAAGCCGGTCTGGCGCTGAGTGAGCTCGCGGGTGAAGAAGTTCAACTCAGTGTGCCGAAAATTGAAGAGTTATCCAAGCGGGCCATTACGGACCAGCTGGATGCGCTGGGTGCCAACCGCATTTGTGCGGTTCGTCAGGGGTTCTATGGCCTCATCAACACGGAAGCATTGCTGATGTTTCCTGTGGACCAGAGTCTGCAGTTGGTGCAACTCATGGTGGGGGATGAGTTTCCGCTGGAGCAGTTGAGCGAAATGGAACAGGAATCACTGGCTGAGGTAGGCAATATATTGCTTAACTCGGTGGTTTCCGGTGTGGCCGACATGTTGCATATTGAGTTCGAGGGTACGCTGCCCCATGTGGAGTTGGGTCAAGCTGGAGACGTCCTCAATTCGGGCGGCGGGGGGCTGGATGACCTGGTTCTGAGTTTGCAAATTAATTTTTCGATCGCGTCGCGGCAGATACAGGGCTACCTGGTGTTTTTGCTGGATGTCGCATCGAGCGAAATGTTGCAAAAAAAGATAGCCACCTTCATTGAGTCCGCGGCATGAACCCAGACGCAACAACAAGCGTAATTACATCGCCCGTGCCAGTCTGGCTGGATTGGGTGCTGTCCAATACGCCGTCGGGCCTGTTGTTACTGGACGCGCAGTCAAGAATTGTGTTTGCCAATAAGTGGTTTTTAACGCGGGCCAGGGTTTTCACAAACCAGATCACGGGGCATAAATTACTGGACGTATTTCCGGTGCTTGGGGACGGGCATTTTGAGCGAGCACTGGAGCGCGCCATTCGCTCCGGCTTTCCCGCGCTGCTATCGCAAACCCTGCATCCATCACCATTTCCCTTGTACTCACCTGCAGCGCCCCGGGCTAATGAGTCCTTGCTGCGACAGTCCATTCATATCGTCCCCATGGGACCGGCGGACACGGCCGAGGCCGGGCAGCGGTTTACATTGATACAAATTTCGGATGTATCGCCCACCGTGACGCGCGAGCGGCTTTTGAAGGCACAGGCTGATCGGATGAGTGACCTGGTGCATTTGGATGCGCTCACAGGCATTGGCAATCGCCGGTTCTTTGATGAGTCTATTGCGGCAGAAATGCGGGCTGCCAGTCGCGCAGGTACATCGATGGGGCTGGTGATGCTTGATATTGACCAATTCAAGCAGTTCAATGATCTGTATGGACACCCCGCTGGCGACACTTGTCTGCAAGCGGTTGCGGGCGTTTTGGAAGCGGTGTGCCGCAGGCCACGCGACCTGATTGCGCGCTATGGTGGCGAAGAACTGGTGGTTATATTGCCCGACACCGATGAGGTCGGCACGATTCAGGTCGCACGGGATATTTTGCAAAGGATTCGTGATCTGGCGATAGCCCACAAGAACAACTTTGGACGTCCCATCGTAACGCTGAGCGCTGGCGTGAGTGCAGGGGCTGTGCAAGCTCAGGATTTGCCCGCATCCCTCATTCGTCAGGCTGACCAGGCGTTGTACGCCGCCAAAAATGCGGGACGGGATCGCGTGTTCTGTTTTGATGTGGGTCGGCAGGTTGCAGTGCCGGTTTGACGGATTGTGCTTGGTGACGAACGCCCACAATGTTCCCCTTGGTCACGCCGTGTCGAGCGGCAGTGGGCAAAGTGCCGTTGATGCACTTGCTGACCCCGTGTTCAGAGCGTTATTTTTTCACAGCCCAGAGGCCATTGCACTGACCCGCGTGCGCGATAGCGTGATCATTGAGGTCAATGATGAGTGGTGCCTGTTGACCGGCTTTTCCCGCCAACAGGTTTTGGGATTGACCGCGGTGGAGTTGGGAATTTGGGCTAGTGAAGCGGACCGCGAACTGGCGATGCGACCCTTGCAGTTCAGTGGACGGGTGCGCAATTCCGAGGTCAGCATGGCACAGGAAACTGGGCTGTCGCGCGTGATGTGCATGAACGCGGTGTTGGTGAACGTGCAGTCGGAGTCCTATATCCTGATTTATTTGCGGGATGTCACTGCCGAACGAATGGCACACATGGCCGTGCAGACCGGGGAAAAAGCGCTGGCGCAAGCCAACGAAGCACTCAACCGCCAACTGGCCTTGCACCGGGTGACTGAGTCGGTAGCCAAGGTAGGCTCCTGGGTGGTGTACCCGGGCGATGACATGGTGCACCTATCTCACGGCTATTGTGAAATTGCCCATTTGAGCGAGACCAGCACGGCGCCCATTGGCAAGCACTTGGGATGGATCCTTGAAGAAGACCGCGAAGTCGTCAAGCGGGCGCTCAGAGAGATGGACGGGGAAGTGGTCGAATACCGCTGGCGGCGTCCTGATGGCACGGTGATCTGGCTGCGCTCACGGATGCACCGGCAAACCGAAGATGGCGTGGTCAAGGCTGATTTTGGTGTCGTGCAGGACATCTCCGGAGAGCGCAAGGCGCTGCAATCGGCGGCCGAACAATTGGCGGCTGCACAGCACAGCGAAGCGCGTTTTCGCAGTCTGACAGAGCTGACATCTGACTGGTACTGGGAGCAGGATGCCAATTTTCGTTTCGTGCGCGTGGACAACGATCGGAAGACTGCCAATGCGTTGCCTCCAGAAAGTTACATTGGTCTTACGCGCTGGGGTTCAGGCGTGGCCGGAGTCACAGCGCCCCAATGGGCTGCGCACCGTGCAGCGCTGGAAGCGCACGAGGTCTTTCACGATTTTGAAATGCAGCGGCTCCGTTCGGATGGAACCATGATGTGGGTCTCCATCAGCGGAGCCCCAATATTTGACAACCACGGCGTATTTATCGGATACCGGGGTACCGGGCGCGAAATCAGTGCCCGCAAGCAGGCCGAGGCTGACATTGAGCGGCTGGCTTTTTTTGATGCGCTGACGGGATTGCCCAATCGCAGGCTGTTAATTGATCGGTTAAACCAGGCCGTGGCGGCCAGTGCACGCCATGCAAGCTATGGTGCACTTCTATTCATTGATCTGGATAACTTCAAAGTACTCAATGACACCCGCGGCCATCACATGGGTGACGAATTGCTCAAACAGGTTGCAAACCGGTTGACGGAATGCGTGCGGGTGGTTGACACGGTTGCACGACTCGGAGGTGACGAGTTTGTCGTCATGCTCGAGGAATTGGGTGAATCCGAAATGGATTCAGGTGCCCAGGCCGAGGCGGTGGGGAGAAAAATTTTAACGGCACTCAACCAGCATTTTGAGCTGGATGGTCACAATCACCACAGCTCTCCGAGCATTGGTGTCACATTGTTTTTTGATCGCCAGCAAAGCGTGGATGAATTGCTGCAGCGGGCTGATCTGGCCATGTACCAGTCCAAAGCAGCGGGGCGCAACACGCTGCGTTTTTTCGACCCGGTCATGCAGGCTGCAGCCAGTGCACGGGCGGCACTTGAAATTGATTTGCGCCACGGGTTACAGCAACAGGAATTTTTGTTGTATTACCAGCCCGTTGTCGATCAGGACGGCAATATCACGGGGGTTGAAGCACTGTTGCGCTGGCGTCACCCGACTCGGGGTATGGTATCGCCAGGCGAATTCATTCCAGTGGCTGAGCAGACGGGTTTAATTCTGCCCCTGGGGCATTGGGTTCTTGCAGCGGCTTGTTCCCAATTGGTCGCATGGAACAGCAGCGCCGCCACCCGTCGGCTCACCATCGCCGTCAATGTGAGCGCGCGCCAGTTCAGGCATCCCGAGTTCACGGTCCAACTGCTGGAATTGTTGCGTGTAAGCGGTGCCAACCCCTATCGGCTGAAGCTCGAGTTGACCGAGAGTATGTTGCTTAGCGATTTTGAGGACGTCATTGTCAAGATGGGCGAGCTGCGTTCCATTGGCGTCAACTTTGCGCTGGATGACTTTGGAACCGGCTATTCCTCGCTGTCATACCTCAAGCGGCTGCCGTTGGACCAGCTCAAGATTGACCAGTCATTTGTGCGTGATGTGCTGACAGACCCGAACGATGCCGCTATTGCACGCACCATTCTGAGTCTTGCGCGCAGCCTCGATTTGAGTGTGGTGGCCGAAGGCGTTGAAACTGCCGGACAACGTGATTTTTTGTTGCGATGCGGCTGCAAAGCCTTCCAGGGTTACTTTTTTGGTCGCCCGGTTCCGGTCGAGGACCTTCAATTGTCGGTGGTCTGACGCAAAGCGGCCTTTTCACCCGCACTGGCAAACTTGCTGTACTTGCCCAAAATGGGGATGAGCTGGCCATAAATGCGCGGGTTGCCAGCCAGACATTCTTGTTGGTCCAGAAAATCGGCTTCGCCGGTGAAGTTTCCCACCAGTCCGCCGGCCTCGGTGACAAGCAACGAGCCTGCCGCTACATCCCAGGGTTGCAGGCCGGTTTCAAAAAATCCTTCGGTGTAACCAGCGGCCACGTAGGCCAGATCCAGGGCTGCCGCGCCGGGGCGACGCAGCCCGGCGGTGCGTTGCATGACCTCACCCATCATGGTCAGGTAGTTGGCAAAGTTGTCACCCGGGCGGAATGGGAAACCGGTGGACAACAGCGCATCTTTCAGGTGGATGCGCTTGGAGACGCGCAGACGGCGGTCATTCAGGTAGGCGCCACGGCCTTTGGTTGCGGTAAACAGGTCATTGCGGGTAGGGTCATACACGACAGCCTGCTCCACCTTGCCTTTGACCGCCAAGGCAATGCTCACGCAGTAGACCGGCAGGCCGTGGATGAAGTTTGTCGTGCCGTCCAGCGGGTCGATGATCCAGACGAATTCAGAGTCCTGCGCGCCATGTTCGCGTCCAGATTCTTCAGCCCAGATGCCGTGGCCGGGGTAGGCGGTTAACAGGGTTTCGATGATCGCCTGTTCTGCTGCATGGTCCACCTCGGTCACGAAGTCGTTGGCCTGTTTTTGTGACACACGGACAGACTCGATATCGAGCGCAGCGCGGTTGATGATGGAGCCAGCAGTACGAGCGGCCTTGACGGCCACGTTGATCATGGGGTGCAGATTGGGCGACATAAGTTGTATGGGTTTGCGGGACAGACTGTTAGCTCTATCCCCAACTGACTAAGAACCGTTATCCACCCGGCGATGCGGGCGGTGACAATAGGCATATTTTAAGGCCTCAAGACAGAGCGCGCACCCTATTCAGCCAGTTCCCTGACCATGCACACCCGATTTATCCTCATAAACACCAGCCACGCCGGCAATGTGGGCGCCGCCGCACGCGCCATGAAAACCATGGGATTTGACGACTTGGTACTGGTTGCGCCCCGCTGGGCGAATGTACTTCGACGCGAAGAAACCGTACAGCGGGCCAGTGGTGCGCTGGATGTGCTGGAAAAGTGCCGAATCGTCGACACCCTGGACGAAGCGCTGGAGGGCATCACCCACCTGTGCGCCACGGCCATGACGCCGCGAGACTTTGGTCCGCCTACCGTCGCACCGCGTGTGCATTTCGATGCGCTATTAAAAACAGAGCTGAATTGTCATGTTCTACGGGGGATAGAGGCTGATTTGGTCATGAGCGTTGAACACGAGAGCGCCATTGAAAGGCCGGCCCCACAGAAGGGTGTTGGTTTTTTGTTCGGGTCGGAGCGTTTTGGTATGCGCAATGAGGACGTCTATCGCTGTCACGCATGTCTGAGCATCCCCAGCAACCCACAGTTTGGTTCGCTCAATATTGGCGCGGCGATTCAGGTGATTGCTTACGATTGGCGCATGGCACTGGGTGGATTTTCTGGCATTGACGCGGTGCCCCATGGGCCACAAACCTTGGACGCGGCCGTGGCCGACGCCTTGCAGGTGAGCGGTATGTTGGCGCATCTGGAGAAGTCTTTGGTGGCCCTGGAGTTCTTGGACCCTACCGCACCCAAAAAGCTGATGCCGCGCCTAAACCAGCTGTTCAACCGTGCAGGTGTGACACAAGAAGAAATCCACATCCTGCGCGGCATTGCCAAAGCCATTTTGCGCAAGACCGCACCTGCGGCGGGTGATACGCCAAGCGGATAGACTCGGGGTCATGTTTTCCCGCCTACGCTCCGACATTCAGTGCATTCTGGACCGCGACCCCGCTGCGCGCAGCACCTGGGAGGTGCTCACCTGTTACCCGGGCTTGCATGCCCTGGTGTTGCACCGACGCGCGCACTGGTGCTGGACCCATGGGCTGCAATGGCTGGGACGGTTCATTTCGCATCTGGCACGATGGGCCACGGGTATTGAAATTCACCCCGGCGCGGTTATTGGCGAGCGCGTGTTTTTTGACCATGCCATGGGCGTGGTGGTGGGCGAGACCGCCGAAATTGGTGATGGCTGCACGATTTACCAGGGCGTGACCCTGGGCGGAACCTCGCTTTATAAGGGGGCTAAACGCCATCCTACGTTGGGCAAGGATGTGGTGGTGAGCGCAGGCGCCAAGGTATTGGGTGGTTTTGTCGTGGGGGATGGCGCCAAAATTGGCAGCAATGCCGTGGTGATCAAGCCCGTGCCGCCTGGCGCCACGGCGGTAGGCATACCCGCCCGCATTCTGCTCAGCAAAACCGGTGAGAGCGCGGACGTGACCGATTCCGAACCCAAATTTACGGCATATGGCATCACCCAGGAAGACGATCCGGTAAGTCAGGCGCTGCGCGGGCTCATTGACAGTGCCTCAGGCCAGGATCATCAGATTGCGTTGCTGTGGAAAGCCATTGAAACCCTGTCGGCCAACCGCACCAGTGCGGACTGCGCCCCCGATTGCATGCCCGGCGATGCCGCGCGCAGCGAATGCTTTGAGGCGGAGCGCCTCAATCAGCTGGTGGGCAAGTAGCGAAGGCGCGAATTGCGTTCTTGGGTCGAAAGGCCTTGCATACGGTGTCCATGGTCTGGAGGTAGGGTCCGCCAATCAGGTCAATGCAGTAGGGCACGGCGGCAAAGATGCCGTTAATCAGCTGCTGGCCGTCCGCGTCTTTCAGGCCTTCCAGGGTTTCGGCAATCGCCTTGGGTTGCCCCGGCAGGTTGATGATCAGGCTTTGGTCGCGAATCACCGCCACTTGGCGAGACAGGATGGCCGTTGGTACAAATTTCAGGCTGATCTGGCGCATTTGCTCGCCAAATCCGGGCATTTCCTTGTGCGCAACGGCAAGCGTGGCCTCGGGCGTTACATCGCGCAATGCGGGGCCGGTGCCACCGGTGGTCAGCACTAGGCTGCAACCCGCACTTACCAGAGCAATCAGCGTATCGCTGATGACCGGCGCCTCATCCGGAATCAGACGGGCCTCGAAGGTTACAGGGTTCTGCAGGGCGCGGGTCAGCCAGTCTTTGAGAGCTGGCAGGCCCTTGTCTTCATAGACACCGCTGGAGGCGCGGTCGCTGATGGAGACGATACCAATTTTTACGAAATCCAGCGGGGGCAAGGTTTCGGCGGTCATGCATCCGCTCCCGGGTTGGGTGGCAAGTCATCGGCACCTGTGCTGCCATCGGGTGCGCTCTGTGGGTGCGTCAGGTGCTCGCGCACCAGCTGAAAAATATCGCGGTAAGCACGGCCATGGCGTACGGCCTCGCCGGCTTTCTCGGGCTTGGCATCCTTGCGCGCCTGACGGATCAGTGCGCGCAACTGTTGCACATCCGTGCCAGGGCAGATGTTGACCCACTGACCCACCGCGTCGTCGTCCGCAATCAGGCGGTCGCGCCATTGTTCGGTCTGGTGCAGGGACAGGGTTTCGAGCGCCGATGGTGTGTGCTGCTCCACCAGGGCGGTACGGATGGCGTCCAGCGTCGCGGGCTCCAATTGGCGCATCCGCTTGCCAATGAATTGCATCAGGCGCCGACGCCCTTCAAAGTTGGTGATGCGCTTGTACTCGGCAATGGCTTCGAGCAACTTGTCCGGCAAGGCCAGGCGTTTCAATAGTTCCGCACGCAGCGTTAGCAGATCTTCCCCGACCTTTTGCAGTTCGGTGCTTTCGCGTTTGAGGTCGGTGCGGCTTTTTTCATCCGTTCCCTTTAGCTCGCGTTTGAGTTCCAGATCAAGTTCGCTGCCTTCAGCCACGAATTTGCCTTTGACGAAATAGCCTTTTTTTAGTTTGCTCATATGTCCAAGTATCATAGCCTCCGCTATGAAGAACCCCCAACCCACTTCCAAGACCGCTATAAATGGCGCCCTGACGACCAAACCGGCTGACAGTGGCTTTGCCTTCAGTCGTCCATTTTTTGAAACCTTGGTCGAAAAGGCCTTGGCGCATGCCAAGAAACTGGGTGCCTCCGACGCTGGAGCCGAAGTGTCCGAGGGCTGCGGCCTGAGTGTATCGGTGCGCAATGGTGAACTGGAAAACGTCGAACGCAACCGTGACAAGTCGCTCGGCGTCACGGTCTATGTCGGGCAACGCAGGGGTAATGCCAGCACGTCCGATTTTTCGGATGAGGCCATTGCACAAACGGTGGCCGCTGCGTACGACATTGCCCGGTTTACCGCTGAAGACCCGTTTGCCAGTCTGCCAGACATCAAGGACATTGCCCCGGTGGCGGACCGCGGGCGCGACCTGGACCTGTTCTTTCCGTGGGCCATTACCAGTGAAGAAGCGATGCGCCTGGCCCTGGAGTGTGAGGCCGCGGCGCTGGGCACCAGTAAACGCATCACCAACAGCGAGGGTGCTGCGGTTTCGGCCCAGCAATCGCATTTTTTCAGCGCCCACACACATGGGTTTAGCGGTGGGTACGCCAGTTCGCGCCACTCGATGTCGGTCTCGCCCATTGCGGGCAAGGGCCGGGATATGCAGCGCGACAGCTGGTACAGCTCCATGCGACACCCGGACGAACTGGCAACCCCGCAGGCCATCGGTCGGTATGCTGCCGAGCGTGCCCTGAGTCGCCTCAAGGCGCGCAAGATCGCCACGGTGGAGTGTCCCGTGCTGTTTGAATCTCCATTGGCCGCAGGGCTGGTGGGGGGCTTGGTGCAGGCCCTCAGCGGCGGGGCGTTGTATCGCAAAAGCACCTTCCTGCTGGATTCGCTGGACAAGCTGGTTTTGCCGCGTCATGTTGATCTGATCGAAGACCCGTTTGTGATGCGGGGCAAAGGCAGCTCACCATTTGATGGTGAGGGCGTCAGCGTGAAGGCACGCAAGGTGATTGACGGTGGCAGGGTGCAAGGTTACTTTTTGAGCAGCTACTCGGCCCGCAAGTTGGGTATGCAAACCACCGGTAACTCGGGTGGTTCGCACAACCTGGTTTTTTCGTCACGCCGTACCCAGCCAGGTGATGACCTGAATGCCATGATGCAAAAGCTGGGTACCGGTCTGTTTGTGACCGAATTGATGGGGCAGGGCGTGAACTACGTCACCGGCGACTACTCGCGCGGGGCCAGCGGTTTCTGGGTGGAGAACGGGCGCATTGCCTACCCTGTGCATGAGATCACCATTGCCGGGAACATGAAGGCCATGCTCAAGGGCATTGAGGCGGTGGGGGCCGACACCTACAACTACGGCGCCAAGACGGTGGGCTCGATTCTGATCAATCGGATGAAGGTAGCGGGGAGTTAACCCCGCCTGCAAGCGCTATCCGGCAAGAGCGGTTTTAACCGCTGCAGAAACCGTTCCCATCTCCGCCTTGCCCGCCAACCGGGTTTTGACGACGCCCATGACCTTGCCCATGTCGCCTGGGCCGGTGGCGCCCAATTCAGCCACGATGGCCTTGACCTCGGCCAACACTTCATCGGCACTCAATCGCTGCGGTAAATAAGCTTGCAATACCTTGATCTCGGCCGACTCCTTGTCGGCCAGGTCCATGCGTGCGGCCTTGACGAAGGCTTCTACACTGTCCTTGCGCTGCTTGATCAGTTTGTCCACGATAGCTACCACGGCGGCGTCGTCCAGCACGATGCGCTCATCCACCTCGCGCTGCTTGCACGCTGCCAGCAAAAGGCGGATGGTGCCCAGGCGTTCGCTGTCTTTGGCGCGCATGGCAGTTTTCATATCTTCGGTGACTTGGTCTTTGAGGGACATGGCTGGACTCCTGGATGGATGCGATGGATGGGTAGTTCAATGAAAAAAAGCCCGCCGGAGCGTCCCCAAGCGAGCTTTTTTGGCCAAGAAGCCTAATCAGTTGAGGATAGGTCTTGTATCAGAACATCTTCTTGGGCAATTGCATACTGCGAATGCGCTTGTAGTTGCGCTTGACGGCAGCAGCCTTCTTGCGCTTGCGCTCAGCCGTTGGCTTTTCATAGAACTCGCGGGCGCGCAAGTCGGTCAGCAAGCCCAGTTTTTCAATAGTGCGCTTGAAGCGGCGCAGGGCGACGTCAAATGGCTCGTTTTCTTTTACACGGATGGTTGTCATTACGTAATGTTGTCCAAAATGTGCTGGCGCCGGTCACGGGGGGAGATCGAGCCCCACGTGCCACGTTCAGCGGTATTTCCCGTCTTAACTAGTATTGGCCGACGGGAGATTGCCAGAAAAGCCTTGGATTATAGCGTTTTGTGCGAGCGATTCGACGTGAGTTCCTGAATTTGGCTTTCAGGATCTGTTTGCCAGGCGGTGCAACGGCGAGGGTCTTGTAAAACTTTTCAGGGCCCGTGACTTGTGTCACAGACAAGCATTTGCGCTCCATGCGTAATAGCGTCTTTAACCACTTTATCAAAGGGACGTTGTCATGGATCTAATCGTCAGCAGTATTC
>CAIYDK010000576.1 GCA_903924955.1 uncultured beta proteobacterium | reverse complement strand
GCCGGTGATGCCTGCGATGAAGGTGCAGACGGCTGGCGTGCGGCACCCATGAGTGCCGCGTAGTCCTTATGGTCTGGCGTGACCGCTGACTTGATGACGCTCTTGTCCTGGCCGTTCTGGTCCTTATCCCAATCGACTTTGCCGAGAAATTCAATGCCTTCCAAGTCGGAAAATCCACTGATACGACGCGCGTTTTGCGCAGCAGGACTGCTGTCGCCTGGGTGGATGCCGCGCGCAGAATTAAGAATGGCCTTCACGAAGGTGCGACCCATGTTGGCCCACTCTGGACCCTTGGGGCTGTGCAGGCCAATGAGTGACCACATCTTGCGACGCGCATATTCACCCTCCATCACCACAAATTCGCAATTCAGATAGACGGAACCTGTGTTGATGTTGCGCGTGGCAAAACCACCGGTCCAGCCTTGGGTCGCGTCGTCGTGACCACCGGGTTTGATGGTCATGCGCACACGCACGACGGTGCCTTTGGGGATCAGGTCGAAGGAGGTTTGTTCGGATGCGGAATTGAAGTCGAAGTAGGTCATGATCAGATCTCCTGAGTTGCAATGGATTCGGGGATGGCGGGAGTACCAGCGGAGCTGGCAGAAATGGGGCGTGCAAAGGCAAGTCGCTCGCTGGCGGGCTTGGCGGGGCCAGCGATCTTTTCCATGAGGCGGCCCAGGTGCGGCTCTTCAATGGCATCGAGTCGACCGGAACGATCCTTGGCTGGGTATCCCCAGGTGTTGAGCGTGTGGCAGACGAACGCGCGGTAGTTCACTCCGTCGTCGCCCTTCACCTCAGCCAAGGTGACAACCTCATCAACAATTCCTGGCAACTCCAGACCGGTCTTCGATCCGTCGATCTGCAAAGAGAAAACACGGCGATTGAAATCGTCCAGTGACTCGCTGAGGATGCCGACAAACCAGACGTTCTTGCGACGGGTGTGTTGCAAATGAGTGAGCCAGGCAATCATTTCCTGGCCCATCAAGCCGTACGCACCACGGCTGTCGGGCTTGCCAGTCTTCTCGGAGTACGCCTGAGGCTGCCCCTTGCTCCACTGCAGGCACAGACGACCGGCAACGGTGATGGAGTCCACGAATACTGTGTCGTATTTGTCCAAATCTGTGGGTTCGCCAAAGCGCGCGCAAACCGCATCGAAATGCGCTTGGCTGTAAGGCTGGTCATCGCGCAACGCCGGGTTTGGACCACCAATGAAGACAGCGAAATCACGGCATTCCTGCCAGGTGCGTGGACGGATGGTGTCGCCCGCCCAACCCTCGACAGCCAAGTCACCTGCTTCCAGGTCAAAGAACAAGGTGGCTGTAGCTTTCAGTGTCCAAAGCTGAGACGTCTTACCGATGCCGCTTTTGCCAACGAGCACGCCCTTGACGCCACGCTGCTCAGCCAGACGCTGGTCCGCAGTAATGATGGGGAGTTTCATTTGCGCAACTCCTTTTCAGTAGCAGTCGCAAATGCCTCAGCGATGGTGGTCGTGCCAATTGCACCGCGTTTGCGCGCCGCTTCATACAGCTCTTCCAGAGCACCCGAGCGGCGCATGATCGCCCGACTTTCCGCTTCGACGCCTTGGATGGCGAAAGCGATGTCATCGATAGTCGCATCCATCAACGGGCGGAATACTTCATCGGGGCGAGTTGTGCCGTTTGCAGGGATGCGAACGACATCAGGCAAACTCGCCGAATAGAACGACAGATTCTTGCGAAGTCGGGTGAGCAGCGGCGTGGGTTCAACGGGGACAGGGACTACCGCCTTGGGTTCGGCTGGCGTGGCTTTGGATGCCTTTTTGAAACTTGGGAACTTCATGGTGGTTACTCCTGAATGAGTGCGAGACGGAAGCTGGGCTTGCCGGTTTTGAGAGTGCGTGCCTGTACGAAGGCCGACTTGAGTGATTCAGGCCATGCACCGAACTTGGTTTCGGGCACGCGGTAGCTGATCTCCACGTACTGGGCGGGGTCATCGCCATTGGCTGCAATCCGGCGAATGATTTCTGCCAACTTGGACTGATCCCAGTCGACCTTCTTGGGCAGGTCAGCAGTGATACGCACACGGCCATCGTCAAAATGGACAACGCCGGTGTCCTTGCCAGCTTCCAAGCGAAGACCATGTGCGCGATCGGCAAACTTGAATTCAATGGCGCGATCAACGTGATCGGCTTTTGCCTTGGCCGCAGTTAGCTGGTCAGCGGCATCGTTCTTGAGCTGGAACAGAACCTCACTGGAATGCGCTGCCAAATCTCCAGCGGGTG
>CAIYDK010000575.1 GCA_903924955.1 uncultured beta proteobacterium | reverse complement strand
GTCCAGAATCGCTCCATCGCGCTCTGGTATCCGTTGTAGGCTGAATAGGCGGCGTCGAAACTTGAAATGATCGAAAACAGATCCGCGTCTTTGGATTTGAACGGAGCCGCCAGGGCGGCCGTCTTGCCATGGCGCGCGCAGGCAATGATTTGCCACTGATTCACCAGATCGGTATAGCGGCGCAGCGGCGAACTGCTCCAGGCGTAGCTCCTGACACCGATACCTGCATGCGGCAGTGCCTTGGTACCCATGCGAACCTTGACGCCAGGCAGCAGCGATGCCTGGCTGCGGTAAATGGCCGGCACACCGTGTTCGGCCAGCCAGTTGCCCCAGGTACTGTTGGCCAGAATCATGGCTTCCGAGACGATCAGATCGAGCGGCGCGCCGCGTTGACGAACGCTGATCTGCACGGTCTCTGTGCCCTGCGGCTCGGTGCCCTGGTTTTCAATCAGCTTGAAGTTGTAGTCGGGTCGGTTGAAGGTCTCCGGCTTGCCACGTGCGAGTTCGCGCCCGGTCTTCAAATGCTGTGCCAATCGAAACAGGAAAGACAACTCCTGGCGTTGTTGCTGCAAAACCTCTGGCTCTGTCGGGTGCATCCACGCGGGATCTTGCAGCCACTCTGTGGTAACGATGGCGTCGAGTTGGTCGTGGCGCAGATTGGCGCTGATGTGAACACGCTCGATCTGCGTTCGACTGCTCACAATGTCCAGCGTCGCTTCATCCAGTTCAACATAGAGCGAAACGGCTGGGCAATCACAGCCCTCCTGCAAGGTGTAACTCTGCACCACATCCTCGGGCAGCATGGTGATCTTGTAACCCGGCATGTAAACGGTGGACAGGCGTTGGCGCGCCGCGGCGTCGATCACACTGCCGGGCAGGATGGCCAAGCCTGGCGCTGCGATATGAATACCCAACTGAACCCGCCCCGAATCCAGTCCCTGCACCGACAGGGCATCGTCAATCTCCGTGGTGGCGGAGTCGTCAATGGAAAAGGCGCGAACCGCCGACAGGGGCAAGTCCTCGCGAATGAGTGGTGCTTCCAGTCTGGCGAAACCGGTTCCCTTGGGGAAGTTCTCCAGCAGGAAACGCTTCCAGTGAAACTGGTAGGGTGAGTCAATCGCACCTGCCTTGATCAGCAGTTCCAGCGGTCCCCTATGGGTCGCCCGCGAGGCCTCCACCACCGCCCTGTATTCAGGCGCATTCTTGTCGGGCTTGAAAAGTATTTTGTACAGTTGATCGCGTACAGGCTGCGGGCAATGCCCCTGACTCAGCTCCTGTACCCACTGCCCGATCTGCAGCGCAATCTGCTTCTTCTTTTCGATCGCTGCCAGAGCCTGCGCCAGGATGTCGGCCGGCGCCTTGCGGAAACGCCCCTTGCCGGCGCGGCGAAAGTAATGGGGCGCCTCAAACAGGCGCAACAAGGTGGCTGCCTGTTGCTCCAGAGTGGCTGGCTGGTTCGCCTTGCTGCTGAAATACTCGCGCGCCAGATCGGCAAATCCGAATTCCTCTTCCGGCGAGAACTCCCAGGCC
>CAIYDK010000574.1 GCA_903924955.1 uncultured beta proteobacterium | reverse complement strand
TACTGGGTTGACTCTGGGGGCTGCGGACTACATCACCAAGCCCATCAATGTAACGACTGCCAAGCACAGAATTCGCAATTTGATAGAGCGCGAGGCCATGCACCAGGAGCTTGCTCTACAGCGCGAACAGTTGCACCAGTTTGCGTTTTTCGACACGTTAACCAAGCTTCCCAACCGGCGTTTACTCAATGACCGGTTGACGCAGGCACTGGCTAACAGTAAACGAAGTGGTCACTATGGCGCGTTGATGTTTCTCGATCTCGACAACTTCAAACCCCTCAATGACCAGCATGGGCATGCGGTCGGGGACCTGTTGCTGGAAGACGTCGCCGTACGTCTGAAGGGCTGCGTGCGTGAAGTTGACACCGTGGCACGCTTTGGTGGCGACGAGTTTGTTGTCATGCTGGCGGATTTGGGTGCAAGCCAAACCGAGTCAGTTGCACAGGCAACCATCATCGCTGAGAAGATCCGACTCGCGGTGTCACAACCCTACACCCTTGCGCTCGAACTGACGGGCAAGCCCAATGCCATGGTCCAGCACCATTGCACGACAAGTATTGGTGTTTGCTTGTTGCGACACCAAGATGGGTGTGAGGGCGACTTCCTGAAGTGGGCTGATGCGGCCATGTACATAGCAAAGGGCGCGGGGCGCAACCAGATTCATTTTGGCGCCCCCAATGCCCAAAGTACCCGTAGGCCAGGAAAATGAGGGTATCCGAGCACCCCTCAGCTCTGCCGACAGCCGTTGGCTTTTGGGATAACACTCTGCACGGCCGGTTTTGCAACCAGGCCTATCAAACCTGGTTTGATAAATCGCCGGCGCAAATGCAGGGCCAACACATTCGGGATGTGATTGGCGAGCAGATGTACCGCCAAAACCTGCCCCACATTGAAGCAGCCCTGCGCGGCGAGGTGCAGCGCTTCGAGCGCGACATTGCGTCGCCCGATGGTGAACAGCTTTGCCCTGTCAGAATCGAATATCTGCCTGAGGTAGCAGATGGCACGGTGCAAGGGTTTTATGCTCTGGTGCACGACATCGCCGCTGAAAGAAGAACCGCACAGAAGGTGCAAAAAATCAAGTCCGACCTGCAGCATGCGCAGTCAGTGGCACAGGTGGGCAGTTGGTACCTTGATGTAGATGGCAACACCATCGAATGGTCACCCCAAACCTACCGCATATTTGGCATCAAACCCGGCACCCCCATCAGCCATGATGATTTTCTGGAACTTGTTCACCCTGACGACCGCGCGGCCATGGTTGAAGTCTGGCAGGCGGTCCAGCGTGGCGAAACTTACGACATGGAGCACCGGATCACGGTGGACGCAGAGACCCGCTGGGTGCATGAACTCGCACAGCCGGATTTCGATGCACAGGGCAACCATTGCGGCTATGTAGGCACCACGCAGGACATTACCCGGTACAAATTGGCTGAAGAGCGGGCACTTCAGTCCGAACTGCTATTGCGCTCCGCCATCGAGACCATAGACGAAGCCTTTGTCGTCTATGACGCCGATGACAGACTGGTTTTTTGCAATGAAAAGTTCCGTGATGTTTACCGTATTTCGGCACCCATCATTGAGCCCGGTCGTACGTTCGAGGAAATTGTTCGTTATGGAGTCGCGCGCGGGCAGTACCCGGCGGCTAACGGTTGCGAAGAAGAATGGGTTGCCGAGCGACTGGCCAGGCATCGGCAGGGCAACCAGGAGCTGATTCAGGATGTCGGGGGTGGTCGATGGCTCAGAATCACTGAAAAGTGCACCTTGACGGGCCACACCGTTGGTTTTCGTGTCGATGTCACAGAGCACTACCAGGCGAAGAAGGCCGCAGAGGCCGCCAATCTTGCCAAGAGCCAGTTTCTGGCCACCATGAGCCATGAAATCCGCACGCCCATGAATGCCATTTTAGGCATGGCACAGGTGCTCCAGATGGCAGAACTTTCTCAGGCCGACCGACTCGAATACGCTGGAACCATCGTCACCGCCGGGAACTCGCTGCTCAGCCTGCTCAATAACATTTTGGATCTCTCCAAAGTGGAATCAGGCGACCTGACGCTGGAGGCGGCCCCGCTGGACGCCGAGCAGATCATGCGGGAGACCATCGGCTTGTTTGCAAAGACGGCACAAGCTAAAGGTCTGACCATAGAGGGCCACTGGGTCGGGGCATCACGGCACTGCCGGGGGGACGCGGGTCGCTTGCGGCAAATGCTCTCCAATCTCGTCAGCAATGCAATCAAGTTCAGCGAGCAGGGGGTCATTCGGGTCGAAGCCCGTGAAGTCAGTCAGGATGCCAGTACGGTGCTGCTTGAATTCGCCGTTTCCGACAGCGGCATTGGTATTCCCATAGACCAACAGGGGCGTCTGTTCGAGCGCTTTTCGCAGGCCGATAGTTCCATCTCCCGCAAGTATGGGGGCTCCGGTCTCGGACTTTCTCTGGTGCGCACGCTGGCACAGTCGATGGGTGGTGCGGCGGGTTTTGAGAGCGCGCAGGGACGCGGATCGCGTTTTTGGTTTAGCGTGCGTCTGGAGTTGCAACCCCATGCTGCGAATCAAGGCCCGGTCAGAGCGGTTGGCGCAGCAAATGCCACGCAAGCTGCAGGGACTTCTCTGCTGCGCTGCCGGGTGCTGGTATTTGAGGATCACCCGACCAACCAGGTGCTGATACGGGCCATGCTGAAAAAGATTGGAGCAACCGTGGAACTTGCTTCGGACGGTGCATCGTGGCTTGAATCCATGACGGCGACTGAGCCGGCAGACCTGATTCTGATGGACCTGCAGATGCCGATCATGGATGGTTTTGAGGCGGCACAACATATTCGTCGTTGGGAACAGGAAAACGCACGCCCCAGATGCCCGATTCTGGCGTTGACGGCCAACGTTTTCGACGCCGACCGACAGCAATGCCGATCAGTGGGAATGGACGACTTTCTGGTCAAGCCGATCACACTGGATCACCTGCGCTCGGCACTCCTCAAGTGGCTGCCACACACGCTGCAACCTGCGGCTCTGCTGGCGCCTGCAGTCAAAGTCGGCAAGGCGTTGGACGCGTCTCGCGTGGTCGGGTTAGCGGAGAAGGTAGCTGTTTTGCTCGCGCAGAACAAGTTCGACTCGATACGTCGCCTCAAGGAGTTGCAGGACGCCCTGGCCGCTACCGAACTGGCAGCAGATATTGCATGGGTGAGGCAGTCACTGGAGCAGTTTCGGTTCGACCAGGCGCAGGAACGAATGCGACAAATTTTGGCTTCCAGAAAATGGGAGGAAGTAGTCCATGGATAAGAACCGCCCTCAAATACTGGCCATTGACGATACACCCGGAAATCTGCAGGCTTTGGGGGCGGCGCTAGACGTCGACTTCGACCTTCAAATCGCAACTTCGGGTGCCACGGGGCTGTTATTGGCCAAGCAGTTTTTGCCCGACGTCATATTGCTCGATGTCATGATGCCCGACATGGATGGTTTTGAGACCTGTCGCCGGCTCAAGGCTGACCGAGAGCTTCAGCACATCCCAGTCATTTTCCTGACCG
>CAIYDK010000573.1 GCA_903924955.1 uncultured beta proteobacterium | reverse complement strand
TCAGTGGTAATACGCCGCTCCACGCACGTTGTCGTGCTCTGGGCTGACCCACTCAGGCACAGTGCTGGGGGCTACCAGGTCACGCCCATTGACCAAGATGTCCCTCACATGGCTGCTCCTGGTCGTGCCCAGCTCCAGTCCAATCACGCAGGCAGCCTCCAGCCTTGGTTTGCCATAGCGTTTGGCCAGCGACAACAGGGCCAGACAAGCCCGGTAGCCATGCTCTGGGTGTTGGCGCGTCTCAAGCAGGCGCTTGACCAGCGCACCCGTGGCCACGCCGATGTCTTGGCCCCAGTGAATCAGTCGCTCTGGGCTCCACTGCAAATGCGCCCGGTGAGCCGCAGGCAGATGCTCTGTGACGGTGGTGAATTTGCCCTTGTGGGCGCTGCGCACGTGGCTCGCTACTCGTTGGCCGCGATGCAAAACCTCCACGATGCGCTGCGTGGCGCGTGCCTCCAGATACTGGCCTACCAGGGCATGCGGGACGCTGTAGTAGTGCGTATCGAATTCGATGTGTGAGTCAATGTGAACTTTGACGGTTTTGTAGACAGCCAACTCCCAGGTTTGCATGGGCAAGGCGCGCAGCACCGGTGCATCAATCTCGCCAAAGACACTGGCGCGACAACCGGCGAGCTTTTGAAATGGTTTGTTGTTGAGTTGCACCAGCAGTGGCGCAATGGCCTCATTGACTTCATCGACGCTCTCGAACTTGTAGTAGCGCAGGCGCATCAGTATCCAGCGTTCCACCACCTGCACGGCAGACTCCGCTTTGGCCTTATCTTGTGGGTGGCGTGGGCGTGCAGGTAGCACAGAGGTGCCGTAATGACGGGCAAAGTCCAGCACGGTGTCATTGGCCCGAGGCTCGTAGCGGTCGGGGTTGGCAATCATGGCTTTGGGGTTGTCGGGCACGATGAGCTCGGTGCAACCGCCGTAAAAGCGCAGGGCCTGGGCAGTGGCTGCGAGCCAATCGGCCATGGTTTCACTGGGCGTGGCGTAGGCGAATGTGTAGCCTGAGGCTCCCAGGGCAGAGACGAAGATGTGCGCTTTGGCACCAACCGTCAGCGCAATGGTGGGGCCGGCATAGTCGATAAACAGTTTCTCGCCGGCGCGGTGTATCTGGCGCATCGAGCGTTTGAGCTTTTTGGCGAAGCGGCGGTAGTTCTCACAGAATTGGGAGTAGCTGTGCACAGTCTCCTGCGGATGGCTTTCAGTGTGTTCTTGCCACAGCAGCATCAGGGTCATGCCTTTGCGGCGCAGCTCTTGGTGCACTGAAGCGTAGTCGGGCTGGGTGAAGGTGCTTTGGTGTGGTGCACTGCCACCGACCAAGCGCTGGCGCAGCGCCGTCTCGTCCATGTTTTGGATTTGCTCCCACTGCAGGCCAGCGGTGTCGGCAAGCTTTACGTATTTGGTGACAACGCCTTTGGAGATGCCAAGTGAGTTGGCTATTTGTTGGTGCGACTGCTTGACTTCAAGTTTGAGACGCAGGATGTCTTTGATGTGACGCATAGTGATCCTTCGGGTATCGGGCATGTCGGCTCCAGTAAAAAACCGGAGAGACTAGCTCGATTGGATTGGGATAAAGATGCGCAGCTCCTGCTCGCCGTGCCTATGTGATTGCCGGTGTTGAAAAACCACTCATGTGGCATCGTCAACAGCCAGTCTGGGGTGCTCCAGACACCGGTCACGATCGCCGGAATCACTGGTCACGATAAACCAGAATGGCCGGTCACGATAAACCGGAATGAGCGGTCACGATCGACCGGAATCGCCGGTCACGATAAACCGGAATGACTGGTCACGATGGGCCGGAATACCCAATTCCGACGGATTGGCGCACGACGTGATTGAAATTGGTGGCAAATAGACAACGCTGGATGCCCAAAATTGCTCCGACGTAAACCACCAAAGCCTTCCAGCTATCAGTGAAAACCATCAATGAAAATTGCATTTCCACCTGCAGCAAAAGTGCGTTTCACAAAAGAGCGCTTGTCTATCTTGACACCACGCGATAG
>CAIYDK010000572.1 GCA_903924955.1 uncultured beta proteobacterium | reverse complement strand
GCTTAAATCCTTAGGTCCCTTGTCAGCCGGTGCAGGCTTGACGACCTTCCCCTTGGCATTGGCCTTACCACTGCGGCTGCCCTGGTCCACGCTTTGCGCAGATGACTCTACGGGAACGTAGGTGGCATCGAATCCGCGGGGTATCACGGTGGCGTTACCAACGATGAATGCTTCGCCGTCTTTGCTGCTTACTCCAGTTAATCCGGTTACTGCGGTAGTGCCTGTGTCGTTTAAGCCGCCTGCTCCGTTGGCGTCGTTTGTTTCGCTAGCGTTGCATTTTTCGCTTACGTCAGTTACGTCGCTTGCGCTGGTTACTTCGTTTGCGTTGTGGGTGTCGTCAGCGGATCCCCGGTGGGCAAGCTTTTTGGCCCTCCCCCGTTGACCTGTGCTGCCAGCGTTGCCACTGCTTTCTCCCTGTATGGGGTCTTTTGCTGTGAGATCCGTTGCGTCCCTATTGCTAAAGACGATCCAGTCAGCGCGGTTGGTTATATCTGCCATTTCATTGCTCCTTTAATTGAATGAGGCTGCATTGGAATGGCCGATATGCACTATCGCAAAACGTACAGTTTTGGCAGGAAAGTGCGGGAAAGTGCGGGAAGATCTGGGCAGGAAATCACCGGGATGGTGCCCTGCGAACGTCCTCAGTACTGCGACCTTTTGATGGACCTTGGGCACCAGTTCAGGCGTGCGGGTGCGCTGTGGGTTAGAGACCTGAATGCGCCCCGGCTGGCGCACGCCTGAGGTCGAAAGGCGCTTGGAAAAACGTTGGGAAAGACGATTGAAAAGAGGATGGTTTGGGGTGATGCGGTCCACGCGAAATCTCCTTGAAGTGGACTGCGGGATCGGACGATCAGAGCTGGCGAAAACAATGGCGCAAAAATTGGCGCAATATTGGCGCAGCGCCCCAAAACGGGGTTTTTATCGCGGGAAGCGGTGGGATGTGGGGGGAAGTGCCCCGAGGCTACAGACAAAGAAAAAGCCCGTAGTCTCAACGACTTACGGGCTTATTCAGTTTCACCAAAATTTGGTGGGCAGTACAAGTTTCGAACTTGTGACCCCTGCAGTGTGAATGCAGTGCTCTACCCCTGAGCTAACCGCCCTGAACTTTTGTTCAGAATAGCTTTAAATTATACAACAAGCCATAGAACGGTTTACGCCACTCGCCACAACGTTTTGCCCCCACTGGACTTATCCAACTGCATCAAAACATCTTCATGCACGGCAAGTTCCTGTGCATTGGCAGCCACCACTGGCAGGACAAACCCACGCAAGTCCATCTGCAATACCGCAATGCCGCCGTCCTGCGGTGAGCTCACTTCCATCAGCAGTGCATCCTGGCCACGCGTCATATTAATATACACGTCTGCCAGCAACTCGGCATCCAGCAAAGCACCGTGCAGGGTTCGGCCCGAGTTGTCCACCTCCAGCCGATCACACAAAGCATCCAACCCATTGCGCTTGCCGGGGAACATTTCCTTGGCCATTACCAACGTGTCAACCACGCCCACTACGTGATGCCGAAACGGGGCGCGCTTGACCAGTTCGAGTTCTTTGTTCAGAAACGCCACGTCAAACGCCGCGTTGTGAATGATGACTTCGGCGCCCTGCAGATAGGCCAGCAGCTCATCGACCACGGCATCAAACTTGGGTTTATCACGCAGGAATTCTGTAGTGATGCCGTGCACCTTCAAGGCCTCCTCATGGCTGTCGCGCCCGGGGTTAAGGTAAAAATGCAGGTTGTTGCCGGTGAGCTTGCGATTGACCAGCTCCACGCAACCAATTTCGATTACACGGTCGCCGTTATCGGCCGACAAGCCCGTGGTTTCAGTATCCAGAAAAATTTGGCGCATATTGTTTGATTTGTGCGTTTCCAGCGAACACCGCTTCAGTGGTTTTCCTTCGCGTGGTTGATGGAATACTTGGGTATCTCCACCACCAGGTCTTTCTGCGCCAGAAACGCCTGACAACTCAACCGCGAGTTGGGCTCAAGGCCCCAGGCACGGTCAAGCAAGTCCTCCTCATTTTCGTCCAGTTCATTGAGCGATGCCAGCCCTTCGCGCACGATGATGTGGCAGGTGGTGCAGGCACAGCTCATGTCGCAGGCGTGCTCGATGTTGATGTGGTTTTCCAGCAGTGCCTCGCAAATGGACGTACCCGGCGTGGCCGTTATTTCGGCCCCTTGTGGGCAGTATTCGGGATGCGGCAGAATTTTGATGATTGGCATAATTTAGGCAGCTTTCATATCGACGCAATGTTCTTGCCTGCCAGCGCATGGGCAATGCCGCGATTCATCCGCTGGGCGGCGAAGGATTCAGTGGCTTGCGCCAATGCCTTGCTCAACGCCTCGATCTGGGCGGCGTCGGTGCTGGTTCGGCCAAGGGAAAGTGCTGCCATGGCGGCATCAATGTTGTCACGCTCCAGCGCGTCCAACAGATCTGCATCCGCATCCAGCGCACTGTGAATGGCCAGCAGCAGTCGGTCGGCATCGACCTGCGCCTCGACAACGGCGCGGGTGCGAATGTCCTGCTCGGCGGTGGCAAAACTGTCTTGCAGCATTTGCGCGATTTGGGCATCGCCCAGCCCGTAGGACGGCTTGACGTTGATGTCGGCCTGCACGCCACTGACCTGCTCGTGCGCCGCTACATTCAACAGGCCATCAGCGTCGACGGTGAAAGTGACACGAATGCGGGCGGCACCTGCAGCCATTGGCGGAATGCCACGCAGCTCGAAACGAGCCAGGCTACGGCAGTCAGCCACCATGTCGCGCTCGCCCTGCACCACGTGCAAGGCCAGCGCAGTCTGACCGTCCTTGTAGGTGGTGAAGTCCTGCGCCATGGCAGTGGGAATGGTCTGGTT
>CAIYDK010000571.1 GCA_903924955.1 uncultured beta proteobacterium | reverse complement strand
GACGTCAGCGCCCGCATGCGACCGGAGACCGCCTTGCTGCGCAGTGTCAGTGGGCCGGGCAGTCTGTCGGTGCTGGAGCAAAACTTTGACTTTGACCTGCTGACGCCGCAAAAGTTGCTGGAAAAATACGTCGACCGCACGGTGAGCATCATTCGAACCAACGCGGCTACAGGGGTGGAAACGACCGAACAGGCGCAGGTCCTGTCGGCCAACAACGGAGTGGTTCTGAAAATCGGCCAACGCATTGAGACTGGCATCCCCGGGCGCATCGTCTACGGCGATGTGCCGCCCAACCTGCGCGACCGCCCCACCCTGGTCATGTCGCTGGACAACGCCGGCAGCACGCAACAGGATGTGGAGCTGAGCTACCTGACCGGCGGCCTGGCCTGGAAGGCGGACTATGTCATGGAACTCAACGCCAGCGATGACAAACTCGATATGTCGGGCTGGGTGACGCTTACCAACACCAGCGGCGCGACCTACCGCAATGCAAAGCTGCAGTTGGTTGCAGGTGACGTCAACCAGGTTGCACCCGCGATGCAAGGCAGTGTTCGCCCCATGTCCATGGCGCCTGCACCCGCGGCCAAAGCCAGCAGGGATATGGCCGAAGAGTCTCTTTTTGAATACCACCTTTACACGCTGGGTCGCCCCACCACCATTGCCGAGAACCAGACCAAACAAGTCACTCTGCTGAGTGCAGCTGGCGTGCCGGCACGCAAAGAACTATTGCTCAAAGGCAACGATTACTACTACCAGGGCAGCTACGGCGAACTGGGTCAGAAAATCAAGGTGGGCGTGTTCATCGAGTTTGACAACAAGGAAAGCGCGCATTTGGGTATGCCGCTGCCCAAGGGCACCATCCGTGTCTACAAGAAGGATGGCGCTGGCAACGCACAGTTTATCGGCGAAGACCGGGTGGACCACACCCCCAAGAATGAAAAAGTCCGCCTCAAACTGGGTGACGCCTTTGATGTGACCGCCGACAAGAAGCAGACCGACTTCAAGAAGCTTGGCGGCAGTGGCAAGTACAACTATATGTTTGAGAGTGCCTATGAAGTGCTGCTCAAAAATGCAAAAAAAGAGGCTGTGACGGTAACCGTGCAGGAACCCATGCCCGGCGACTGGCAGGTGCTGAGCGAGAGCCACCCTTTCACCAAGGGCTCCAGTAACACCGCCGTCTGGAAGATCAGCGTACCCGCCGAGGGCAGCACCAAGCTGGTGTACCGCAGCCTGGTGCGCTATTGATAGCGACAAAAGCTGATTCCGGGCGCTGCATTTGGCGCGCATGACAGGCATTTGGCGACGTCTGGCCACTGTCCCGTCGCAAAACGGTTTTCCTTGAAGCTGATGGCCGTCACAGTACAGGCATCACTGACCAACCAAGGAATATTTACCATGTTGATGCAAATTTTGTCTGGCACCCCGAAATGGGTTTTCGTTCTGTTTATCGCCCTGCTGTGGCTGGGCATGCAGCAGATGCTGCCGCGCCGCGTGGGTCTGACTCGGGCGACCATTGCACCGCTGGCCCTCACCTGCCTGTCGCTCTACGGAGTGACTTCGGCTTTTGGCGACTCACCCCTGGCCATTTTGGGCTGGCTGGGCGGCGCGGCAGTGGCCTTTGCCGCCAGCATCCAATTGCTGTCATCAAATGCCATTCAGTATGACGCCACCAACCGCCGCTTTCAGCTGCCGGGCAGCATGGTGCCGCTGGCATTGTTCATGGGCATATTCATCACCAAGTACGCAGTCGGTGTCAGCCTGAGCATGCAACCCGCCTTGGCCCGGGATGTCAACTTCGCACTGACCATCAGCACCCTCTATGGCGTCTTTAGCGGTGTGTTGCTGGCACGTACCGCACGGCTGTGGCGCATTGCCATGCAACAAGCCAACGCCTTGCAAGCGGCCTGATTTTTTGCTGTCCTAGAATCCAATCCACTATGCAAACCAGCACCCCGATGTCACCCAAAGAACTGGACCGCCTTGCCCGCAAGCGCGCCGGCGCCAAACTAGGCTGGTACTTGCATGCGGCGTTGTTCCTTAGCGTTAACTTGCTGATATTTGCGATTTCCGAGTACGGATGGGGTCATCGCAGCTGGTCCGTCAAGCCCATGTTGGGCTGGGGCCTGGGACTGGTTCTGCACGGCGCGTCAGTGTGGCTGGCAGGCGCCGGCAGCGACTTGCGCGAGCGCATGGTACAAAAGGAACGTGACCATCTGCAACGCCAACAGGGCAGTGGCAACCCACCATGAAGATCGACTGGATCGTCAAGCTGCGGCACTTCCTGGAGACCACCGCCTTTTGCCTGACCATTGCTGGTTTGCACTACGCCTTCAGGCCGGACCGGGCCTATGAACCCCCGCTGGTTTACTCCCTTCTCATTGGGTGGACCACCTGGCTGATCATTGACTTCGGGCGCTTGCTGCTCCCCTCGGCACGCGAAAACGGTTGGCCCACCGGCCTCTGGGGCAAGATATTCCCGATGGTGGGCATTGCGCTGGGTTATGGAATTGGCACCACCCTGGCAGACCGGTGGTTTGGCTGGTCAACGTGGGCCGAGGCTTCACAGCAGCAATTATTCCTGTCCGCACTGCTGTCAGCCGTAATCGGCATCATCATCACCTTCTACTTCTACAGCGCCAGAAAAAGTGAGGTCCTTACGGAGAAAGTCGACCAGGCAACCCGCCTGGCCACCGAGGCCCGTCTCAAGCTGCTGGAGGCCCAACTGGAGCCTCACATGCTGTTCAACACGCTGGCCAACCTGCGCATGCTGATCGCCATCGATGCGCCCCGCGCCCAGGACATGCTGGACCACATCATTGCCTACCTGCGCGCCACCCTGAGCGCATCCCGCGCCAGCAGCCATCCGCTGCAGCGCGAGTTTGACCGCCTGCATGATTACCTGGAACTGATGACCGTGCGCATGGGGCCACGGTTGCGCTACACGCTGGACCTGCCCACTGAGCTGGCCCAACACAGCGTACCAACGCTGCTGCTGCAGCCCCTGGTGGAAAACAGCATCCAGCATGGGCTGGAGCCCAAAGTCGAAGGTGGCAGCCTGACCATCAGCGCCCGGTGCGACGGCAACACCATGGTGCTGGAAGTCGTCGACACCGGCCTGGGATTTGACCCGACCGACCCCTCGTTTACCCACCCCGCTTTGCCTGACAAGGGCTTTGGTGTACAGCAAATACGCGAACGCCTTGAAGCCGTCTACGGATCCAGCGGTACTATTGAATTTGTAGCACCTCACGCAGGTGGTACGAGGGCTACCGTCCGTTTTCCCTATCAATCATGAGCACCAATGCACCCACCGCCCTGATTGCCGAAGACGAACCCCTGCTGGCAATGGCATTGCAAATTGAGTTGGCCCGGGCCTGGCCGGCGCTCCAGATCGTCGCCAGCGTGGGTGATGGCGTTTCCGCCGTGCGACAGGCATTGGCGCTGCAACCCGACGTGCTGTTCTTCGATATCCGCATGCCCGGCATGGACGGGCTTGAGGCCGCGGCCGAGTTGGCCGAGCAGTGGCCCCAAACCGGCAAAGCATTTCCGGCCCTGGTATTTGTGACCGCCTACGACCAGTATGCCGTGCAGGCGTTTGAAGCCCAGGCGGTGGACTACCTGCTCAAGCCCCTGCAAGCCCCACGGCTGCAAAAAACTATAGGGAAACTACAGCTAGCCCTCGCCAAACCTGCGCAGAGCGCTATTAATTTTGAAGCAACATTGAGCCAATTACGGGGGTTATTGGGCGCCACCGGTGCGGTGACGGGCATTACCCCGTTAACGGTCATTCAGGCCAGCGTTGGCAACAGCATCCGCATGGTGCCGGTGGACGACGTGCTGTGCTTCGAAGCCGCCGATAAATACGTGCGGGTGCTGACCTTTGATCGCGAATACCTGATTCGCACGCCGCTCAAAGAGTTGTTGGACCAGCTCGACACAAAAGTCTTTTGGCAAATCCACCGCGGCACTGTGGTGCGCGCGCTCGCCATCGAGTCCGTCACCCGCGATGAAGCGGGCAAGACATCCGTGTCCTTGCGCGGACTAAAAGAAAAATTCACTGTAAGCCGGCTTTACGCCCACCTGTTCAAGGCGATGTAAAGTGCACCGGTAGCGCAACCCCAACGACAAGCGAGGCACAAACATATGTCGATTCAATACACCTCTGTTGCCAACCATCTGCCCGAAAGCAAAATGAGGCTTTACCCCACGCGGGTGATCAACATCATTGGCGGGCCGGGCTGCGACAAGTCCCTCATCACCTCGGCCATCATCGTCTTCCTGAAGCTGCGCGAAAAGACCATTGAAGTCATCCCCGACTTTGCAAAGTCACTGGTATGGCAGCAAAACTTTGAAGTGCTGAAAAACCAGTACTTCATCGCTCAACGCCAGTTTGAAATGCTCAGCCTGCTCGACGGGCAAGTGCAGTTTTTGATTACCGAATGTTCTTTGCCCCAGGTCTTGTACTACAACGAAAACTACCTCGACAACATCTGCGACATTGAAAAGACCCGCAAGCAGATTCTGGAGTGGTACAACCAGTGCAACAACATCAATGTCTTCGTGGAACGGGGCGACCGCAAGTACATCCGCACCGGTCGCTTCCAGGACGAAGAACAGGCCCGCAACATCGACCGCGGCATGCTTGAACTCCTCGGCCGCGAAAGCCTGCCCTACACCGCGCTGGCGTCCGATGTGACAGCTATCAACGGATTCGCAGCCACACTGATTTAGTGCATACCCTCATGCGCTGCACCATCGCAGGGCGGCTATTTATTAGAGTTTCTTATTCAACATTAGCCATTTTGATAACTGCCTGATATTGGTAGCTTCCCTAGGCATTTTGGCTCGCAGATGCGCTATCGTGTGGGCAGTGGCACTTTGTGTCCACATCTTCTTTTTACTGGAGAAAATATGAAGTTGAATGTTGTTGCGGCTGCGATTGTTGCCCTGTCTGCTGGCTTTGCCTCTGCCCAAACCGTTGTCACGATCGCCCACGTTGGCCCAACCAGCGGCGCTATCGCCCACCTGGGTAAAGACAACGAGAACGGTGCCAAGATGGCCGTTGAAGAACTCAATGCAGCCGGTGTCACCATCGGTGGCGCAAAGGTCACCCTCAAGCTGATGACTGAAGACGACGCTGCGGACCCCAAGCAAGGCACTGCTGTTGCCCAAAAGCTGGTTGACGCCAAGGTCGTCGGCGTGGTCGGTCACCTGAACTCCGGTACCACCATCCCCGCTTCCAAGCTGTACAGCGATGCTGGCATTCCCCAGGTTTCCCCATCGGCGACCAACCCCAAGTACACCCGTCAGGGCTTCAAGACGGCCTTCCGTCTGGTGGCTGACGATGCCCAACTCGGCGGCACATTGGGCCGTTACGCGGTCAAAGAACTCAAAGGCAAGGCCATTGCGGTGATCGACGACCGTACCGCATATGGTCAGGGCGTTGCAGAAGAGTTCTCTAAAGCTGTGGTTGCCGCTGGCGGCACCGTGGTGGCAAAAGAATTCACCACCGATAAAGCGACCGATTTCAACTCCATCTTGACCACCATTAAGGGCAAGAAGGCTGATGTGGTGTTCTTCGGCGGTATGGACGCGGTTGCAGGCCCCATGTTGCGCCAGATGAAATCTCTGGGTATCAACGCCAAGTTCATGGGCGGCGACGGCATCTGCTCCACCGAGCTGATCAAGCTCGGCGGTGACGCCATCGCTGACAACCAAGTCTATTGCGCGGAAGCCGGCGGCGTAGAAGCAGGTAGCACATACGAAAAAGTCCAGACCGAGTTCAAAGCCAAGTTCAAGGCCAAGTTCGGCGCTGAAGTACAGGTGTACGCTCCATACGTCTACGACGGCGTGAAGCTGATGGTTGCGGCCATGGTCAAGGCCGGTTCTTCTGACCCGGCCAAATACCTGCCCGTGCTGGCTGCCACCAAAGACTACCAAGGTGTGACGGGAAATATAACGTTTGACGAAAAGGGTGACATCAAGAATGGCGCTTTGACTCTTCAAACCGTTCGCGGCGGCAAGCTGACCAAACTGGCTGTTATTCGCTAATCAGCAGCATCGCGTTGGCAACGCTGGTTGCCAACCAAAAAGGCGCACTTTTACCGGTGCGCCTTTTTTATTTGGGCGCATAGAATCGAATGCATGAGCTCATCGACCCCAATCAACCCAAAACCCATAGCCAGCGGGCCATCTGCCTCTGCGGACGCACCGAAAGTCAGCAACTTTTTGCGCCAGATCATCGAGTCTGATCTGGGAAAAGGCACTTACGCGACCCGCCGCTGGGCCGGCAGCCCAGGGGACGCCGCGCACCACGCCGCGGGCCAGCCCGACCCCGCCAAAATCCGCACCCGCTTTCCACCCGAACCCAATGGCTATCTGCACATCGGTCACGCCAAAAGCATCTGCATCAACTTTGGTCTGGCGCGTGACTACGGCGGCGTGTGCCACCTGCGCTTTGACGACACCAACCCCGAAAAGGAAGACCTCGAATACGTCACCTCGATTCGGGATGCCATCAAATGGCTCGGCTTTGACTGGAACGCAAGCGCGGACGCTGAACCCTACCAGGCCAGCGATTACTTTGGCTTCATGTACCGCGCCGCGGAGTATTTGATTGAAACCGGCCACGCCTATGTGGACGAACAAACTGCCGAAGAAATGCGTTCGAGCCGGGGCGACTTCGGCAAACCCGGCGTGGACAGCCCTTTTCGAAGTCGCACCGCGGCTGAGAACCTGCGCATCTTCCGTGAAATGCGCGACGGCCGACATGAAGACGGGGCCATGGTTCTGCGCGCCAAAATCGACATGGCCAGCCCCAACATCAACATGCGCGACCCGGCCATCTACCGCATACGCCGCGCTACACACCACAACACGGGCGACAAATGGTGCATCTACCCCATGTACACCTTTGCACACCCCATTGAGGACGCGCTGGAGCAAATTACGCACTCCATTTGTACGTTGGAGTTTGAAGACCAGCGCCCGTTTTACGACTGGCTGATGGACCGCCTGTGCGAGGGGGGCCTGCTGGCAGCCCCCGCGCCCAAGCAATACGAGTTTGCCCGACTGAACCTCACCTACGTCATCACCAGCAAGCGCAAACTGGCGCAACTGGTGTATGACCACAAGGTCAACGGCTGGGACGACCCCCGCATGCCAACCATAGTCGGCCTACGCCGCCGGGGCTACACGCCTGCCAGCCTGCAAATGTTTGCCGACCGCATTGGTGTGACCAAAAGCGACAGCTGGATCGACTACAGCACCCTGGAAGGCTGCCTGCGCGAAGACCTGGAGACAGTAGCCCACCGCGGCATGGCGGTGCTGAACCCGGTCAAACTCACGCTGACCAACTGGGACGAAGTCATGGGAACAGGGCATCTGGAACCCTGTACTCAACCCGCTCTACCGCACCCACCCGAGGGCACGGAACCACCACCCGCACGCCACTTCACCATCGGCAAAGAAGTGTGGATTGACCGCGAAGATTTTGAAGAAGTTCCCCCCAAAGGCTACAAACGTCTATTCCCCGGCAACAAGGTGCGCCTGAAGGGCGGGTACGTTATCGAATGCACCGGATGCATCAAAGACATGGACGGCGTCATCACCGACGTGCTGGCCAACCTGGTGCCCGACACCAAGAGCGGTACCCCCGGCAGCGAAACCGTCAAGGTCAAAGCCGCCATCACCTGGGTGGGCGTGGCCAATGGTGTGAATGCCGAAGTGCGCATGTACGACCGCCTGTTTCTGGACGCCCAGCCCGACGCGGGTGGCAAGGACTTTATCGAGAACCTGAACCCGAACAGCCTGAAAGTAGTGACTGCGATTGTGGAGCCGTCACTCGCCAACGCGTTGCCGGACCAAAAGTTTCAGTTTGAGCGGCATGGCTACTTTGTGGCGGATCGGTTGGATCACGTGCGAGGAATCAAGCCGGTGTTTAATCTGGCGGTGGGGTTGAAGGATAGTTGGGGAAAGTAACTGCTCTTCACCATGGCACAAATCTTGAATTGCTACTATTTTTATAGCTGCCTACGCACATTGCACGGGGGCTAGAGGCATAATTTACTCCTGACTCCCCAAGACATCCTCCACTTCTGGTTTGAAGAGCTGACCGCCAGGCAGCACTTTGTCAAAGACGCTGCACTGGACGCGCTGATTCGCGCACGCTTCGGCATTGCACTGGAGGCCGCTGCGCGCTGCGAACTGTGGG
>CAIYDK010000570.1 GCA_903924955.1 uncultured beta proteobacterium | reverse complement strand
TTGCCGTCACGTTTGCTCTGGTGCAGTACATTAGAAAACTCCGACTCAACTACCAATAGGCGCTTGTCGTCAATCGCAGGAACTTCGGTCTTACCGTCCCTATAGCCATCATGGATCATCAGCGCCAGACCTTCGCGGGTTGACAGTCCACCGCTATGAAACTGGGGTGCCAGCAACCCATCCATCGCCTTCAAAGCGTTGTGGATGCGCTTGATGAGCTTCTTGGCGGTGCCCTTGCGCCCACGACTGGATCTGCCCACATGAACCAGAAATAGACGCGCGTGGTTACAGTCGTCGCCGATGGGAAAGTATGGCCCTCGCCCCAGCGCAGCACCCACATAGGCTAGCGCGGAGGCTGCAACAGCGTAGGGATTGGCTTCCGTGTTGTTGCTGCCCGCTTGGGCTATATCCCCCACCAACCCATAAAGGCATGCGGGATCAGGGCGAGGTGCATTGCGATGGTTGTCGGCAAGGGCATCTTCCAATGAGACGGTAGACAACGCATTACTGGCGATAGCAGGCACAGACCTGAGAGCAGCGTCAATACAGCGCTTGACTTCATCCAACCCCGAGAGCTGGTGTAGGTCGTTGAAGTCGGTTGCCTTCTCTGGCCGGTTGGCTCCAAACTCAGGTACTGCCAGATAGCCACCAACCGCCGCAACTGCAGCCCGAGCCTTGGTCATACCTGGGTTACCTTCGGTCTGATAGTCATCGTCGGCTGCTATGACAATCCTCACGTCAGGATACTGGGCGCGCAAGTCCAGCGCCACCATTTCTAGATTACCAGCATTAAAGGCCACCGCCACCGCGTAGCCCGTTGCCTCATATAGGCTCGCACCAGTTGCATATCCCTCACAAATGAGCAGCGCGCCTGCTGCCCCCCTTAATCCGTGAAAGCACCCCTTCACTCTACCGCCAGTTAGAAACCGCTTGTCTCCATCCGGTGTGATGGTTTGAAGACTGTGCAGTGTGCCTGTCGAGTCACATAAAGGAATCAGCAAGTTCTCACCCGCTTGGCTGATCCCATAGGCCTGCACACCCTTGGTGGTCAGATACGGGTGGCTGATGCAGGGGGTCGCCGCCTCGAACAAATTGGCTGCCGCCACAGCCGCCGATGCATGGCGCTTTGCCGCTTCGCTATCGCGCAGGGCTTTCAGGGACTGCACCCGGTCCTGGTAGGCAACAAGCTCTGCCTGCGTGAGCTCGCTGGTGGACTTGCTGCACCAGTGCGATTTGAGGCCTGCCAGCCAGCAACCAAATACACCTGCCGCCACACCGTCGACGTGCAGCACATACCAGCCTGCATCATCGTCAACTTTGCCGCTAGAACTAAACCGATGTATCTGGCCATCGGCAATAATTTCGTATGGGGGTGTCAGGCCAGCCGCTTCAATTGCCGCAAGAAACTCTTGCTCTGAGGTGCCGTCAGTGGCAGAATTCAGTTTGTTAGTCTTTTGGTTTTCTGCGTCTTGCCCGGTTGCTGCCGGGCATTCGCTTTTGTGGGACTGGGTCATTGCGTTACCACCTCGAAAACCTCGGTGCGCTTTGCGTGCAGGGCTGTCACCAGCTCGCGAATATCCGCATCAGTCTTGCCTGCCACGCGGGCCGTGGCAATGGCCTGCGCCTCATAGTCTGGCCAGCCTTTTGCACGTTGTCCGATGGCTACCCCGGTGGTGAATAACCCGGCGCGGATAGCGTTGTAAACGCTTGCGTCCGCCCGGTGCCCCAATACTCGCTTAACGTCTGGTAGTCTCAAAATTTCCATTACTTACCCCTTTATGTTTCTCGCTAGCGGCTGCTAGCGATTGGGGTCAGTATTCCAAAATTACCTTTTAAAATCACCGTCAATCGGTGTCACGTTTTTGACAGTACGGCGCACCATCCGCGTTATCGTGCTTTCGGACGTTTTGTGTTTTTCTGCGAGTGCGGCAATGGCTTTTTCATACGTCATCCCTGAAGACCGTAGTGCGCTGAAATCCATGCGCATAAAGAGTGGTTGCCCGTCATTCATCAAGGCAAACGTTCCATGTTCAGCGAAGTCTTGCAATGCCTCTAAAAGCGGCTCAACGTCAGTCCCGTCAATGAATACCTGAAATTCCGGTTCATCCTCGGGATTCATGCAATAGCAACTACCAGGACTGGATAGCGCACGAAAGTAGGAGGCAACCAAGCCCGCCGCGAATGCACGGTCTTCCTTAGAGGCCCTGCGGCCAATCTTTTCGTTTCTTGCCATGTGTTTCCTAAAGCTTACGTGAGGTGAAAAGTTAATGCCGCCGGGTGGGTTGACCCAGTCGTCACCAGTGGGAATCGGCCGATAGCTAGACGTAGCTGAAGACTGCTATGCCGCTTTGAACGGGATCACTTCAGCACCGCGTGCCAGCTTATCCAAGTAATCGGCCCATTGCTGGATCATTTCAAACCGCTGGGTCATGTACTTGGTGCGGTTGTAACTGGTGCCGTTCGCATCCTTCACCGCATGGGCTAGGTTGGCCTCTATGACGTTGTAGTCAATGTTCAATTCATCGACCAGCATCGTGCGTGCGCTGGCCCGGAAACCGTGCCAGGATTGTTCTTTGCCAAAGCCCAGAGAGTACAAGGCACTGCGTACCGAATTGTCAGACAGTGGCCGGTCGTGGCTGCGCTCACCGGGGAACACGTAGCGACCATGCCCGGTCAGTGGGTGAATGCTGCGCAGTAGCGCCACGGCTTGCGTGGGCAATGGCACGGTGTGGGCTTCGCCTTGCTCTTTACCCTGAACGGTGCGCTTCATCTTCATGCTCGGAATAGTCCACAGCGCTGCGTCCAGATCAAGCTCTGCCCATTCCATCATGCGGAGATTACCCGGCCTTTGGTAGAGCAAGGGTGTTAGCTGCAACGCCGTACGGACAACCGGTCCACCCTTGTAACCCTTGATGGCTCGCATCAAACCGCCCATACGCACCGGGTCTAGGATGGCGGCAAAATTCTTACCCCGGTAAGGCGTCAACCGGGTTTTCAGCCCCTCCGTGATGTTGCGTTGCTG
>CAIYDK010000569.1 GCA_903924955.1 uncultured beta proteobacterium | reverse complement strand
CGACGGAGTTACACTGAGCACGCGCATTGCTGTCACCTTTACGGAGAGACAAACATGTTTGAATTTCTTGGCTTCGGCCGAACCGGTCAGACAATGGGTGATGAAACGAAACCGAAGGTGGCGGTCGAGCCTGTCGGCACGCAGGTCAAGAGCGTTGACAAGCAGCGTGAAATGATTCGACTCTCCCTGAGTGGGATATTGCGCCGCAATGGCATTCCTTCCCAGCTAATTGGTTGCGAAGTTTCACCCATCTCGCGTCCCGGCAGTCCGGAGTCGGTGCTGATCCAGTTGGTGGTTTTGAAGTGGCACGACGGCTTGATGCGCTATGCACCTGAGGTGCAGAGTGAACTACTCAAAGAAATCCACTTATTTGACAAGACTACAGTGGACTCTGATTTTCTTTTTGTCTGGAAGTTCGCACCCGGCTGTGGTTACCCGCATGGAAAACTGCCGGCACCGGCTTTCTGGTCATCCGTGACGTCTCCAGTCGAAGCTTTACCGGTAGTCACAGAGAAGTTGCACACTACAGCGACCAAACAGACTGCGCCTGCGGTCAAATTTAACTTGCCGAAGTCGAATTTCGATGACGATGACGATCGTGACAGTGGGTTTGCTGCAACGCAAATCGGTGATATTCAGTGAGTCTACCGACGAAAGGATTGCCGTAGGTGGGCTCAGATAGGCCGGAAGACCACGGCGAAGGAGTGCTATCGAAAATGTAGCTTCCAGCGCATACTAGGCGGGGGCTACAGGGGTAAAAGCCTTCTCAAATAGCGCCCGGTATGGCTGTCTGGATTGGCCGCAATGTCTTCCGGCGTGCCCACCCCCAGCACCGTTCCACCGCCCGAACCACCCTCGGGACCCATATCGATCAGCCAGTCGGCGGTCTTGATCACGTCCAGGTTGTGCTCGATGACCACAATGGTGTTACCCGCATCGCGCAGCTGGTGCAGCACCTTGAGCAGTAAATCAATGTCAGCAAAGTGCAGCCCGGTGGTGGGCTCATCCAGAATGTAGAGCGTGCGTCCGGTGTCCCGCTTGCTCAGTTCCAGTGCCAGCTTGACGCGCTGCGCCTCGCCACCCGACAGCGTGGTCGCAGCCTGCCCCAGCTTGATGTAACTCAGGCCCACGTCCAGCAGGGTTTGCAGCTTGCGGGCGATGGTGGGCACGGCGTGTAAGAACTCAAAAGCCGCCTCGACGGTGAGGCCCAGAATCTGCGCAATATTTTTGCCCTTGTAGAGCACCTCCAGTGTTTCGCGGTTGTAGCGTTGACCGGAACACACGTCGCAGGGTACGTACACATCGGGCAGAAAATGCATCTCCACCTTGACCATGCCGTCGCCCTGACAGGCCTCGCAGCGGCCCCCGGCCACGTTGAAGCTGAAGCGTCCGGGGCCGTAGCCGCGCTCGCGGGCTGTGGGCACCTCGGCCATCAGTTCGCGAATGGGCGTGAACAGCCCTGTGTAGGTGGCCGGGTTGGAGCGTGGTGTGCGGCCAATGGGCGACTGGTCCACGTTGATGACCTTGTCGAAATGCTCGATGCCTTCAATAGCCGCGTGAGCGGCGGGTTCGTCATGGGCCCTGTAAATGGTGCGGGCCACGGCGGCGTACAGCGTGTCATTCACCAGGGTCGATTTGCCCGAGCCCGACACACCGGTCACGCAGGTGAACAGGCCCACGGGAAAGTCCACGCTCACGTTCTTCAAGTTGTGCCCTGTGGCATCCACGACGCGCAGGCTTTGCAGCGCGCCCTGTGTGGCCAGGTGGTGCGCTTCACGCTCGGCACGGCGCACGGCGGCCGGGCTGGGTGCGTAGCGTTGCGTTTTGTCGGCAGGCTTGTAGGGTTGCATTTGCACCGTGGGCAGCCAAGGTGTGCGTTTGCCCGGCACGGCAATCTTCAGCGTCTGTGCCAGGTACTGGCCGGTGAGCGATTGGGTGTTGGCCTTGACGGCTTCAAAGTCGCCCTGCGCAATGACGCGTCCGCCATGAATGCCTGCGCCCAGCCCCATGTCAATGATGTGGTCGGCCGCGCGCATCATGTCCTCGTCATGCTCCACCACCAGTACGCTGTTGCCAATGTCGCGCAGGTGTTTGAGGGTCTCGATCAGGCGGTCGTTGTCGCGCTGGTGCAGGCCGATGCTGGGCTCGTCGAGCACATACATCACGCCGGTCAGGCCCGAGCCAATCTGGCTGGCCAGACGGATGCGCTGGCTCTCGCCACCTGAGAGAGTTTCGGCGCTGCGGTCCAGGCTCAGGTAGTTCAGGCCCACGTCGTTCAGAAATTTCAGGCGCAGGCCGATCTCGCGAACCACTTTGGCGGCAATGTCGCCCTTGGCGCCGTGCATGGTCAGGGTCTGAAAATAGGCGTAACTTTCGCGCAGCGTGGCGCGGCTGACCTCGAAAATGGCACGCGCCTGCGTGCCTTCGCCAATCTTGACGTGGCGGGCTTCGAGCCGCAGTCGCGAACCGTTGCAGGACTGGCAATGCTGGGTGCTGCGGTAACGCGCCAGGTCTTCGCGCACCAGGGTGGAATCGGTCTCGCGGTAGCGTCGCGCCATGTTGGGCAGGATGCCCTCGAAAGGGTGCTTCTTGCTCAACTTCTTGCCCTGCGAGGCTCCGGAGTCCATCACATAGCTAAACTTGATTTCTTCTTCGCCGGAACCCTGCAAAATAGCCTGCTGCACGGCCTCGGGTAGCGACTCGAACGCCGCATCAATATCGAACTTGTAGTGCTTGGCCAGACTCTCCAGCAGGGAGAAGTAGTAGCCATTGCGCCGGTCCCAGCCCTTGATGGCGCCACTGGCCAGGCTCAGCGACGGGAAGGCCACCACCCGTGCCGGGTCAAAAAACTCTTGGACGCCCAGGCCGTCGCATGTGGGGCAGGCGCCCACGGGCGAGTTGAATGAGAACAGGCGCGGCTCCAGCTCGCTGATGGAGTGGCTGCAAACAGGACAAGCAAACTTGGCGTTGAATAAATGCTCTTTTGGGTTGTAGCCCCCGTCAAAAGTGCGTGAGGTGCTATCATTTTCGATATTACCGCCATCCATCTCCAGTGCGATAGCGCGACCATTGGCCAAGCGCAGGGCGGCTTCGAAGCTCTCGGCGAGGCGTTGTTTGAGGTTGTCGTAGTCGGTTCTTGCTGCAACGCTGGCAGCGTAGTCTTCGGTGGCCGGGGTTTGATTCGGCACGGCCCGCACCTTGATGCGGTCTATCACCACATCAATGTCGTGCTTCTCGGTTTTCTTCAGGGTCGGTAAATCGTCAAACTCAAAGGTCTTGCCGTTGATG
>CAIYDK010000568.1 GCA_903924955.1 uncultured beta proteobacterium | reverse complement strand
GTTAATCAGTACTCGGTCGTCCACAAACACGCCGTAGGCCTCCAACCTGCGTGCGAGTTCCTTGTAGGACACACCTTTTGACTCGCGCAGGTCTTTTATCAGTGACTTAGCCCGAGCCTCGTAGAAATCACGCGGCTTCAATTTGCGCTTCCATGCATCAGTTTTGATGCATGGATGGTAGGGGGTTTTAGGGCGTCAAGCCTTGATACATCGAATTTGATTCATGTATAAAAAATTGACGGATGACTGCCTAAACGGGGTTGGACCTAAAAGATTGGTTTTTGAAGCAGAGGACACAAGATATGCGAGTAAAAGTGAGACCCATGCGTCTGAAAGGACGCAATCTGCCGCGTGCGCAGTGCCTGGCGCAGCCGGGCACCCTCGGCGAGCTCAGCGTTTGCGAGTGGCGCGACCCCGAGCTTGGCCGTTGTGTGGTGCGCGCGCAGCTTCGCGATAGCGTGGCCACGTCCACCGACGTCTTGCCAGAGCTTGACGACGCCCAACTGCTGAGCATGAAGGGCGGCCAAATGCGCATCGCTGGCTACGAGCGCATCGAGCATGCGTCCTACGCGCAAACCTGGCTGGTGGAGGTGGCCTGATGCTTAAAGTATTCATCCACGCCGGCTCACTGGCCACACGCAACGCTGGCAACCAGTTGGTCGTGCTCGATATCGCCTATGCCAAGAAGGAGGCCGTGGCTGACTACCTCGTGGCCATGTCGCTCAAAGGTGTTGGCGAAGTGGCCCCCGATGCGGTTTGCGGGTACCCGCGTTGGTCCGCCAGCCTGTGGGACCTGGTAGCGCGCGCCCTGACCCGTGTCCTGTACCGTGCCGACCAGGCACCGCCGTCCCCAGAGCCGGACAAACGCTGCGCGTGGGCGACAAAGCTGTGCATCGTCATCGAGCGCTCCAGCGTGGGCTCCAAGTGCGTGGAACTGGCCAGAGCGGAAATCTCGCAGAATGGCAAGAAGCGGGGCACCTACGCCGCCGTGTTCGATGAAGACATCATCGGCCAGCACAGCGCCAGCTTCGCCTATGGACTCAAGGCGCTGAACCCTGCCGACCTGGCTCTGCGCGCCATCTGTTGGGCGCTGCACGGCACTGACGTGCTCGGCCCAGTACCGGCGCTCATCCTGCCCGCGACCATGGTGGTCAATGGCGTGGACCGCTTCCACGTCAACGCCCTGACCGAGCCGGCCCTCACCGGTTTCGCGCGGTACCGCGGCATCAACTTTCCAACCACGGCGCCGCCGGAGCCCTTGGCCAAGGCCGAAGACTACGTGCGCTTCCTGATGCAGGGGTAAGCATTGACTGTCGAAGCCCCAGTATCCGAGTCCAAGAAGTCAGGGCGCCACCCGCTGCGCAGGCGCACGGGCACGGCTGCGTTTCACCTGTCCACGGACGCAGTTGACTTCGGGCTGGAGGACCTGGAAAAGCTCTCGCAAAAAGAGGCGGTGATGTTTGTGGCCGAGGTACGTTGGGGGTCCACGACAGAGATGCCCTGTCCGCACTGCGGAACCATCGATACGCACTACTGGTCTCCAGCGCAAATGCGCTGGAAGTGCAAGTGCTGCGGCAAACGGTTCTCGGTGACATCGGACACTGTGTGGTCTGGACACAAAATACCTTTGAGCAAAATTCTCAAGGTCAATTACTCGTGGTCCAACGGCGCGTCGGGCAAGGCAGCCCTGCAGCTGCGAAGGGACTGGAACGTCTCGTATGCAACGGCCTACACGCTCATGCAGAAGGCGCGCGAGGGGCTGCTTCGAGGACACAACATCGGCATTCTGTGCGGCGTCCAGGAGATGGACGGCATGGACCTACATGGACGGCGCTACAAGGACAAGCGCAACAAGCCGCAGGGCGGGCGGTCAACCGGCGGGCCGAAGGTTCCAGAGCACCTCCTGAAGCCGCCAGAGGGCTATGAGGTGGTTGGCCCGCCAACGCCTCACAAGCAAAGCAAGAAGTACAGCCAGCCGCAGGACCGTCGCTTGCTGCTGGTAATGCGCCAGCGCGGTGTTAGCCAGGGCAAGGGCGCCAGTGACACCCGCGTTGCCATTGCACTGT
>CAIYDK010000567.1 GCA_903924955.1 uncultured beta proteobacterium | reverse complement strand
CACGGTGCTGCGGAATCGGGTCCGGGAAATTCCACACCACAGCGCGCGCCTTGGCATTGCCAAACGGGTGGCAACCGTGCACCTTCATGACCACGCGCTGTATACCGCCCGACAAATCGGTCTTCCAGTTCTTGCCCTCGGCGGCGGCCTTCTCGACATCGGTCAAATCATCCCACCAGCCCAGCTTTTTGAGCAGCACATGGTCGAACTCGGGGTATCCCGTTGTGATGTCCGCACCCAGCGAGTGGGAGCCGTCTTCGGACAGCAAACTCTTGCCCTCACGCTCGACACCAAAATTGGCGCGGAAGTTGCCGCCGCCATCCATGACGTGCTTGGAGGTGTCATACAGGTTGGGGGAACCCGGGTGCTTGAGTTCTGCCGTGCCATAGCAAGGCCATGGCAAGCCAAAGTAGTCACCGCTCATGTCATAGCCGGTCTCTTTGTCGATGACCTTGCCTTTGCATTTGAGCGTCTTGACGTCAAACGCGTTCATGTTGCGCATATGGGCCTTGAGGCGCTCAGGGCTTTGCCCGGTGTAGCCGATGGTCCAGACACCCTTGTTGATCTCGCGCAGGATGTCTTCTGGCACCGGTTCATCCAGACCTTTGACCTTTTGCATCTTGTAGTTCTTGGACAGTTCTTTGCCAAAACCAAGGCGGTCGGCAAACTGCTGCATGATCATGTGGTCGCTGCGGCTCTCCCACAACGGCTCGATCACTTTTTCGCGCCACTGGATGGAACGGTTCGATGCGGTCACCGAACCACTGGTCTCGAACTGCGTGGCTGCGGGCAGCAGGTAGACCGCACGGTTGGGATTCAGGTCTTCTGGCTTTCCAGGCATGGCCGCCATGGCCGCCGTGGCTGACGGATACGGATCCACTACGACCAGCAAATCGAGCTTGTCCATGGCGCGCTTCATCTCCAGACCCCGCGTCTGGGAGTTGGGTGAATGACCCCAATAAAACACGCCGCGCAGGTTGGAGTCCTGGTCAATCAGTTCATTCTTCTCAAGCACACCATCGATCCAGCGCGACACCGTGATGCCGGGCTTGCTCATCATGGCGGGTGCCGAGAACTGCTTCTTGATCCACTCAAAATCCACACCCCAGACCTTGGCAAAATGCTTCCACGAGCCTTCGACAATGCCATAGTAGCCAGGCAGTGAATCGGGGTTAGGGCCGACATCGGTGGCGCCCTGTACGTTGTCGTGGCCGCGGAAGATGTTGGTTCCACCGCCGGACTTACCCACATTGCCCAAGGCCAACTGCAGAATGCATGACGCACGCACCATGGCGTTGCCAATGGTGTGCTGCGTCTGGCCCATACACCAGACCAGCGTACTGGGCCGGTTGTCGCTCATCATCTTGGCGACCTTGAATACCTGCTCTTCTTTTACACCGCAGGCCTCTTCCACTTTGTCCGGCGTCCACTTGGCCAGCACTTCTTCCTTCACCTTGTCCATGCCCCAGACGCGGTCGTTGATGTATTGCTTGTCTTCCCAGTTGTTCTTGAACACGTGGTACAGCACACCAAACAGGAAAGGAATGTCCGAGCCGGATCGGATGCGCACATATTCGTCTGACTTGGCTGCCGTGCGGGTAAAGCGCGGATCCACCACAATCATTTTGGTGCCGGTCTCTTTGGCATGCAACATGTGCAACATGCTGACCGGGTGCGCTTCAGCGGCATTGGAGCCGATGTACATGGCGCACTTGCTGTTCTGCATGTCGTTGTACGAATTGGTCATCGCACCGTAGCCCCAGGTGTTGGCAACACCGGCAACCGTGGTGGAGTGGCAAATGCGCGCCTGGTGGTCGCAGTTGTTGCTGCCCCAGAAGCTGACAAACTTGCGCATCAAGTACGCCTGCTCGTTGTTGTGCTTGCTGGAGCCAATCCAGTAAATTGAGTCGGGCCCGCTGGCCTTCTTCAGTTCCAACAGCTTGGCACTAATCTCGGTCAATGCCGTGTCCCAACTGATGCGCTCGTATTTGCCATTGACCAGCTTCATGGGATAGCGCAGGCGGTACTCACCGTGGCCATGCTCACGCAGTGCAGCGCCCTTGGCGCAATGCGCCCCCAAGTTGATGGGAGAGTCAAAGACCGGCTCCTGGCGCACCCAGACTCCGTTCTCCACCACAGCGTCCACCGCGCAGCCAACCGAGCAGTGTGTGCACACCGTGCGCTTGACTTCGACCTTGCCTTTGCCCACCGCCACATCGTGAACGGCGGCCTGCGCCTTCTTCACCAAGGTGAGTTGCGAGGCCGCAAGGCCAACACCCACTCCGAGTCCCGAGCGACGCAAAAAAGCGCGCCGATCCATGGTAGGCAGCGCTTGCGCCAACCCGCGACGCAGACTATGCACAAAGGGTGAGCGCTGGCTTGCGCCCAGCGTTTCAGATTTTTTTGTTAACAACATAAGAATCTCCGAAAACCGGGGGAAAGCGAAATCAGACCAGCGTCGTTTTGTAGTACTGCTTGACGTGTGCACTTAATTCATAACCGCCGCCACGTTCAGGCTTCGGCTTGATCACAGGCGTCAGGGCAGTCTGCTGCGCAACAGGCAACACGCCCACCGCGGCAGCCAACGCACCCATGGTTCCAGCACCTGCAAAGAGGGTGCGTCGCGACAGTTTGGAAGGGGATGAAGACATGAACGGGCTCCTCTTATGGTTCGCTCGTATGCACGAAACTGCATAGCTCGATTGCCGCGGAATTTAGCAACAAGCGCGTGCATCAACAAGTGGGCAAACCCTTGCGACTCATGCCACCCACCGCCAGCAATTCATCGCCCTTATCGGCTATCGCGTAGGGGCGTCGTTTTTGCATGGCGCCCCAGCATCATTCGTGCCACACAATCAAAACCAACCAAAATACTTGCCACAAAGGGCGCCACCAAAAATAGCTCAAAAAATGCAGTCGCTTCTGCGCCAAAAACGCCAGACTGCACAAATACCTGCGACAACTTGTCGCAGCACGGCGCCACACAGTCGTGCAACAACTTGTAAGCTACCGGCAAGTTAGCCAATACGTCGGCATCAAATATATTTTTACCCGACTAAATTACTCAGGTCTATCGATAGAATTCAAACGCCTTATGCCCAATTCCACCACTCACCCCTTGCCAGAAAATGCGCCCATACGACCAGTAGAAGGCTGGCCGGATTGGTCGATTCTGATCGTGGATGACGAACCCGGTATGCGCAACTTTCTGGTCAAAACCCTGGTGCCACGCTGCCGCACCGTGCACAGTGCGGGCAGCGCCGAAGAAGGCGCTCAGCACCTGCAGGCGCAGCACTTTGACCTGATCATTCTGGACATTGCACTGCCCGGCCAAAACGGCGTAGGCTGGCTCAAGACCCTGCGTGAAGGCGGCTACCGCGGTCACGTCATATTGATTACCGCGTTTGCAGACCTTGATACCGCCATTGAAGCGCTGCGAGCGGGCGCGTCAGACTTCATATTGAAGCCGTTTCGGGTCCCGCAGATGCTCAACGCTATCAAGCACTGCTTCGAGTCGTCACGCTTGCAGCGCGAGAACTTTGTCTTGCGCCATACCCTGTCGCGACAGACCGGCAGTGCCACCGGCTTGATTGGCAGCTCGGCCTACATGCGTGCCTTGCGGGAAACTCTGACCCGTGTGGCTGCTGTGGACAGCACGGTGCTGCTGCAGGGAGAATCCGGCACCGGCAAGGAGGTCGTTGCCCGCGCCCTGCACGCCCTGAGTCCGCGCGCCGGTGGCCAGTTTGTGCCGGTCAACTGCGCCTCGATGTCCCCTGAGCGCATGGAGAGCACCCTGTTTGGCCACGCCAAGGGCGCATTTCCAGGCGCCTCCACCGCGCACGACGGCCTGTTTTATTACGCCCAAGGCGGCACGCTATTCCTGGACGAGGTGGCCGAGTTGCCGCCACCGCTGCAAGCCGCCTTGCTGCGCGCTGTGGAAGACCTGCGTGTGCGCCCGGTGGGGAGCACCCAACTGGTGCCCGTCAACGTGCGCATCATGGCGGCTACCAACCGATCCTTGCAGCATGAGGTGGAAGCCGGCCGCTTTCGCAAAGACCTCTACTACCGGTTGCAGGTGGTGGACATCGTGCTCAAGCCCTTGCGTGAACACCAGGAAGACATCGCCGACCTTGTGCAGCACTTCATGACGCACTTGGTACCTGGCAAGGGCGTTTCACCGCTGCTGATAACCGATACGCAAATGCACTACCTGCGGCAATATGCTTGGCCCGGCAATGCCCGGGAGTTGCGCAACCTGGTGGAACGCTCACTCATACTGGGTGAGCTCAACGTATCGGCGTTGTATGGTGTGACGCCGTACCCTCAAGCCCCACGGGACAAACAGCCACCAACTTGCAGACATTGGAAAAGCAGCATATCCAGTCGGTGCTGGACTCGGTGCAGGGCGACAAGACGCGCGCGGCCGAGCTGCTGGGTGTATCACGGCGCACTCTGGAGCGACGCTGCGCCGAGTGGTCCAGTCCATGAGCACTGCGCCAGCATCACGCCGACGGTGGCACGACCTGTCGGTGCGTCACAAGTTGATGGTGCTGTCACTGATGCCACTGGTGGTGGTGCTGCCACTGCTGGTAGCCGCGTTGGTCCTATGGGGCAACTCCGCTTTTGACCGATTACTTATCACCAAGGTGCGCAGCGATCTGACCGTGGCCCATGGTTATTTTGGCCAAGTGCTCAACGAAGTCGGCTCGGGCACGCAAGCCATCGCAGGATCACACAGACTGGTTTTGGCACTTAGCGGCAAAAGCGACAGGGCAATACAAGCACAACTTACACAAGCCCAGCGACGCCTGGGTTTTGACTTCATCAACCTCTACAGCGCTCAAGGTCAACTGCTGACGGCCAGTTGGGAGGCCGGCGGTGGCTCGCAACACTCTGCCAGCTTCGCCGTACCCACAGACCAAGCAAACGACGATGCAATGGCAACCATCCAGCGATTGAGCCAAACCGAATTGCTGGCACTGGCACCACATTTAGGCGAGCGGCTGCAGATAGCCCTCATCCCCACCCCAGGCGCCGTCCCCAGTGCTCGCACGCAAGAGGAACAGGCGCTGGTCATGCTGTCCACAGCGCCGGTACGCGATGCGAGCGGGCGGATACTCGCATGGTTACGCGCCGGAGTACTACTGAACCAGAACCTGCCGCTGATTGATCACATTAACAAAATTGTGTACCCCGATGGATCGCTACCGTTGGGAAGTTCTGGCACGGCCACCCTTTTTCTGGACGATGTGCGCATCACCACCAACGTACGGCTATTTCAAGACAAGCGCGCTATAGGCACCCGCGTATCCAAGGCCGTGCATGACGCTGTGCTGGAGCGTGGCGAGACCTGGCTGGACCGCGCGTTTGTAGTCAACGACTGGTATGTATCAGGATACGAACCCCTCATGGATGGAGCCGGTCAGCGCGTGGGCATGTTGTATGTAGGTTATCTGGAGACGCCGTACCGAATGACAAAGTACGGCATTCTTGCTCTCATTGTGGGCATCTTTGCAGTTGCAATGGTTTTGACGGCCTGGTTCTCCTTGCGCTGGGCCCGCAGCATCTTCCAACCTGTCGAGCGTATGAACCAGACCATGCAGCGCGTCCAAGATGGCGACCCCAATGCACGCGTTGGGCAATTGTGGGTGCACGACGAACTGGGTGCGCTCGCAAACCACCTGGATCAACTGTTGGATGTGATTGAGGAAAATACACAGGTACTGCAACGTTGGGGTTTTGAGCTCGATGCCATCGTGGCCGAGCGAACGCAGGAACTGTCCCTGAGCAACCAGACATTGCAACAAGCGCAAGCACAATTAGTCAAGTCAGAAAAGCTGGCGGCCATTGGACAGCTCACCGCCAGCGTGGCACACGAGATCAACAATCCGATTGCGGTGATGCAAGGCAACCTGGACCTGGTGCGCGAGATTCTGGGCGAGTACGCTGAGCCCGTTCAAACTGAACTCAAGTTGATGGACCAGCAGGTGGACCGAATGCGCCTGATCGTGACCCAACTGCTGCAGTACGCCCGCCCCAACGACTACGCGGGCTACGTGGAAGCGGTAGACGTGAACGTCGCACTCAGCAGTTCGCTGGTTTTGGTAGAGCACCTGATGACCCGTACAAAGATTCGGGTGGAACGACAGTTAACCGCCACCCTGCATGCGCCCATCAACCGCCAGGAGTTGCAGCAAGTGCTGATCAACCTGATGATCAACGCCATTCAAGCCATGCCGGACGGAGGCACACTGACCTTGCGTACGCGCGACACGCCTGATGCACAAGGCCGTCCGGGCGTGCTGGCTGAGGTTTGCGACACCGGCAAGGGTCTGAGCAACGCCGTTCGGGAACGACTGTTCAGCCCATTTTTTACCACCAAGAACGACGGTAACGGACTGGGGTTGTGGATCAGCGTGGGGCTGCTAGAGCGTTACAGTGGAACCATCCATGCCACCAACCGCCGTGACACTGGCGAAGATTCATCGGGTGCTGTGTTTGGAATCTGGCTGCTATGCGATGCGTCGGCTGCTTTCACAAGCAATTCTTTGTAACAGCGGCTAGGTAATTTTAAAAACCGTACGAACGGTCTTGGCACCGGACTTTTCCTCGTACACAACCCATTGCTTGATACCCTTGACAAGAACCAATTTGCTGATGTCTTTCAGCGCGGTTTTGCTCTTCAGCTTGGCGGTGACCCAGTCCTGAACATGCCCCAACGCAACACCCTGCTTGCCCGTGGGAATCAGCAGCTCTTTGCCCGCAACACTGCCTGCTGATGTGACGGCTATTTCCGTGGCTGGCATTTTCAATGCACCCTATTGCTATCAACCCAGCATGTCAAAACCCTGTGCCTCCACCGCCACGAAGGCGCGAGTCAGGGCGGCCACCGCCGCGTAGAAGTGGGCCTTGGGGTGCGCTTGCAGAGCGTCGCACATGCGCAGCGCCCAGGGTTGCAGGTGAGTCGAAAAGAATGCCTGCTGGCGGGCGAGATTGGCAACCGCCACGTCGTCGCCCGCTATCAGGTAGCGCATCACCTCGCACAGGTAGGCGATATGGTCTTCGGTCTCGGACATGGCGTCGTCGCGGGCCAGGCCCAACTCTGCAATATCGGTGCGCAAGGCCGCCAGTGGTTTTTCGTTGAGAAAGCCACTCAGGTAGAACGAACCAAACAGGTAGACCTCGGGCTTGCCGACGCCGCCAAACAGGGTGATGTATTCGGCAGTGATGCTGGCGTCATCCATGGCACGGGCCACACCCACCAAGGCTCGCCAGGGCTCCTCCAGAAAGCCGCCTGCTGCAGGCGCCTCGGTCACCGCCACACGCAATTGTGCTATCAACTCAGTAGCAGGTGGCGCATAGTACACGAGGGCTAGCAGCCCATACAGCTCTGCCCGGGCAGTTTCTTCGTCAAGGCCGGCGCTGGAAATGGGGGCTTGTGTCATGGTGGTGTCGATGCTCCTGAAGGGTTCATTTCCATTAGCGGATGTCGGTAATTCGGACTTCATTTTCGGCCGAATGGATGTCGATCACCCGGCAGTCGCCGCACATTTTCAGACGGTCCGCGGCCGCGCCCTGGAACATGGCGTGACCGGCCAGTTTGCCCAACATGGCCTCAATGCCCTTGAGCGTACCAAAGGGTTTGCTACAGCGAATACACACATAGGGCTGCATGGCGTTGAGGACCACTGCCTCTTTGCGCTGTGCGCCCAGATTGAGTTGGGGCAACAGTGTGAGTGCATTCTCGGGGCAGGTTGTGACACACAGGCCGCACTGCACGCAGTTCTTCTCAATGAACTTGAGCTGCGGCTCCAGCGGATTGTCTTGCAGTGCGGAAGAGGGGCAGGCGTTGACGCAGCTCAGGCACAGGGTGCAGGCGACTTTGTTGATGGCCAGTGCACCCAGGGGCGAGCCCTTGGCAGGCAATGCAATCGTGGCGGGCTTCAGTGGAGCCTGTGCGATGAGGTGGTCCAGCGCCAGTTCCAGCGTGGAGCGCTTGTCGCCCTGCACGGCAAAGCCGCCGGGATGTCCCACGCCTTGTGCCGGAGCGGCCTGCAAGTCGGCGTCCAATGCAGCCAGGTCACGCGCATCGCGGGCGTGCAAGATGCGAAGATGCGTGCCGCTATAGCCCAAGCCGTTCAGGATGGCCTGCGCCACGTCCATCTGGGTTTGCAGAGCTTCGCGGTACTGGGGAGCATCCTCGTCGGTCAACAGCACCCACACCTGAGAAGCACCATAAGCCACAGCGCTCAGCCATACGTCAACCCCCAGCGATGCACTGTGGTGCAGCGCCAATGGCAACACCCGGGCTGGAACGCCCTGGGTGGCGGGGTCCACACGCGCAGCGCGGCCCAGGTCACCAAGTACCCGTGCTCCATCTTCGTGGCTATGCAGCAGCACGGCGGCATTTTTGCCACCGGAGCGCGTATAGATGGACAAAAGAGTCTTGAGCGTCGTGCCTTGCTCGTTGGCGCGTGGGTAGGCATAGGTCAGCGCACCGCTGGGACACACGGTGGTGCAGGTACCACAGCCCACGCACAGGCTGGGGTTGACCACAATCTGCTGCCCCTTGATGTCCGAGCGGATGGCCGATGCCGAGCACACGTCAACACAGGCGGTGCAGCCAACCTGGGTGTTGCGGGTGTGTGCGCACAGCTTTTGCTTGTAGGCGAAGAAGCGGGGCTTCTCGAATTCGCCCACCAGGCCGCGCAGGCGAACGACGGCGGTCATCAGGTCGGTGCGTCCGGGCGCATTGCTGCCGACGGAAAAATAGCCTTGTGGCAAGGCGTGCTGGGTAAAAGCAGGGGTGGCACGCAGGTCCAGCACCAGGTCAAAGGTTTCGGCGTGTGCCTGGGGTGCCCGGCCGAAATCGATGGCGCCCGCAACCCCACAGGCGCTCACGCAGGACCGGTGGGATTTACACAGCGCCTTGTCAACTTGGTAATCGAAACCAATGGCGCCTTCCGGACAGGCGCTCAGACAGGCATTGCAACGGGTGCACAGGTCCAGGTCAATGGCGTTGTTCTGGGTCCAGCTCAGTTCAAACGCGCCCAGCCAACCGGTGATGCGGTCCAGTTTGCCGGTCAACACCGGGTAACGGCGCTCCTGTGCGCCACCGCTTTCACCTGCACCCAAGCTGAACAAGGTGACATCCAGCGCGTCGGCCAGTAGCGCCGCGGCCTGCTCGGCAGCTTCGAGTGTGCCAATGACCAGCACGCGCCCGGCGCTCTGGTAGCTGACGGTAGCCACCGGTTCGGGTTCGGGTAAGTGGGCGACGGCCAACAGGGCCGCAATCTTGGGGCTGGCCTGGGCAGCGTCTTTGCTCCAGCCGCCAGTCTCGCGGATATTGACGAAGCGAATGGGGACGCCCGCCGCGCCTTCGGTCTGCGCGGCAATTTCCTGAAACAGGCGACTCTCCTGCGTGCAACCCACCACCACGTCGTCACCCGAGGCCAACGCCTTTTGAAACGCACCCGCCTCACGGCGGCACAGGGTGGAGTGCAGTGTCAGTGTTTCATTCAGTGCCGTGCCCAGGGCCTGGGAGGACAGGGGCATGGTCTGGTTGCAGTCGCAAATCAGTGTGGGCATGGTCTTCTTGTCTCGTTGTCGGGTTCGTTATCGTTATGGGAGGTTCCACGGACGCAGCGGGCACGGGGCTCTGCGGCTCTTCATCCACCAGATTGAGAAATTGCGCGCTGGCCATCTTGCGCAACATCGAAAGCGGCAGCGGGTCGCTTTGCGAATAGTCATCGATATAAATGTCCAGCCGGTCCATCACGTTGTAATGCGGGTCGGCAAACAGCTTCTTCATGGCTGCATTGCGAACAGCGGGGTCAACTCCCCGAGCAATGAAGGGCTTGAAGTCGGACTCTTGCACCAGCGCCTGGGCATCTTGAAGGGTCAGCGGTAGCGCTTCGGGTGCGGCTGTGGCAACGGCAGCCGGCCGTACATCGGGTTCTGCTGCTCCCGGCGCAGCGGGCGCAATTTCCGAACGAGATGATGGATGCACCGGCTCAACCAAAGGCTTGCCCTGGCGTGCATCGGCTTTGCGCTGCGCCCAGCGGCCTAAAAATCCATCAGCCATGGCGCTGCTTGCCACTGCCATCGCCCGGGCCGTGCTTCTTGAGGGTGGTGATCGACGCCGGATTGCCAAAGCGGTCGGTCAGCGACTTGAAACTCTCAGGCCGCTTGGGGCGCTTAATTTCAGGCTGGTAAAACTCGGCGATGAAGGCCTTGAGCCACTCCACCACGGCCGGGGGGGCGGGCAATTGCTCCACCGTCTCCTGCGCGTCCAGCCAGCGACTGGCATCGTGATAACTCAGACTCACCACAACCGGGCGAGCGATGGGCTCATCTGCCACGGTGGCATCCTCTTCCATACGCCACAACACGAACCAACCGGGCGATGGGGTAGTAGCGTTGAGCTGGTAGCCCTCGGTGTCATCCTCAAACAATTCGACCCGCAAGCCCCCGTGTATCCAGCGTTCCCCGCTATCATTTTTATATAGCAAGCGGGGCTCTATGCCAAACCCGGGTTCCTGCTCGACTACGTCGTCGAGCACCCAGCGCCAGGTTTGCCAGCGACTCATGGCGCCCTCAATGCGCTCCTTGCGCAAGATAACGGCAACTTCGATGGCGGGGCGTTGGGTGGTCATGAAAAAGCGGTCGCTCAGGTGCCCTTGCTGATAGTGATGGACGGGAATTTACTGGAAAAATCCTTGTTCCGCGCGGCAATAGACACCGCCACCTGCCGGGCCACTGTCTTGTAAATGCCGGCAACTTCGCCATCGGGGTCGGCCACCACGGTGGGCTTGCCGCTGTCGGCCTGCAGCCGAATCTGCATATTGAGTGGTAGAGCACCCAGGTAGTCCATGTTGTACTCAGCGGCCATTTTTTTGCCACCGTCAGAACCAAAAATGTGCTCAATATGGCCACAGTTGGTGCACACATGCACGGCCATGTTTTCGACAATGCCCAGAATCGGCACGCCGACCTTCTCGAACATCTTGATGCCCTTCTTGGCGTCCAGCAGGGCAATGTCCTGCGGCGTGGTCACGATGACGGCACCCGTCATGGGTACGCGCTGGCTCAGCGTGAGCTGAATATCACCGGTACCAGGGGGCATATCGACCACCAGGTAGTCCAGGTCTTTCCAGTTGGTCTGGCGCAGCAGTTGCTCCAGCGCCTGTGTGGCCATGGGGCCGCGCCAGATCATGGCCTCGTCCTGCGCCACCAGGAAGCCGATGGACATGACCTGCACGCCGTAGTTCTCCAGCGGATCCATGGTTTGTCCATCATCGGACTCGGGGCGTCCTTCGATGCCCATCATCATGGGCAGACTGGGGCCATAGATGTCGGCGTCCAGCAGTCCCACACGTGCACCCTCGGCAGCCAATGCCAGCGCCAGGTTGACCGCGGTGGTGCTTTTGCCCACGCCGCCCTTGCCCGATGCCACGGCCACAATATTTTTGACACGGGGCAGCAACTGCACGCCACGCTGCACCGAGTGGGCCACGATATTGACCGTCACGTTGACCGATACATTGCCGACCCCAGCAACGCCCTTGGTCGCCGCAATCAACGCCTTGCGCAGTCCGGCGATCTGGCTCTTGGCGGGGTAGCCCAGTTCGACGTCAAAAGCCACGTCGCCGTCTGACACGGTCAAGTTCTTGACCGCTTTGGTAGACACAAAGTCTTTGCCGGTATTGGGATCGATCACGGACTTGATCGCATCGGTAATTGCTTGCACTGTCACAGTCATTCAATTTCTCCTGAAGATGTGCATAGTCTATCCAACCCTCTTTGCCACGCGGGTACCGAAGGATCGGAGCCAGCATTTCCGTCTCGATACGGGTTAACCCCCGTCTTATTCGCGCCAACCCGGCATTTCCAACGCGTTTGCACATCCCATAATGGTTGCCATGCCAGACGCCATTTCGCACCCGCGCCCAGCAGGGCTTTTATTGACGGGCGGTGGCGCGCGCGCCGCCTATCAGGTGGGTGTGCTGGAAGCCATAGCCGACATACGCCTGGCTTGTGGTGCCGGCAATGAGCCTAACCCGTTTCCCATCATTACGGGTACGTCGGCAGGTGCCATCAATGCATCCGCTCTGGCCTGTGGCGCAGACAATTTTGATGCCACCGTGCGCATGGTTGCAGCAACCTGGCGCGGCTTTCATGCCGATCAGGTGTACCGGGCAGGACACCTGGACATGCTCCGGTCAGGCGCTACCTGGCTCACCTTGCTGTCCATGGGCTGGATTCTGGCCAAGTGGCGTAGAGTCAAGCCACGCTCCCTGCTGGATAACTCGCCTGTACACGAACTGCTGGCCCGGTTGGTGCCATTGGAGCGCCTGCCTGACCTGATTCGCACAGGCCATCTGCAGGCCCTGGCCGTAACCGCGTCAAGCTACAGCTCCGGCGAACACGTCACCTTTTTTGACGGCGACAAGCGCTTGCAGCCCTGGATACGCAGCCAGCGCATCTCCGTGCGCGACAAGATCACCCACGCGCACCTGCTGGCTTCCAGCGCCATTCCCTTTGTGTTTCCGGCAACGCAACTGCACATCAACGGCCGCGACGAATACTTTGGTGACGGCTCCATGCGCCAGTCAGCCCCCTGTTCACCCGCCATTCACCTGGGGGCCGAGCGCATTCTGGTGGTGGGCGCAGGACGCATGCATGAGCCCAAAGACGCCGCACTGGCACCCAAAACCAACAGCTATCCGTCCATCGCACAAATTGCTGGCCACGCTCTCTCCAACATCTTTCTGGACGCGCTGGCCGTGGACGTGGAACGCGCACGGCGCATCAACCAGACCATCAAGCTGGTGCCGGAAGAAGCACGCAAGTCCAGCGCGTTACGACCGCTGGAGCTATTGGTCATTTCCCCGAGCGAACGCCTCGATGTGGTGGCGTCCAGACATATTGACTCGTTGCCGCACGGTGTGCGCACCATGCTCGGTGGCGTAGGCGTATCGTCCCGCAAGGCCGACGTCAAGGGTTCTGCGCTGGCCAGCTACCTGCTGTTTGAATCCGGCTACACCTCCGAACTGATGGCGCTGGGCTACGCCGATGCGCAAGCGCAGCGCCACGAGGTCTGTGGCTTCTTTGACTGGACCGACCCCGCCGCCGTTTGCCTGCTGGGTGAGCGGCCTGAAGCCGCACGCCTCGACCGGCGTCAGGACCCGTTGCGCCTGCGCTGATCCACCATCAGTCGGAGATTCTGTTGTGATCGATGTGGCGTCACCAAGCCTGAACGATGACCTTCATTTTTCACCAACTCCAGTGGGCTGATAAGTGCATTCAAGAATACCGAGCGCTGGAAGCCCGCATCAGATGCATTGCTGTCGTTTACGTTGTACCGTTGTAAGTCGGGCATGCCGCGTAGCGGTCATTGGTCACCAATAGCTATCTTGCGGTCGAGACTACCCGCTGTTGCATAGGGATGCGAAATCCAAGGGACTACCAAACTACTGGCCTTTGGTCAAAGTCGCCCTGAATGCAAGGTAATCAGCGGCCGTGCTTTTTGGGTCCTCCGCCATAGGGATGTGGCCCACACCAGGCATCACCTTTATCTGACTCCTTGGAAAAACCTTGGCAAGTGCCTGCACGGAGGCTGGAGGAACAATTCGATCCTTCTCCCCTGTAACTATCAATGCGGGTGTCGGTAGATTACTGAAGCGGGACTCTATGGGCGACTTAACGGCGGCCATGTTCTTGAGGATTTGCTGATGAAATTCGAAGTCCTTTTTGGAGCTTTCCAAAAAGAAGTAGGCTACCGAATATGGAATGAACTTTGGTTTCCCAAATAGCATTTCAAATTGCTTGGACTGCTCTTCTTCTGTTCTTACAAGCAAGGGAAATTCACCAGTGGCCCGATAATGTTTCATGAGTTCCGAATCCACGAAATCGCGAGTACCTCCGGCATCCAACAGCCACAAACTTGCAACCTCATTTGGATACTTGGCAGCAAACAAGGCCACCACGCCGCCTCCCATGGAACTTCCTCCAAGATGCACCGAAGTAAGTCCCAAGCCCTTGATGAATGCGTGCAGATTCTCCACCTGCATGTCATAACTATAGTCTCCGCTCGGGTCCCGGGAGGAATCGCCAAACCCTGGCAAGTCTGGGGCATATACGGTGTACTGCGGCGTCAAGTAACGCGAAATTGCACTCCACGCGTCCTTATTTGCAGTAAAGCCGTGCACCAGAATTAGCGGCTCACCATTGCCGCCACGCAGATATGGGAACACCTTTCCTTGTGCCTCCAGGGTCTTTGATTCCAACCCGGCTGCACTGCGTGACATTTCCCGCAGCAAACGCGCGGTAGTCATTGGTGCAAGCCGATTCATCGCGGTGGCAATACCAAAGAGCGCCAAGATTAAGACAATAGCGCCAACAAGTAGCTTTTTAATCATTGAAATCCTCCTCGGTAACTTCACTTTGACAAGCTATCTTAGTGCTCCATGCATGAATTGTGGACTTCACACGCAACACGCCACAATCGCGCCAGCGACACTCATT
>CAIYDK010000566.1 GCA_903924955.1 uncultured beta proteobacterium | reverse complement strand
TGCTGCGTCACCACAAAACGTGGCTCGTGCAGTGACGCGAACATAGGGTCAAAAATGCGTTTGATTGCTGGCACGCCCGTCACGTCATTGAACGGGTCCTTGAAGCGCGCGTCGGGGGCGTAAATGGCGTCGAGCGCTTCTACGCCCGCCGGGGTAAGCGTCTCAAAGGTTTGCACAATGTGGTCCACAGCGGTGTTCATGAATTTTCTTAGGTGTGTTTGAGGCGACGGGTGGCGGCAAAAAATGCTGCATAGGGCAAGAGCTGCAGAACTTTCATCCACCGGGTAAACCGCTTGGGGAAGTGGATTTCAAACTCCCCGCGCGCCCAGCCGGTCAGAATCTCTAGCGACGCTTGCTCGGGACTGATCAATGCGGGCATTTTGAACTGGTTTTGGCGGGTCAGTGGCGTGTCCACAAAGCCTGGGTTGATCAGCGACACCCCCACGCCCCGGGTGGCCAGGTCCAGGTAGAGCGTCTCGGCCAGGTTGATGAGTGCGGCCTTGGTCGGACCATAGGCCAGGCTGTTGGGCAGCCCCCGGTAGCCCGCCACACTGCCCATCAGGCTGATATGGCCACGCTGCCCCGTGTGCCGGTCAACCGGCTGCGCCAGCAGGTGCGGCACCACCGCATCCAGCAGGTAGAGGGCGCCCAGGTAATTGATTTCGTTATGGCGCAACAGGTCGCTCAGGTCCATGTGCATGGCGTCCATGGCGTGGTAGTGGCCCGCGCAGTACACCACGCAATCCAGCGGACCCTTTGCAACCAGCGCACCCGCCGCCGCTTTGACGGCCGCCGCGTCGGTTACGTCCAGTGGCAGTGCAACGGCGCCAACGTGCGCATCGGCGAATGCGTTCAACGCGTCTGCGCTGCGGGCCGAGACCACGACCTGCGCACCCTGCTGGTGCAAAGCCGATGCCGTGGCGCGGCCAATACCGGTGGATGCGCCCACCAGCCAGACGGTGCGGCCGTGCCAGTTCGCCATTTTTGGGTTCAGAGCCATGGGGTATTCACCGCTTGGTGAATGAAAGCGTCACTTCACCCAAACCCACGCCCCATTTGCGCATGGCGGCCTTGTTGAGCATGACCTTGTCATTCATCAAGTACATCCAGTCGTCAAACTGCACCTCGATGACCCTGCCCTCCACGGGCAGCGCCAGCGTGTAGGTCCAGTTGAAGGCGTTGCCGCTTTGCTGGCCTTGCGCCGTTCCCACCACGTCGTCCGCCTGGCCGGTATAGCGGCCGTCGGCGTGGCGCGTCAGCCGCCAGATGCGCCGCTGGGTCGTGCCATCGGAATAGGTGAACGCTTCGTCCAGCACGCCCTGGTCGTCCGTCCAGGTGCAGTTCATGACCACCGTGAAGCGCTTCACGACCTTGCCTGAGCGGTCGGTGAAGAGTCCGTAGGCATCCAGCGTGCCATTGAAGTAGTTGCGCAGTTCCAGCATCGGGGACTCCTGTGCGTAGTCTTGAATCTGCGGTGTGCTGCATGCACCCAACAGCGCGCTCGACACGACGGCGGCAAGCACCAAGGACCGGTGGAAAACATTGTGTCGTTTCATGGCGTGTGCGGCTGAGCCGTGGGTTGGATGATCAGAAATTGCAGTGCCATGGCGGCCAGTGCCTTGAGCGCGCAGGGCAACAAACAGTAGGCGACGGTGAGCAGCGCTGTGGCATTCGCATCGCGCGCGCCGGGTGCATAGCCAAACCATCCCAGCAGGGGCAGCGCCAGACCGGCCGCCAGCGCCAAGTTGAGCTTGGTGGCGAAGTTCCACCAGCCAAAATACGCGCCTTCCGCGCGACCGTTGTCACTGGAGCGGGAGATTACTCCGGCCAACAATGCGCCCGGCAAAGCCAGGTCGCTGCCCAGCGCCGCACCCGATAAGGCGCACACCAGCAGGAACCACAGCGCATCCCCCGCGCCGAGCAGGCTGGCGCCCAGGAACACGGCGATGGACAGCAGCATGCCCACGCGCCAGCTGCGCGCCAGGCCCCAGTGGCTGACCAGACGCAACCACAGCGGCATCGACAGCGCACCGCACACAAAGTAAACGCCCAGCGCGGCCGACTGCATGGACGCGTTGGCCTGCAGGCGGTCCTGTACAAAAAACAGCACCAAGGTCGCGGGGATGGCGCTGGCAATGCCATTGAGCAAATACACGCCCAACAGGCGACGAAAGTCGGTATTGCGCCACGGGTGCCAGAGTGCGCCGGCGGGCTCCGGCGAAACCAGCGCTTGCGCCAATGGCTGGCGCCGAACACGCGGCTGTGGTGCATGGCTCCAGAGCCACCAGCCCAGCACCAGCCCCGTCACCAGCAGCGCCAGCATGGCAGGCACCCCCCATATCGCCGGTGTGACCGCTGCCATTAGCACGCCAACCAGCCCCAACCCTTCACGCCATGCCACCACGCGGCTGCGGTACAGCGCGTCGCCCCCGAGCATGGCGCCCCAGGATTGGTGCGCCACTGACAATGCGCTATAGCCCGCATAGGTCACCACCAACCAGAATCCGGCCCACCACAGCAGTGCGGTAGGCGCCTGCACCAGCGGCACAAACAAGGCTGAAAAGCCCAAGGCCAGCACCGCTGCTGCCACAGCACCCAGGGCCAGCACGGCACGCAGCGAGATGGCATACAGGCGGTCACACAGGCGCCCCAGCAACGGGTCAATCACCGCATCCAGCAGTCGCGCGCCCAACAGCACCGCACCCAGGGCCGTCAGGGAGACACCCCACTCGCGGGCATACAGATTGGGCATCAACACGTACAGCGGTAACGCGCAAAACGCCAAAGGCAAGCCCAGCAGTCCGTAGCGCAGGCCATCGCTCAGGTTCACGGTGCGGTGCCCACCGGGGCAGTCGACTTGGCTTGCGCCAGCAAGGCACGGCGCAGTTGCGGCTCCGATGTTTGCGCAGCCAGCCAAATGCCAAAAAACTGCCGGGCAAAGGCCGGGTCGCGCACTTCACCCAGCAAGCGGCCATTGCTCCAAAACACCGCACCCGTCGCGGGCTGGTTCACGCCGGTGATGCGGTCGCCGGTCTTGACGTCCGGAAAGAGTGCGCGCATCTGGCCTTCCCAGGTCGTTTCCTGCGCCGGCGTCATGGGCGCCTGGCGGCGCATCTCTGCCAGCGAGCGCCTGGCAATGTCGGCCCCCTTCAAGTCGCGCAGGTAGGAAAGTTCCAGCGCAAAGGGGCTCTGTTCATAGCTGCCTTCAACGAACCCGGGCGCGACCCACAATGTGGCCTGGTAGACGTCAAAGCCCCAGAACGTCATCTTGGCCTGCCCCGCCAGCGCGGCAGCGGGCACAGCGGGGCGCAGCTCTTGCGGCAGTGACTGGGCCTGAACCTGTAAGCCAAAAAGGCCTGTAGCCCCCGCTAATACTGCGTATGCAGCTATGCTTTTCATAGCGACCTAGCCGTCGATTTTTTCAACGTGTACTGCACCAGGCTGATGTCACCGGTATCGAACGCAGCTTCGCAGTAGGCCAGGTAGAACTCCCAGATGCGCATGAAGCGTTCGTCAAAGCCCAACGTTGCCACCTCGGCCTTGCGCGCCAGAAATGCATCGCGCCAGCGGCGCAGGGTCTCGGCGTAGTCGGCACCGAAGGCGAACGCTTCCACCACCTCCAGCCCGGCGGCCTGGGCATGGCGACGAAACTCCCGCGGGCAAGGCAGACAGCCACCGGGGAATATGTACGGCTGGATGAAGTCGGTAGATGCCACGTAGCGGTCAAACAGCGCGTCGTCAATCACGATACTTTGCACACAGGCCCGCCCACCGGGCTTGAGCAGTCGGCTGATGGTGGCAAAGTATTCGGGCCAATAGGCTTGTCCCACGGCTTCCACCATTTCAATGGAACAGATCGCGTCAAAGGGCGCGTCCCGGATGTCGCGGTAGTCTTGCAGGCGCAAGTCGGCCGCAGCACCGGCACCGGTGCGCACGCCCAGACGCTGCATGCGGGCATTGGCGTAGGCCAGCTGCTCGGTGCTCAACGTCACGCCGACGACCGATGCGCCCCTCTCCACGGTAGCTTGCTCGGCCAATGCACCCCAGCCGCAGCCGATTTCCAGCACACGTTCACCCCGCTGCACGCGGGCCATGTCCAGGGCGCGGCGCACTTTGGCGTTTTGCGCATCGGGTAGTGGGCGGGAGAGGTCGCCCTCGAACCAGGCACTGGAGTAGTTCATGGTCTCGTCCAGCCACAGTCGGTAGAAGTCGTTTCCCAGGTCGTAGTGAGCGTGGATGTTCTTGCGGCTGTTGGCGCGGCTGTTGTGGTTGAGCAGGTGTTTGACGCGGTACAGCAGGCGCCCGAACCAGGTGCCGAAGATCATGGCGTCGACCGCCTGGCGGTTGGCCGAGAACACCTTGAGCAGTTCGGTCAGGTCGGGCGTGCTCCAGTCCCCGGCGATAAAGCTCTCCGCAAAACCAATGTCGCCAGACTTGAGCGCCGCGCCAAACACATTCCAGTTGTGCAGCGTGATACTGGCGCTGGGATGATTGGGCGTGTGCAGGTCGTGCTGCTGCGGGTGCTCGCCAAAGCGGCGTTGTGAGCCATCGGGCAGGTGCAGGATGAGCGCGCCGTGGCGCAGGCTTTGCAGCAGTCGCAATGCGCTGCGGGCAGCGGGCGGTGCGCCTTTTGGAAAAGCAATGGCTTGCGCAGTGCGGGTGGCGGTGTTCATGTTGGACTCCTGGTGTGAGAACTAGCGTGAAACAAAGGCTTGCGGCGGGGCTGGCTTGCGAAAGAATGGGACTTTCTTCAGCCACAGTCGCAAGGCTTGGGTGTGGATGTGCAGCACCACGCCCAGCGTCATGGCCGGATAGCGCCAGAGCGCATGGCGTAGCACTGCGGCCGTGAGAGGCTGCAACGCGCCACTGACGCTGGTTTGCAGCACGGCAGCGTCCGCACTGCTTTCGTTGTGTGCATCGTCGTAGAAGTCCACGCGCGCCACGGTGCGTAGCTGTTCGCCCTGCCCGCTGCGCATAAAGCGAAAGCGGTAATGCCCCTGGACCGGGTTAAAGGGGGAGACATGAAACACCTTGTCAGCACGCTGCTCCACGCCGTAGCGCGGCGCGTCCAGCACATAGCAGTGGCGCTCACCAAACGTGTTATTCACCTCTACGACGATGGCGCGCAGTGCGCCCCCTCGGTCGTCTGCGGCGCGGTGGCAATACCAGAAGCTCACCGGCTTGAAGGTGTAGCCCAGCACCCGCGGGTAGGTGTGCAGCCAGACCTCGCCGCTGGCGTCAACGATGCCTTCGCGCTGCAACAATTCATCAAGCCAGGCGATGGCCCCGCCTTGCGCGGGCGAACGGCCGTCTCCGTGGTCGGTCTCATAAAAGCTCAGCGGCCCCGGGCGGTTGATCTGCCACTGTCCCGGTTGCGGCATTTGCTGCTGCAGGCTGCGCAGGGGCAGCATCAAGAAATAGGTGGGGTAGGCAAACGCGTGCCGCTGCGGGCGCGCCCGGGTGTGGCGCACCTGACCAAAGCCGATGAGCGCAGTGGCTTGGGTCATGCATCCGCCAACAACTGCGCTGCGGCAGCCAGCCCGGCCTTGAGGCCGTCTTCGTGGAAACCGTAGCCCATCCAGGCGCCCGCAAAATAGCGGCTGTTCTTGCCTTGCAGTGCCGGCATGCGGCCCTGGGCGGCCACCGCCGCCAGGTCAAACACCGGGTGGGCGTAGTCATATTTACCAATGATCTTGTCAGCCGCGATGGTGCGCACCGGGTTCAAGGACACCACCACCGGCTGCTCCCATGGCAGGGGCTGCAAGCGGTTGAGCAGGTAGTGCAGGCACACCTGCGCACCCTCTTGCCCGGTTTCAGCGGCTCGCTCGTAGTTCCACGCTGCCCAGGCCGCCTTGCGCGTGGGCAAAGCCGAGGCATCCGTGTGCAGAACGGCCTTGTTTGTCTGGTAACGGATAGCGCCCAAGGTCTCTCGCTCTTGCGCCGTGGGCTCGGCCAGCAGGTGCAGAGCCTGGTCTGAGTGGGTGGCGATGATCACCTTGTCGAACTGCTCAACACCGGCGTCGGTGTGGATGCGCGCGTCCTGCTCGATGCGGCGCACCGGCGTGTTCAGGCGCTTGTCCGCAATGCCTGCACAGATTTTTTCCACATAGTGCTTGGCCCCGCCATCTACCGTCCACCACTGGGGTCGGTCGGTGATTTGAAGCAGGCCGTGGTTGTGGCAAAACCGCACCATGGTGGAGACCGGGAACTGCAGCATCTGCGCCGTCGGGCAGCTCCAGATGCACGCCATCATCGGCAAAAAATACCAGTCACAAAAGGCTGTACCAAAGTTGTGCGCCTTCAGGAATTCGCCCAGCGGCTGGCGCAGTTGCACATCGTCCCCACCCTGCGCCATTTCGGTCGTCAGCGCATTGAATCGCAGCAGGTCCCGCAACATGCCCCAAAAGCGCGGGTTAGCCAAGTTGGATCGCTGGGCAAACACGGTGTTCAGACTGGAGCCGCTCCACTCCATGGCGCGGCCGTTGCCGAAATCCTGTGCCTGTACCGAGAACGACATATCGGACTTGGCGGTGGCCACATTCAGCTCGGCCAGCAACGCAATCA
>CAIYDK010000565.1 GCA_903924955.1 uncultured beta proteobacterium | reverse complement strand
TCTTCCAGATCCATGCGTTTGGCGTGCGCACCTGCGGATTCAGCGGCTGCAGTCGTTTCTTTTTTTGAGCGAAATAGCGAGAACATGTTGGTCGGCGGGTTTTGCACATTTTAGACCCGCACTTTTATCCCCACGACCGCTGATACACCGGCTGTTACATAAGCGAAAAAACCTGCACCGACCAGGTGCTACGTTGCACTCGCTGGCCGTGCCGTCATCGCTCTAAACCGCCGGAGCGGCTATCCAGCGGTGTGACAAATGAGTTCTGCTCCCAGCCTGTTGCAAGCTGGCTTTCCGAGTAGCCAGACGTGTTTGCCATAGCGTGGTCCAGTTGATTGGCTGCATTGCTCTTGCTATTGCGCTGGCGGTCAACGATGGCGTGCAGGTTCTCCCTGACATCCTTGAATTGTGATTCCAGTTGGCTGCTCGTGCCGCCGCGTGCAGCGTGCTCACCCAGAAATGCGGTACGGATTCGGATCAGGTGGGGTAAATTGTCCGGGTCCACTACCCAGTAATGAATGCCGCAATGGGCGAGTAATGTGTGCTTCAGCGTCTGGTTACTCATGGACAGACCCCGGGGGCCTGGTACATCGACACATCCTATGACCTTCCCATCGGTATTGCACACCGTAAACGTGCAATAAACTCCGTTGAGAAGTTGGTACCACTTAGCGGCGTCACTCGAGGCAATTGGGGTAGTAAATCGGGTGACCGGCAGTTTGACGAGAACTTGCTGGTCAAACATCACTTTGGACAGCCAAAGCCAAACCTGCTTTTCGCGGTTGTTGACCAGGGGCCTCATTTGAAGGGGCCACTCCTTTGGAATACGTCGACGCTTGTGCTTCTCCGACCGGTGATACCAGTACAGCAATGCCGTCCCAACTCCAGTTCCAACGAGAAAAGAAATGATCATTTAAAGCCCCCCTGGCAAAGTTTCCATCTGACGTGGCTACTATTCGATGGCCAAGTCTACTGCGATTGACGTGCCGATGCACTACCCTTTTCGTGGTAATGGCATTGGCAACAGCGGGATGCGTGGCAAATGTGACAAGATTGGCCCACTTCGTAATCCGGTAGCCGTTCCTATCATTTCAAGTAGAGAAACATGCAGCTTCAGGAAATTTTGTATTCACAAGGCTTTGGAACCCGGCGGGTGTGCGCGGGCCTGATTCAGCAGGGTCTGGTCCAGGTCTATATGGATAGCTCTGACGCTGCCCCCGTCAGTATTACCAACTCTGCTATGGAGTTTGTAGCTAGCGGCCTGCATTTTCGGGTTCAGGGTGTGGAATGGGAGTACTTCGAGAAGGCCTATGTGCTGCTAAACAAGCCTGCCGGAACCGAGTGTTCACAAAAACCATCCACCTATCCAAGCATCTACACCTTGCTGCCATCACCCTTGCGCTTGCGGCCTCAGAAAAGTGCGGTACAGGGCGTTCAGGCCGTGGGGCGCCTTGATCAGGACACTACGGGGTTGCTGTTGCTCAGCGACGACGGGCAGTTCATCCACCGGATGAGCTCTCCCAAGAAGCACAGTCCCAAGGTTTACGAAGTGACGGCCAAGCACCCGCTGGATGAAAAACAGGTGCAGCGCCTGTTGGCTGGTGTGGTTTTGGATGATGACCCCAAGCCCGTGCGTGCGGCCGCCTGTGAGATCGTGGACGCAGACGGTGCAGCGCTGCACCTGCGCCTGACACTTACCGAAGGGAAATATCACCAGGTCAAGCGCATGCTGGCGGCAGTTGGTAACCGGGTGGAGGGGCTTCACCGTTCACGGATCGGCGCGCTAGAGATGCCGGATGACCTGGCACCCGGGCAGTGGCGCTGGCTGCGGCCGCAGGATTTGCAGAAATTGCAGGCCAAAGCAGACGGAGTGGCTTGATCATGTGAGGGCAAGGGTGCCGGCACCGGCCCGCACCGGCCAGACGCTCGGTAAACCGGGTTCTATAATCCCCCGCGGGTCCACCGACTAGGTGTACTTTTGTCCCCAACTACCAGCAATGCAATCGATCATTTTTCCATTTTCCCGGGTTTGTTTTTCGATACTGGTCGGTTTGCTGCTGAGCTTTGAGTCCATTGCGAATACTGCCAACGGTGCGGCCGGTTCGGTGTTCCTCGAGGATATGACGTCTCCCGAGTTGCGAGCCCGCATTGCAAGCGGGGCGACCGTCCTTCTGATTCCGATCGGTGGCACCGAGCAAAACGGCCCCCACATGACGTTGGGTAAACACAATGTTCGTGTTCGCTACCTGTCGGGTCAGATTGCGCAGGCCCTGGGAAATGCCGTGGTGGCGCCCGTGATGTCTTATGTGCCCGAAGGGGGCGTCCATCCACCAGTCGCCCATATGCGATTCTCCGGGACCATATCAATTCCAGACGCAACATTTGAGTCGGTTTTGGAAGGCGCCGCGCGCAGCTTCAAGCAGCACGGTTTTCGAGACATTGTTTTCCTGGGGGACCATGGCGGCTACCAAAAGAATGAGGTGCGCGTGGCCACCAAGTTGAACCGGGAATGGTCTGGCGATGGCGCTACGCGGGTTCATGCACTCACCGAGTACTACCAGATCACCCAGACGGACTATGTTCAAAAGCTGAAGTCGCAGGGGTTTTCGGGAGCTGAGATTGGCACCCACGCAGGTTTGGCCGATACTGCATTGGCGTTGGCCGTTGACCCTGCGCTGGTGCGCCAGGAAATGCTTATCCCTGCTTCAAAGTTTGATGCGGCGCAAGGCGTTGCGGGCGACCCGCGCCGAGCCACCGCAGCGGTCGGCACCATGGGCGTACAACTCATCATTGACACTTCGGTCAAATCCATTCGTAGCGCGATTCAAAGTCGCGCTCAGCGTTAATTAATAAATTTGAAGATGAAAACCACTAAAAAATTGCAAATGGTATGCGCGGCGCTGGTTGTCGCTTCGGGCGTAGTCGCACTGGTACCCGTTGGTGTTGCTGCCACCACACCCGTCGCTGAGACCAGACCCGCTGACGCCAAGCCCACGGCCGTTGACACCGTGCCAGGAATGCCAACGGTTGCCGATGCGCTCAATTTGTACGCTGACACTACCTCAGATCGAATGTCCGTCGCAGTGAAAGACGACCTTGAGCGTGTGTATGTGCCCAACCTGCGGGGCAATGACGTATCGGTCATTGACCCCAAGACCCTGAAGGTGGTGGACCGCTTCAAAGT
>CAIYDK010000564.1 GCA_903924955.1 uncultured beta proteobacterium | reverse complement strand
TCGGGATCCCGTTCCTGTCAGCAGTCATTCAGCGAAGCGAATTTTCAATTGCGGTCGTTCAGCCCCATCTGCTGCATGTACCAAAACCTTTCTGCAAATTCTTCAGCATCTCGCTGTCGTCAGCCATCAGGGTGACAAGGATTTGCTGACGCATTGAAAAATAAATTCCGGCAATCAAACATTTTTGGCGTTTAGTCAAACATCACGGTTTGCTTTCGCGAGAAAAATCACTCATCTTTTTGATTGACGCAAGGAATTCGCATGAAACTGCTTATGACGAAAATTGCCAGAAGTGTCCAACTGACAGGCATCGGTCTTTCGATAGCCATGCTGCTCACCGCCTGTGGTTCGAGTGTGGCACGACCGACGGTATTGGTTGAACAGGGTTCGGTGCTCGGGGTTGAGCGCGATGGCGCCAATCAGTATCTGGGTATTCCCTATGCGGCTCCCCCTGTAGGCGATCTTCGCTGGGCCATGCCCCAAGCAGCGACACACTGGAAGGTTCGCGACGCTGGTCAAGTCGGCGCAGCTTGCGCGCAGGAGGCGCGTTTCGGGTTGACCGAGCGCAGTGAGTCTGAAGATTGCCTGACCCTCAATGTGGGTGTGCCCGCCGATATCAAACCTGGTGAAAAACTGCCTGTGTTCTTCTGGATTCCGGGTGGTGGCTTTGTTGGTGGCAGTTCCAACCTCTATCGGCTGGATAAATTGGCACGCGAAGGCCGCATGGTGGTGGTGACGATCAACTATCGTCTTGGCGTGTTTGGATTCATGGCGCATCCCGCATTCGACGCAGCCAGCAATGGTGATCTGGGCCTGGAGGATCAACGCTACGCCTTGGCGTGGGTACAGCGCAACATCGCTGCTTTCGGGGGTGATCCGAGCAACGTGACAGTGGCCGGCGAGTCGGCAGGGGCCGGGTCAGTCTGCATGCATTTGCAAAGCCCGCAGCAAGTCAAGGGTTTGTTTCACAAAGCGGTGATTACCAGCGGAGGGTGCTTGCAGCCCATACCCACGGTGACATACAGCTTGCAAGGTGCACCCGGTTCCTCACCCACATGGAAGAAGATTGCGAGTGAGGTTGGCTGCGATACCACGGATACGGCAGGCAGTGCGGCTTCGCTGGCTTGTCTGCGCAAGACCAGTGTGGCTGACCTGCTCAAAGCGCAGGGCAAAGCTGCAGGCTCTGACATCATGGCTTTTAGTCCCAGCATCGGTAACGCAACGGTACCGCAATCGGCGCAGCAGGCTACAGACACCGGGGAAATGGTACGTGTGCCGGTGTTGATGGGGGGCGCCACGAACGAACTGCGCCTTTACGTCGCGTACACCATGCTGTATCCGCCAAATATCACCAACTTTGACGTGGCCACCTTGAAGGCGGCCTGGTTGCCCTCTTTCTACCCCGGCATGGAGTCCAAATACGATGCCATCATCCAACAGTACGGTGCGCAAAGCGGCTTTGATGGTGCCAAGTTCGGCTCGATGGTGTCGGATTCCACACCCGTGGTGGGAATCAACAATTGTCTTTATCTCAAGACCGCCGATGCGATCAAGCCGTGGTTGCCGGCACTCTATCAATATGAGTTCTCCGATCCCAATGCTCCCGTGCTCGGCGTCGGTATTGCGAAGGGAATGGATCCAAAAATTGATCTCGGCGCAGTGCACTCTTCGCAGTTGAATTACCTGTTCCCCAATTTGTCCAACACCAAAGCCATTGATGCACCTGACCTGGCGCCGGCATCACAAACGCTATCCAACCAAATGGTCGCATTGTGGTCAAGCTTTGTCCACACGGGCGCACCGGCACCAGCAGGCCTTGTGGGAATGCCGGCGTGGCCCACCTATGCGGGGGGCAAGACGGTCATGCAACTCAGACCGGGCGCGGTTGAGTTGATCGACGCGGCTGAGCGTCACCAGTGTTCGTTTTGGAAAAATCTCTAAGCGGTTACAAATCACTTGAAAGAAACTTTCGCGCATGACAGCGACGTTGTTCCCGCTCTGGTCCATCGCGGCACCACTGGCAAGTGGTGGTCTGCTGGTGCTTGCGCATTTCATTCCAAACGGGTGGATCACAGCCTTACTGGGTATTGCACTGTTTGGTAGCGTGCTGGCGGCGGTTCACCACGCTGAGGTGGTGGCACACTGGCTCGGTGAGCCGCTGGGCACGCTGACCTTGACAGTCGCCATCACAGTAAT
>CAIYDK010000563.1 GCA_903924955.1 uncultured beta proteobacterium | reverse complement strand
GGTGAAACAGAGACTTCCGTAAAACCAATCCGCGGTCTAAGCAGGAAAGATTGGAAGTCAGAGATGGCCTGCAAACGACTCTCCGCTTCGGGCTCAATGCGCTTAAGAACATCGATACCAAGTTCGCTTCGAACAACTCTGAAAATTTTATTCTCCAGAAGGTACTCAAAAATTTCCGGTTTCTCCAATCGCGTAGGGGATGACACGACGATGTAATCGATCGCATTCGGATGATGCGGATTTTCTCCAGCGATTCCCCAGTTATGGACGCGCCAGGGATTTGGGAAAAGATAGATCCGCTCGCGATGCGAAAGGTGAGGCAGAAGAAAATCTGAGGCTGCGACCCCCCTATCGCCAATTTCTTCATCCAGTTCGGCAAGCAACCTGCGTGTTGGCGCATTAACGCTCCAGTTCCGGACCATCTGCGGTAATTGCTGCAGGTTCAATGATGAGTACTGTGAATAGGAGATCACGGTCAGCACAACTGCCAAGATGGAAAAAGAGAATGCAAACCGCTTTTCCGTAAGCCGCAGCGATACTTGATGGCGATTGAGCACCTCAACCGCTGCCCAAAATATAAAGGGCATGATGCTGATGCAATAGTGGTAAGCAATTTGTGTCTTGTAGCTTCCGATCAACACATTTGCAAGCAGCGTCGGCAAGGCGGGAATCAAGTGTCTGGGCGATAGCATCGCCAAAAACCCTAACGGAAAAAACACCTGAAATAGATAGCTAACGGACTGTGGGTCTGAAAATCGATTGATGTAGAACGAAGGATTGAAGATGTTGTCCAATAGCGCGGCCAATGGGCGCCCCGGTTGTGTTTGCCAGTAACCAAGGTCATTGAAGATTGGCATTACCATCTTGGTTGCGAACAACCACCAGGCAAACGCGAGGCCGATAGCCCATGCACCATCTCGCCAGCGCTTGTCGAACAATGCCAAAACGCCAAACGCAATCACCGTAAATGGCATGTCCTCTCGGCACATGAGCAACGCGAGCAGCGAAACAATCAACAGTCCCCGTTTGCCCTTGAGATAGCTCAAAATAAGGCACATGTAGATACCACTGGCAAGTCCAATCTCATGAAACTGCCACAGCAGAGTGCTGTGCACCGCTGGGTTAAGGTAGTAGCTCAATGCGATGGCCATTGCCACCATAGGCGTGCTGGGTAAGCGAAGACGAACGATGTAGAACAGAATGACACCGCCCGCAGCGACTGAGAGCGTCTGCGCCGCAATAGGCCACGCCACTGTAGGATAGATGCCATACAACGGACCAAAGACAAAGGCCAGAACGCCGAAGTGATCCCCAAGGATTGAGAAACCAAGGACCGTATTGAATGTGCTGTGAAATGTGCTGTAGCGCCAGTAAGCCTGGTCAAAAACACCGAGATCGTAGGCCGACGTACCAATGTTTTGATGGATCACAATGCCAACCAATGTGAACAACGCGAAGAACACCACCGCCATCGACAGCAAGATGCGTCTGGCGTTAACAACGGGGGTAATTCTTCTGTGGCTGGAAGGCATAGGTCAAGAAAATTGATGGTTCTACTGTCTTGCCAACTGCGCCAATGTGGCCTGGATGGCGTCAGTCAGAGCTAGTCTTTGGTGCGCGCATATTCTAGCGGTCGTGACCAGTGACGCAGCGCGTGGCGTTGCGCATATGAACAACCATCGCATTGAAGCGATGGTTGTTCATTGGACTGCAGTTTCTCAGGCTACGCCGATCAGAACAATGTCCATCGGCGTTGTGGTGCTGATAGCGCCGGTACCGATCGCAACAGCACTCGGCAAGTAGACCGCCAAGGACTCCACATTGAGCAGGAGGTCCATGCCCAGACCCGCGGAGGTATTGTTGGTTGGTCTGATAAGAGCGTCGGCTGCAAGCCCCGTGGTTTGCAAGGTCCAGTGCGTGTTTGTCGCGTCATTGACCAGCGTGAACAGAGCCGTCGTCGCGCCAGCCTGGGTCTGCGACACCGTGATGGTGGTGACGCTGTTGGCATCCTTGACGCTTGCTTGACTCAAGCTGGCGTCCCCCTTGTTCGTGTCTGGCTTCCAGTAGATCGCGGCGGTATCGGTACCCCCGGCGCCGTTGATGGTGTCGTTTCCGGCACCACCGACCATGCTGTCATTACCACCCGCGTTGCCGCTCTTGATGATGTTGTTGCCTGTGCCACCAACCAAGGTGTCGGCGCCGGCGCCACCGGTCAAAGTGTCGTTACCTGTTCCGCCATCAATCGACGTTGCAGTAGTGCCACCTGTG
>CAIYDK010000562.1 GCA_903924955.1 uncultured beta proteobacterium | reverse complement strand
TCCTGCGTTGGTTCTCGCGGCGTGGTTCACACGCCGCAGTTCAACGGGAAGCAGGAGGGTGAACCGTTCTTGGTAAACCTAACCTGCGCTGCCCCCGCAACGGTAAGTGGACGAACCGCACCGGTTTCGCTCCCATCAATAGCCACTGGGTGCCTTGAACAAGCGCCTGGGAAGGCGATGGGAGTTGCTCCACCAGCCCGGATACCGGCCAACACGGTGGCTGCTCGCTTGCGTGCAGCCGTGACGCCCATGCGCTGTCGGGGAAGACGGCGACGGCTCCTGGTCGAAAAGTTTCTCTACGCTTATGAAAAATTGCACCTCCCGTGCGCGCTTTGCCACGATGTCTCTGGCGTTGGGCGCAGCCTTGTCTGCACATGCTCAATTGCAACTCCCTAGTCAGGTGGTTACTGCCACACGCGTGGCCACTCCGGTGACGGATGTCATCGCCGACGTGTCCGTTATCGACCGCGCCACGCTCGAGCTGGCGGGTCAGTCCTCGCTGCGTGATGTGTTGGCCCAACAGGCCGGAATCCAGATCGCCTCCAGCGGCAGTTACCGTTCCAATACGGGTCTCTTTCTGCGCGGGGCGGTGAGCTCGCAGACGCTGGTGCTGATTGATGGTGTGCGCGTCGGTTCAGCCACTTCGGGCGGCGCCTCGCTGGAAAATCTGCCCCTGGAACGTATTGAACGCGTTGAAATTTTGCGAGGTGCGGCCTCGGCGCTCTATGGTCCCGATGCGGTCGGTGGCGTGATTCAGATCTTTACACGAAAGGTTAGTCAGGAACTGGAGTCGGGTGCCAGTGTCGGCATGGGCACCGACGGCCAGCAGCAGGCCCATGCACACGTCAGCGCCAGCAGTGGGGCCATCGGTTATAGCCTGGGCATTTCGCGGGAAAAGGCATCTGGCATCAGCGCGATTGCCAACCCGGCGTCCAGTAACTACAACCCTGATGACGACGGCTTTAGCGCCACCAGCGCAGACCTGCGCCTGTCCGCCCAGGTCAACCGCGAGCACAGTCTGCGACTGAGCATGCTGCACAGTGATACCGACTACCAGTTTGACTCCACCCCCTTTCCCAATCCGTTGGGTTTGAACCGGCTCACGTCGGACGCTCGGGGCAAGACCGGGCTTGGTCACGCTACCCTGCAATGGGATGCGCAGTGGCTGGCACAGTGGCACTCCACGTTGACAGCAGGGGTTAGCAACGAACAATCGCTGGGTGATTACTTTCGCACCACAGATGGTGCCTATGGCGGCTCGACCCAGTTCAACACCAATCGCCGTCAGACCACCTGGCAGAATGACATTACGTTGGGCAAAGACGTGCTGTCGCTGATGCTCGAAGACCGCAATGAAGCGGTGGACAGCAATACCGCATACACGGTAACCAGCCGCGATGTGCGCAGTGCGCTGGCGTCCTACGCCGTCAACCGTGCCGCATGGAATGCGCTGGTGGTGGCCCGCAATGACGACAACTCGCAGTTCGGCAACTTCAGCAACTGGGCCTTGTCGGGTGGCTACGGCGTGACGGACGCGCTGCGGGCCGTGGCCAGCGTGGGAACCAGCTTCCAGGCGCCCAGCTTCAATCAGCTGTACTACCCCGGCTTTGGCAACCCGGCCCTGCAACCTCAGCGCAACCGTGCCACCGAACTGGGCCTGAAATACCATCTGGACAATGTGACGCTGGGCGCTGTGGCCTACAACAACGACATCCAGGGCTTCATCGTTCCCACTACCAATGTGCAGAGCTCGCTGGCGGTGTTGCGTGGCATCACCTTTAGTGCCGACATGCAGGCGGGCGACACCCGTTACGCACTGTCTTACGACTATGCAGACCCGCGCTCGTACTCGACCAGTCTGGCGTCCAACGACTTGCGTTTAGTGCGCGTTGCACGCAATCTGCTCAATGCGCGGGTCACCCAGCGTCTGGGCGATGTCAGTGTTTTTGGTGAACTGCGGCTCTCCGGTGACCGCGAGGACAACAACCTGTCGTTCAGCGGCCGTGACATATTGCCGGGCTACACCCTGCTCAACATGGGTGCGAGCTGGAAGCTGCAGAAGAACGTGTCGTTGCTGGCGCGCGTCAACAACCTGACGGACGCACAGTACCAGTTGGCCAATGGCTTCTCGATGCCCGGACGCAATCTGTTTGTGTCCATGAACTGGGCCCAGTAGCCGTGCTGTTGCCCGAAGGCCCCCAGCGCATCGTCTGCCTGACGGAGGAGACCACCGAGTGGCTCTATTCCCTCGGGCAGGCGCATCGCATCGTGGGCATTTCGGGCTACACCGTACGCCCGGCCCAGGCGCGTGCCGAAAAGCCGCGGGTCAGTGCCTACCTGACGGCCAGGATCGACAAAATCCTGGCGCTGCGGCCGGACTGTGTGTTCGGTTTTTCTGACTTGCAGGCCGATATAGCGGCCGAGTTGATCCGCAAGGGCGTGCAAGTGACCGTGTTCAACCAGCGCAGCGTGGCGGAGATTTTTTCCATGCTGCACCAGGTCGCAGCGATGGTGGGGCAGGCCGAGCGGGCCGCCGAGCTGATGGCAAGCATGCGGGCGCGACTGCACGCCATTCAGAGCGCGGCGGCAAGCCTTCCACGGCGACCGCGCGTGTTCTTTGAAGAGTGGGACGAGCCGCATATCAGTGCCATCCGCTGGGTGTCCGAACTGCTGGGCATGGCTGGCGGTGACGACTGTTTTCCGGAACTGGCCCAGCAGCCCATGGGCAAGGGCCGCATTATTGCCGACGGTGCCGAGATTGTGCGGCGCAACCCCGACATCATCATCGGCTCCTGGTGCGGCAAGAAGTTCCGTCCCCAGAAGGTGGCAGCGCGCCCTGGCTGGGAAATGGTCAACGCCGTACGCGATGGTCAGCTCTTTGAGATCAAGTCCTGCGACATTCTGCAGCCCGGCCCGGCCGCGCTGACCGATGGCGTGGAGCAGTTGCATCGCATCATCATGAACTGGAGTGGACGGTGATGGCTACCCAGATCTGTCGCAGCGAGTTCATCCTGGGCGGCCAGAAGAGTGGCAAGTCGCGCCGTGCGGAGACGCTGGCGCGCCAGTGGCTGGATGCTTCCCCCGACCACTGCGCCGTCCTGATTGCCACCGCCCAGCCGTGGGATGGCGAGATGCGTGAGCGAATTGCACGCCACCAGCGGGATCGTGCGCTGCGTGTGCCCGGTATGGTGACCGTTGAAGAACCTGTGCAGTTGGCACAGGCCATTCACGCGCACAGTCGACGCGACACGCTGGTGGTGGTGGATTGCCTCACGCTGTGGCTCACCAACTGCCTGATGCCCATGGAGCATCAGCAAAATACCCCTGTAGCCCCCGTGAAACATGCGCATACAGCTATGCTTTTGGAAGCAATCGATGCGGCGCCCGGGCCGCTGGTGCTGGTTGGCAACGAAATCGGTCTGGGCGTCATCCCTATGGGCGCCGAGGTGCGCGCTTTTGTCGACGCCCTGGGCCGCCTGAACCAAGACGTGGCGCAGCGCTGCCAGCGCGTCACGCTGATGGCGGCGGGGCTGCCGCTTACCTTGAAGGACGCCGCATGAAAACACTAAGCCATCGCTGGATACACCGCGTTGCAGCCAGCCTTGCCCTGTTGGCACTGCTGGTTGTGCTCAATCCGGCTCGCGCCCTGCAGCTGACCGATGACCGTGGCGTCACCATCACGCTGAATGCAGCGCCCCAGCGCATCATCAGCCTGCTGCCCTCGCTGACCGAGATGGTGTGCGCGCTGGACCAATGCCAGCGCCTGGTCGGTGTGGACCGGTATTCGAATTTTCCCCAGACCGTGCGTGCCTTGCCGCAGGTTGGCGGCGGGCTGGACCCCAGCGTTGAGGCCGTGGTGGCGCTCAAGCCCGACGTGGTGCTGATGGCCATCAGTTCGCGTGCCGGTGAGCGGCTGGAGGCCTTGGGCATCAAGGTCGTGGCGCTGGAGCCCAGGACCCACGCCGATGTGCGTCGGGTGCTGGAAAAGGTCGGTACGCTGTTGGGGGTGGTTGACGCCCAACGGGTCTGGCGCGAGATCGATGCGGGTGTGCTGGCCGCTGCCCAATCCTTGTCGCCAGCGGTTCGAAAGACCCGCGTGTATTTCGAGGTCAACAGCGGGCCCTATGCCGCGGGCGAGTCGTCGTTCATTGGCGAGACGCTGACCCGCCTGGGTGTGAAGAACATCGTTCCCGCCAGCCTGGGCCCGTTTCCCAAGCTCAACCCCGAGTTTGTGGTGCGCGCCAACCCGGACCTGATCATGGTCGGTGATACCAACTACATCGGTATGGAGCAGCGCCCCGGTTGGAGCAGCATGCGCGCCATGCGCGAGAAGCACGTCTGCCTGTTCAGCCCCGAGCAAGCCGACATGCTGGTGCGCCCAGGGCCTCGCATGGCCGAAGGCGCGCGCATCATGGCACGCTGCGTGACGGACAAGATGGCAGCGAGCCACACGCCATGATGAACCAGCGCGCCAGTGCCGTTGCATCCGCTCTGCTGCTGATCGCAGTGGCGCTGGCGTTGCTTGGTGTGGGTGTGGGCAGTACCGGTTTCGAGAGTGTGCTGCGCGCCACCGATGACCCGGTGGCGTTGCAGATATTGTGGGACATCCGCCTGCCGCGCACCTTGGGTGCCTGGGTCGCTGGTGCATTGCTGGGGCTGGCCGGTGCGGTGGCGCAAGGGCTGTTTCGCAATCCACTGGCCGACCCCTATCTGCTGGGCAGTGCCTCTGGCGCATCGCTGGGCGTGGCACTCAGCCTGGTACTGTTTGGCGTGTCGCCCTTTGCCACGCATTGGCTGATGCGCCTGGGTCTGACCGCCGGTGCCTTTGCCGGTGCCGTGGCTGGTGTATTGCTGACATTACTGCTTGCCCAGGGTGTGCAGCACACACTGCGCCTGTTGCTGGCGGGTGTGATTGTGGGCGTGGTGCTGGGCGCGGCCAAGGAACTCATCATGCTGGCCCGACCCGACTTTTTGCAGTCCATGCAGTCCTTCATGCTGGGTAGCACCGGTTATGTGGGCTGGAGCGCCTGCGGCATCATGTCGGGCACCTGGCTGTTATGCATGGCCGCTGCCTGGGCGCTGAGCCCGGTGCTCGACGGCCTGGCCCTGGGTGAGGCTACCGCAACCAGCCTGGGCTTGCCCTTGGAGCGCCTGCGCCGTGCCCTGGTGGCGGTCTTGGCGCTGGCGACTGGCACGGCCGTGGCGCAGACCGGCATGGTGGCCTTTGTCGGGCTGGCGGCACCGCATTTGGTGCGCTCGGTGGTCAAAACCAGCCACGGGCGTTTGGTTTTTCTGAGCAGTCTGACGGGAGGCGCCTTGCTGATGGCCGCAGACATTCTGGCGCGCTGGGTCATCGCACCGCAGGAGCTTCCGGTGGGTGTGCTGACCGCCTTGCTGGGCGGCGGCTACTTGCTGTGGCTCATGCACCGGCGCGTGGCGAAGGGCGGATCGCTATGAATTCGATAGCTGTTCACGCACATTCCATAAGGGCTAGACTCGGAAATGCCGAAGTCTTGCACGGAATCGACGTAGCATTTGCCGCAGGTCGATGGACCAGCATTGTCGGCCCCAATGGGGCTGGCAAATCGACCCTGCTGAAGGTGCTGGCTGGCCTTCTTCCTCATAGCGGCACTGTCACATTATTGGGTCAGCCATTGGCGTCCTTGCCCGGGCGCTTGCGTGCACAGCAACTGGCCTGGCTGGGCCAGAATGAATCCAGTGCCGATGATCTGACCGTGTTTGACGTGGCCATGCTGGGTCGCCTGCCGCACCAACCCTGGCTGTCATCCCCCAGTGCCGCCGACCATGCCGCGGTGGAGCTGGCGCTGAAGGCCACCCAGGCCTGGGACTGGCGCGCCCGTGCTTTGGGTCAACTCTCCGGTGGTGAGCGACAGCGTGTGCTGCTGGCCCGCGCGCTGGCCGTGCAGGCACAGGTGCTCTTGATGGACGAGCCACTGGCCAATCTGGACCCGCCGCACCAGGCTGACTGGTTGGGTATCGTGCGTGCATTGGTGGGCCAGGGCGTTACGGTGGTCAGCGTACTGCATGAGGTGTCCATGGCCTTGCATGCGGATGAAGTCGTGGTGATGGCCGAAGGGGGGGTGTTGCACCACGGTGCGGCCCACCACCCCGATACGCATACGGCCGTCGAAAGCGTGTTTGGCGGACGCTTAACCATCCACGCGGTGGCCGACCAGTG
>CAIYDK010000561.1 GCA_903924955.1 uncultured beta proteobacterium | reverse complement strand
GGCACCCTGGTCAAACGCAGCCGCACCGAAATCGAACGCGACGTGGGTAACTACACGGTCATTGAACATGACGGCGTTATCTTCGCCTGCGCTGCGCTCTACGCTTACCCCGAAGGTCGAACGGCCGAAATGGCGGCGCTGACGGTGTCCCCCGATGTGCAGGGCCAGGGAGATGGCGAACGGGTGCTCAAACGGGTGGAACAGCGCGCCAAGGCGGCCGGCCTGGACAGCATCTTTGTGCTGACCACGCGCACCACGCACTGGTTCCTCAAACGCGGATTTGCCCTGGTCGACCCCGATTGGCTGCCAGAAGCCCGCAAGCGCAAGTACAACTGGGACCGAAAAAGCCAGGTTCTGGTGAAGAAGCTTCTTTGAATTTGTGGGTCAGGACGCGCGCGCGCGCCGCCAAACCAACAGCGCACCGACCAAGGCCATTGCGCTAAACCACAGAAACGACCAGTTGGCGATGGAGCCCCCCAGAAAAGTCCAGTCGACCTTGGTGCAATCGCCGCCGCCCTTGAAGATCATGGGAATGGCGCGCTGCAGGGGAAAGGTTTCGATCATGCCGTAGAGATCACGTCCGCAGGATACGACTTCGGGCGGATACCACTGCAGCCAGCTCTGGCGGGCTGCCACATAGGCGCCTGATACGGCCAGGACAATCATCATCAGACTGCCAAAAACATGCAGGCCTTTTCGCCCACTAGCCCCCGTCAACGCTGCGCAGAGCGCTACTAAAACAAGAGCATAACGCTGCACAATACACATCGGACAAGGGTCCAAACCTACCACCTGCTGTAGGTACACCCCAAAGGCCAGCAAGGCCAGGCAGGCCAGGCAAACCGTTGCCAGAACACGCCGGGGCGCGGTATCCAATTGGGTCAATACGAAGTTCAAAATTCTGCTTCCTGTCAAAAATCAGCGCCTCACGGGGGTGCTTTGCGGTGGTTGGGGTCTATTTTGCAACCGAAGTTCCCCATTCAGTCCTGTGGGCTTGCCGCCAAAGCGCAGCAAACCGAATAAGATTCAGCCTATGGGCTCGGATTGAGCCCCGTTTTTCTATTTACAAACAGAGGTTTTTTCCATGGCACGCACCGTCAACTGTATCAAGCTGGGCAAAGAAGCCGAGGGCATGGATTTTCCACCCTACCCCGGAGACCTGGGCAAGCGCATCTGGGAAAACGTCAGCAAAGAGGCCTGGGCCGCCTGGCTCAAACACCAGACCATGCTGGTCAATGAAAACCGGTTGAATCTTGCCGATGCCAGAGCCCGTCAATATCTGGCGCGGCAAATGGAAAATCATTTCTTTGGTGCCGGCGCCGATGCTGCACAAGGCTACGTACCGCCAGCGGCCTGATTGATTGCCCGGGCTCCGCTTGCCGACCAACGATCCGTCCGCCCGGAGCCTGCAAGACTGCGGACTGCCCGAAGCATGGGCGAACCGCCCGGCATGGACGGTTCTGGATACCGAGTTCCACGGAGGAACGCGATTCCTGGACACCTGGCTGGCGTGGCGAAACGACCCCTTGCGCCCGACCATGTTGCACTACGTGGGGGTAGTAGCGCCAGAAGTTTTGGCGGATTCAATTAAAGCTCCAAGTCAGCTGGTGACGCCGCCCGCAACGGATTTGCACCGACTGCATCAAGAGCTGTGTACACATTGCGGCAAGCTTGAACCCGGCTTTCACCGAATTACGTTGGAACGCGGAGCGGTATCCCTGACGCTGTGCATCGGCACAGTCGAAGCTATGTTAAGCGAGCATGTCTTTCAGGCAAATACCCTGTATGCCCAGACACCCGATACAAAATGGAAAGCGCAGCTTTTGGCCAGACGTTGCAAACGCGGCACCCGGTTTTGCCTCTCGATGCTCCCCAAAGGGGCTGCGGGTGTCGCGCCTGAGTCGCAGTTGGCCGCTCTGTTGCGAGGGGCCGGCTTCCAACTGGACCTCGGTTGTATCAACCCGACGACCTGGAGTGGGCGCTTCGATCCTCCATGGAACATACCCACCAGCCGCAATCCGGTGCGCCAGGAGCCAACTGCACCGGCCCGCTGCGCTGTCATAGGAGCCGGGGTTGCGGGTGCCAGCATCGCGCACGCCTTGGCGCTACGGGGCTGGCAGGTGAGCGTGCTGGACCAGGAAGCCACACCCGCTGGCGCAGCCTCCGGCCTGCCCGTCGGGCTGGCGGTTCCCCATGTGTCGGCCGATGACAGCCCCCGTTCGCGCATTACCCGCAACGGCATTTTCCTTTTGACGCAACATGCCAACCGCCTGCTGGAAAGCGGACGCGACTGGTCGCAAAGCGGCGTACTGGAGCGCCGTCCGGACGGAACGACGCTGTGGCACCCTCAAGCGGCCTGGGTCAAGCCAAACAGTTTGGTGCAAGCGTGGTTGGCGCAGACCGGAATCGCCTTCGTAGGCAACATCAAAATTGCGACATTGCGGCGTTCCGATGGGCTGTGGTCGCTCTGCGATGTGCAAGGGCAGACGGTGGGCCCATTTGAAGTGGTGGTGGTGGCCAACGCCATGGACTGCGCCGCGATGTTAAAAAACTCGGTGGCACATGTGGAACCCAAGTACTTGCCAGGGTCGGACCTGACGGACAAGCTGTCTGCCTTGCAGGCGATTCACGGGACGTTGAGCCACGGTACCTATGCCGAGGCAATACCGGATCTGCCAGTGACACCGGTAAACGGAAACGGCTGCTTCATTCCCCATGTACCAGATGTCGCTGGAGAGCGATGGTGTGCTGGCTCGACGTTCGAGCCTGATGCCCTGACCGCCGCCGACAGTTGGGCGCAGCATACGACCAATATGCAGCGACTGGAGCACCTGCTTCCGGGCGTGGGACGGGAGTTGGCAGAAACACTGGACCGTGGCCCGGTATCCCAGTGGTCGGCTACGCGCTGCGTAACCCATGACCGCCTGCCCCTGGTAGGCCCGGTCGGCCACGACCCCCAAAGCGGTCTTTGGCTATGTGTGGGCATGGGGTCAAGAGGTTTGAGCTTTTCGGCGCTGTGTGCAGAAATGCTGGTGGCGCGCCTGTGTGCTGAGCCGCTGCCAATCGAATTCAGCCTGTCGCGCAGTCTGGATGCCAACCGAGTGCGCCGCAAGAGACAGCCAAAAAATCACAACAACCTGCTGCCTATACCTTTTGCAGCAAACCCAAAACCTGCGGCGGATTGAAGGGTATCTCCAGCAAACCGATACAACCGGAGTGTTCAGCGTGCTCCATGACTAACCACGATGGCTTCTCGGTAGCGACGATGACTGCCTGGGGCGGAGACAGCATGCCGTTGAACGCCTGCACCAAGGCCCACGGGTCCGCGTCACCTAACTGCAGGCTGATGATCACCACGTCATAGTGCCGACTGCTGACATAGGGCCCCGCAAGCTCTGCGGTAGCTGCCTCATCCACATCCGTTAAGCCGGCCAGTGACAGCCGGGCACGAAGATAAAACCGCTCCTCGGGCTTCATACCCACCAACAGCGTGACGCGCATACCCGGTGCAACGGTGGTCCCGCCGAATTCAGCCGGCCCACTGTCTACATACGGCAGGGGTTGCGAAGCAAACAATCCATCCAATGCTTGCACCATCACGTTCCAGTCCACCGGGCGCTGAAAACTGCGCCAGGCCTGGTCGTTTGGCTTACTGCCGACGGCGATAAGCTTGTGGTTGGCATTAAAGGTGGGGGAAGCCATTTCAACTTCGGCCTCATGGCAATCCAAGTCAATCAAAGACACGTGGGGTGGCGCGGGCGCATCGAGCGTCCACAAATTGTAGGACGGCGTCCGGCGCACGGACAAGCGAAACAGCGTGTTGATCGAGTGCCTCTCAACGGCACTGAATCCTACGACTTTGACCCAAATGGTGGACGACATGCAATAGGCCTCTACTGGTTGGCTACTGCCGGACGACGGTTTCGGACATATGCGTCCTGGGGTTGGTAGTTTTTTCCATCGGCATAGCGCCACTGCACCATCGTACCCTTCTGCCCGCGCAAATCAAGTTTTCCAACGAATGCACCCATGGTCGATTGCTGATCGATCACGCGAAATTCCGCAGGGCCAAAAGGCGTGACAAATTTGAGTCCGCGCATGGCTGCTACCAGTTTCTCGTTATCCGTGCTTTTGGCCTTGCTGATGGCTGCAAAAATAGCCTGCATCGTCGCGTACCCGACCACAGAGCCTACCTTGGGATTTTCGTTGAATTTCTTGTAGTAATTGGCAGCAAATGACGCGTGCTCAGGGGTGTCGATCTGGTCCCAGGGGTAGCCGGTCACAATCCAGCCCTTGGGAGTTTCATCCTTGAGCACGTCCAGGTACTCCGGCTCGCCTGACAGCATGGAAACCACCGGTGTTTTGGGGAACACGTTGCGCTGGTTGCCCTCACGCACCAATTTGGCCAGATCCGCACCAAAAGTTACGTTAAAAATCGCATCCGGCTTAGCCTGGGTGATGGCTTGCAAGGTGGTCCCGGCATCAAGCTTGCCCAGCACGGGCCATTGCTCGGCTACAAACTCCACATCCGGGCGACGTGCCTTGAGCAGCTCCTTGAAACTGGCCACGGCACTCTGGCCGTATTCATAATTGGGTGCAATGGTGGCCCAGCGTTTGGCGGGCAGCTTGGCGGCCTCCTCCACCAGCATGGCGGCCTGCATATAGGTGCTGGGGCGCAACCTGAAGGTGTAGCGGTTGCCTTTGTCCCACACCAAGGCATCGCTCAGGGGTTCGCTCGCGATAAACAGCCGCTTGTTCTTCTGTGCATGATCAGCCAGCGCCAAACCCACGTTGGACAGAAATCCACCCGCCAGCACATCGACATGTTCATTGGCGGTGAGCTCGATGGCATGGCGCAATGCTTCTTCGGGCTTGCCGGCATCGTCCCGCGCAATGACTTCCACTGCACGCCCCAGTAGGCCTCCCTTGGCATTGATTTCTTCAACCGCCAGCTGCCAGCCCTGGCGATAGGGGGCAGTGAACTGTGGCATGCTGGAGTAGCTGTTGATCTCACCGATCTTGATGGGTTTACCTTGGGCAAACGCGCCCACGCACAGGGTTGCCAAAATCGTTGTCAAAAGTCGCTTCATATTTTCTCCACAGAGCCTTGGACTCTAGCAGCGTTTATGCCAAAACCATTGGTATGCGCTACCTACCTTTGGAGTAAGGCCGACCCAAGGCCTGTGGTGCAACGGCTTTTCCGATGAAACCGGCCAGCAAAACAACCGTCAGCACATAGGGCAATGCCTGAATGGCCTGCACCGGCACCTCTCCGATCATCGGCAAATGAACACCCTGGAGGCGAATGGCAGCAGCGTCGAGTAATCCGAACAAAAGACACGCCCAAACAGCACCCACCGGGTGCCAACGACCGAAAATCAGGGCCGCCAACGCCATGAACCCCCGCCCTGCGGTCATATTCGGGGAGAAACTGGCGCTTTGCGCCAGGACCAGATAGCTACCCGCCAGTCCACACAATAGGCCATTCAGCGTCAGCGCCGTGTACCGCAAGCGCGTGACCGAGACACCCGCCGCATCCACCATTTGCGGGTTCTCGCCGACAGCCCGCAATCGCAGTCCAAAGCGGGTCCTGAACAGGAGCCACCAGGACAACGGAACCAGCGCCAGCGCCAGGTACACCATCGCGTTATGCCCAAATACGCCTTCGCCCAACAATGCACCCAGCCAGGGAACACTGACCAAGGCAGAAGATAGCTGTGGAAACAGGGGTTGAATGCGCACCGCCGTGGTCACAGGCGGAGTCTGCCCGCCCTGCGCAAACCAGGCAATGCCCAGCACGACCGTTAAACCCGAAGCAATGATGTTGATGGCAACACCCGACACCACCTGATCTCCCGGGTGGCTGACGCAGGCCAGGCCATGCATCCACGACAGGGCAATGGCCACGCCAATCGCAGCCAGCATGGCCAACGATGTTGAACCGGAAGCAGCACCCGTCGCTCCGGCCGCGAAAGCAGCAAACAGCATCTTGCCTTCCAGACCGATATCAACCACGCCCGATCGCTCGGAGAACAGCCCCGCCAGCGCGCAAAAAATCAACGGTGTTGCCAGCCGCAGCGTAGACGCCAGCATGGTTCCCAGCAAGGCTTCATCCATGGCTTGCTCCCGGCGGCCCCACTGGTTTTCTCCGTGGTAACAGAATGCATATTCCATTCAATACACTGGCCACCAGCGGTGCAATGACATAGACCATGGCCCCTGAGAACAGCACGATGAAACCTTGCAGCATGACCACCATGTCTCGACTAAAACCCCGCACCTCGAACGCCACTTCTGCTCCGCCCTGAAACAGGGCCCCAAACAGAATGCTGGCGAGCACAATGCCCACCGGGTGGTTGCGGCCCATCAAGGCCACGGCAATCCCGGTAAAGCCAGCGCCGCTGACAAACTCCAACAGCAGTTTGCCGTGCACACCCGCGATTTCATTCATGCCAACCAGGCCCGCCAGCGCGCCAGAAACCGCCATCGCAACCATCACCTGGCGTCGCGGGCGAATACCCGCGTACTCCGCTGCGCTCGCGCTCGACCCCACGGCGCGCAAGTG
>CAIYDK010000560.1 GCA_903924955.1 uncultured beta proteobacterium | reverse complement strand
TGCTCAGTGTAACTCCGTCGTCGCAAGTTGGTGTATGCCCTGCACCACGGACACCGTGTGCTTCCATTCAATCGCCCTGACTGGAAAGTAGACACACTTTGCTCTTTTTTGCGAATCGATTTACAGTGTGCAAACGTCATAGGCGATGGCGTGTACATATCGCGCGGCACTGGAAGCACGTCTGCGTTTTTGGGATGTGTTGGCATTTGGTCTGCAACAGCACCTTGTACTTAATGGTTTGCGGTCATTTCGGAGGTACTTTGATCGTATGAATGCACCAAATCCATCGCTGGATGCAAAACAGCATACCGAACTGGAGTTGCGCGACCTGAAAGTTACAGCCGTTCGCCTGCGGCAGGCGCTTGAACTGGAGCGTACAGAACGAGAGCAATTGCTTCAATCTGAGCGTTCAGCGAGCAAGATCGAACTCCAGGAAATGCAGCTGACTGTCGTACGTTTGCGCCAGGAACTCGACAATAGTCGACACGCGATTGATGCAGCGCTGCAAGCCGAGCGAACGCATGCGCGCGACGAGACCGAACAGTTAAGACTAACAATCACCACCTTGAGACACAGTCTTGAAGCGAGTGCCCTGGAAAATGCCGACAACTTGCGTAGCGCAGCGCTAAATTTTCAAAGTGAAATCGGTCTACTGAGGGAAACCATCACCAGGCTTCGTCAAGCCATGCAACAGACACAAATCGACTGGGAGGGCAAGATGCACACGGAACAACTGCGGTTTAGCGGGGAAAGTGGACAGCTTCGGTCTACGATCAAGAGCCTTCGTGAAAAGCTTGAGGCCGTTGGCAATGCGCGCTGAGAAGGACAAACAGGTAGGTAGTTCACGACCCAAAGTCCAGCGTCAAAAGGCTTTTCGTCAGAACGAACGACAACGCTTGGTTCATGCGGAATTGCTACTGAGCGTGACCCGAAAAATGGCCGGGTGCAGCACCTTCGACGAGGTTTTGTTTGCTTTGGTAGAGATGACCTCCGAAGTGCTTCATTGCGAACGAGGCTCATTGTTCTTGAACAATCCGGACACCAATGAGTTGTACTCGCGTGTTGCGCTAGGTAGTGGACTGCGCGAAATTCGCATTCTCAATTCCAGTGGCATTGCAGGCTACGTCTTCACCACGGGCGAGGCTTTATTGATCGGTGATGCCTATTCAGACAAACGCTTTAACCAGACCGTGGACGAGCAAACCGGGTTCATTACGCGCAACATCATTGGCGTCCCCATCAAGACCGCCAAAGGGGAGGTGATAGGTGTCGCAGAAGCATTGAACAAGATCGATGCGGAATTTTCTGAGCACGAACTTTGGATCTTTGAGGAAATGATCGGTCAAGGCTCGCTGGCGCTGCAGAGTGCGCAAATGATTGAGCGTATGCAGGCCGCACGTCAGAAGGAAATGGAGTTTATCGAGTTGGTGTCGGAAATGACCGAAGACATCAAGATTGGCTCTCTCCTGCAGCGAGTGATGGGTGAGGCGACGAAGTTGCTGAATGCAGAACGTTCCACTCTTTTCCTCAACGACGAGAAGACGCAGGAACTTTGGTCCGAGGTGGGTCAGGGTCTGGCCATGATGCAGATCCGACTACCCAACCATATTGGCATTGCGGGGGCAGTCTACACATCGGGAAAATCCATCAACATACCGCACGCGTATGCTGACCTTCGATTTAGTCCGGAATTTGACCGTAAGACGGGATATTTCACGCGCTCAATCCTGTGTGTCCCCATCGTGAACAAGAAGGGGAAAACCATCGGGGTAACGCAGGTTCTGAATCGGCACGGCGGACCTTTCACCGACGAAGACGAGGCACATCTGCGTGCGTTTACCGCACAAATTGCCATTGCGCTTGAGAACGCAAAACTTTTCGCAGATGTGCAGGCAATGAAAAACTACAACGAGTCCATGCTGGAGTCCATGTCCAACGGTGTTATCACTTTTGACGAAGACAACCGCATTGTTACTTGCAATGCAGCGGGAATGCACATATTGAAAACCGATTCGAAGCACATACTCAGCCAAGGTGTGGATGTTTTCTTTGGTGCCGAAAACTCCTGGTTTGTGGACAAGCTGCGTTTTATTGAGCAAGAGCAAAGCATGCTTGCGCTGATGGACACTGAGTTCGTGGTGGACGGGGAACCGGTGTCGGTGAATCTGACGCTCCAGCCCTTGTTGTCTGCGGAAGGTAAACGCATTGGCGCAATGGCCTTGCTGGAAAACATATCCAATGAGAAACGCCTCAAGTCAACCATGTCCCGCTATATGGATCCGGGTATCGCCGACCAGATGCTAGCGCGGGGTGCAGAGGCGTTGGGCGGAAAAAATGTAACTGCCACCATTCTGTTTTCTGACATCAGAGGTTTTACGACGTTGACAGAGAGCCTTGGAGCACAGCAAACCGTCGAATTTTTGAATGAATATTTCACTCTGATGGTCGGCTGCATTCAACGTGAAGATGGAATGCTGGACAAGTTCATTGGCGACGCGATCATGTCGGCCTTTGGTATTCCGGTTTCCCACGCAGACGACCCTGACCGTGCCGTGCGCGCAGCCTTGGAAATGATCCGGGACTTAGCTGAGTGGAATAGCTACCGAACTGCGCAGGGCAAGATCGCGGTCGATATTGGCATAGGAATCAATACCGACAATGTAGTTTCTGGAAATATTGGTTCCAGAAAAAGAATGGACTTCACCGTCATTGGCGATGGTGTCAATTTGGCTGCCCGACTGGAGAGTGCCTGCAAGATGTATGGCGCCCACATCCTGGTCAGTGAATCCACGTTCAGGCAGTTGCGTGGAACCTACTTTTGCCGCGAAGTGGATTTGGTGGTGGTCAAAGGGAAAACCAAACCGGTTGCGATTTTTGAAGTGTTGGACTACCACACTGAGGAAACCTATCCGAGTCTTGCAGATGCTATGCATTTTTTCAGAGTCGGATTAGCCAAATACCGTTCTAAAAAGTGGGAGGAGGCGACTAAAGAATTCCGTCAAGTACTGGCTTTGAACCCGAACGACAAGACAGCTCAGCTCTATATGCACCGTTGTGCACATTTTCAGAATCAAGCACCCCCGGATGAATGGGCTGGTGTTTGGGAAATGGAAGACAAGTAAGTTGACGCAGGCCATGCTTGAGCCAACGCCCCGTCGCCTATGGCCGTTAGCACGGAGCCAATTTATCACCATGGGTGTTTGGGATTTCTATTTCATCGCCAAACTGTTTCTGTATTTCGTAGGTCTTATCGGCTTTCATTTTCTTGCAAACCTGGCCTTTGTCGTTTGCATGATGGCCCCGCTTCGAACTGCGCGCCACGAACGTGTTCGGCAGTTGATGGCCTTCCCGGTGGGGGTGGCTCTGTTCTACCACGATACATGGTTTCCACCGTTTGGGCGTTTGATCTCTCAGCTTTCAGCCATTGAGGAATTCGATGTCAACTATCTTGCCGAACTTGCAGGTCGTTTCTTCAATCCATGGATCGTCGTTGCACTGGCCTTGCTTTATGGAATCTATTTCATGGCACGGAAGCGACTGCGCATAGTTACCTTCATTGTGCTGGGCATGTTGGCCACGCTGGTACCCGTGACTGCCAAGTCGCCGGTGGGTGGCATAACCGACCTATTCAGTCGCTCGAATAGTGCCAAGAAGGATCTCGGGGACATCGACTTGCAGTCCACTGCCGCTCCAAAAGATTCCGACCTTGCGAGCGTTTTGAGCGCGTTTTACCAATATGAAAGCGGCCGTTCGGTGACTTTTCCAACTCCCTTGGCATCCGATCCACCGTTTGACATTCTCATAGTGCAGGTCTGCTCTTTGTCATGGGACGATCTGGATTTTGAAAACGAACGATCCAATCCCTTTTTCGATCGTTTCAATGTCGTTTTCAGTAATTTCAATTCTGCGGCTTCCTACAGCGGCCCTGCTGTCATTCGACTTTTGCGCAGCAGTGCAGGCCACCAGAACCACCACGACCTGTATGACCCGCCGGATCTGTCAGCACAGACGTTTGAGAATTTGCGCAAGATTGGATATGACCCGCAGTTGGCCATGAACCATGATGGCCGGTACGGAAATTTACTGGCTGACATTCGCGAGCGTGGAGGAATGAAGTCCACTCCTTTGAGCAATAAGTCGGCTACCCCTTACCTTCAAAGCTTTGATGGCACACCAATTTATGACGATTTATCAGTGCTTTCAAAATGGTGGGAGCAGCGCTTGAAGAGTTCTTCTGAGCGGGTGGCACTGTTCTACAACACCGTGAGCTTGCACGACGGAAACCGATATGTAGGTGGTGTATCTGGAAAAAGTTTAGAAACGTATCGCCCGAGGTTGCGCAAGTTGCTCTCGGATATGGACAAGTTCTTTGCGCAAATAGAGGAATCTGGACGGCGTGCCGTCGTCGTGTTCATTCCGGAGCACGGCGCATCTATCCGCGGGGACAAAATGCAGATTGCGGGCATGCGGGAAATTCCAAGTCCGCGCATTGGGCACGTGCCTGTCGGGGTCAAGGTTATTGGGCTGAAAAAGACAGGTGATGGAAAACCCTTGCTGGTGGCAGAGCCAAGCAGCTATCTGGCTGTATCCAAGCTGCTTTCAGAATTTATTCGCCGCAGTCCCTATGTCGCGGACCCACCGGGGTTTGACGAGTATGTGCGCGATCTTCCCGTCACCGGTTTTGTATCTGAGAATGCAGATCTGGTTGTCATGCGGTATGGTCGGCAGTATTTCATGCATTCCAAAGACACGGCCTGGGTTGAATACGATCCAACTCCATGACCTGCGAGAACAATGTCAATAATGCGCGTGCGATCGCGGTGACTCCGGCGGAAAAGGCACAGAGTCGCGTGGGGTGTCAAACTGATATCGCAGGTACAGAATAAGTGAGTTTGGCGTGTAATACGCAGCCCGTCCGATGTCGAAGCGCCCACCCAAGACCAGTTTCGGCGCGATGGGGTACTCTAATGCTCCACCCAAAGAGAAGCCCGTTCCATTGCTGTCGCCGCCAGCATGAATGGGGTTGCCAGCCAATGCCTGAAGGTCAGGTTTGATCGGGTAATAGGGCATGTCTTTGGTCTGGGTCCAGGATGCTGAAACCGAACCCCTTACTGCGTAAGACAAGAGTCCAGAACGACCAGACCATCGCAACGGCAAGGTAATCGAATGGTATGACTGGGGACTGTAGTAGCCGCCGTGTCCAAAGGTGTAATAACTCAAGTCCTCTTTAAATTTCCAATAGGTGTAGACCAAGCCGGTTGATAGCCGCATGTCCGTGTCCTGAACAAGCGACCAACTCAGTTCCGGGCGCAATTCGAATTGGGTGTTGGACAAGACGTTCCTGCCGTCGAGCACGTGGTAACCCATACTCAGTGACGCATCGACGACGCCTTGCTCATAGCTCAGTCTCATGTCTGCCCCGCTACTGCGAACGCCGCCCCACACTTCGCC
>CAIYDK010000559.1 GCA_903924955.1 uncultured beta proteobacterium | reverse complement strand
TGTTTCATCGGCGTGCACCACACTATGGCTCAGAATCTGGGCCTTCAGCGCATCCACCAGGGGTTGCAACTGCACCCCGCAACTGCCCACCCAGGCGCCTAGCGTGGAACGGGGAATGGCCAATCCGGCACGACCAAAGATGGCCTCCTGACGGTAAAGCGGCAAGTGGTCAGCAAACTTGGCTACTAACACCTGGGCCAGTAGGCCCGTGGTGGGGATGCCTTTGTCGATCACATGCGCATCCACGGGGGCCTGTGTCAGGGTCTCACATTGGGCGCAGGCCCATTTGCCGCGAATGTGGCGCTCTACGCTGAAGACGCCGGGAACATAGTCCAACTTCTCGGCGACATCTTCACCGATGCGCTTTAACTGGCAGCCACAGGTACAGGTGGTGGAGTCGGGTTCATGGTGAATCTCCGTGCGGGGCAGGTTCGCTGGCAACGGTTGGCGCTTGGGTTGTTGCTTGGCCTTTGGGGCTTTCTCGGCCGGGGTGAGTTGCTCGATCTCGTCATTGACCGCCTGCAGGTCCTCATCCAGGGTCTCTTCCAGCAAACTGCGTTGCTCGGCACTGAAACGCTCGGACTGAGCAGCAAACTTCAGACGCTTGAGGTAGGCGTTCTCGTGCGTGAGCTTGTCGATGGTGGCTTGTTTAAAGGTGAGTGTCTGGAACAAAGACTGCACCACTTCGCGCAGTTCGTCTGCGCTCATATCGGGGAGTTTCTCGGGAACAATCACCATGAAACGAAGTATGCATTTGTACAATAGAAAGTACCATTAGTGCATGCCCGTATTGACTTGCGTGCTATCTTTTTTGCATGATTCAGACCATGGTGATGGATCCTGCACTACCGATGCGCGCCCACGGTAAACCCAGCACCAGAGCGTCGAGTTGAACACGTTCAAGTTGGCAATTGGCACTGTCCTTGGCCGCCCAGACAAACTTGCCTTGGTGCAGCCTGCGGGCTGCCAGCCAGATGCCCAGTCCATCGTGCACCAGGACCTTGATGCGGTTGCCACGCTGATTGGCAAAGAGGTAGGCGGTGTGCGCTTGGGCTGCGCCAAAGACGGCGACGACTCTGGCCAGTGCGGTGTCGGTTCCGGCGCGCATGTCCATGGGGGCTGTGGCCAGCCACACGGCATCGATGCGGATCATTTGAGAACGGCTGCGGTCCAGCTCGCAAAGTCAGCTACTGCACTCATGGGCCAGGTCACCACCATCGCCAGCGCGCCCTTACGCAACTCGACTCTGATCTCGTGCTCCCTATGCTCTGGCATTGGTGCGGACAATGCGACCGGGACGAATGCCGGAACCTCACGGGTAGCGGGTACAGGCTGCGCGACCAGCGGGCGGCATGCGCTGCGCTGATGTTCTTTGAGCCAGCGGTGCAGGACATTGGCGTTCATCCCATGCTGTCCTGCCAATGCTGCGATGGACACACCTGGCTGTTGGCAAGCAGCTACCAGTTCAGCTTTGAACTCAGGCGCATAGGTCCGATGGGTGCGTCGGGTTGAATATCTGGAAGTCTCTGAATCTTTGAGCATAGTGTCCACGATGGTTTGCGTGCACACGATCTTGCGAGACAACCGGCATCAATTCAATATGGGTTCACTGGGCGCTTACGTACTACCGGAAATCCTGGCGGGTGACGTTCAACACCAT
>CAIYDK010000558.1 GCA_903924955.1 uncultured beta proteobacterium | reverse complement strand
TGCCGCCATCATCGTGGCTTATGTGGGGCGGCTGCACCCGGTAGGCATGGTGTTTTCCGCGCTGCTGATGAGCATGTTTTATATCGGTGGTGAACTGGCCCAGTCGCGCCTGGGTCTGCCCAAATCATTGACCGGGGTGTTTCAGGGCTTGCTGCTGTTCACGTTGCTGGGCTGTGACACGCTGGTCAATTACCGTCTGCGCTGGATACACAGCGTAGCCCAACCTGCTGTGACGGGAGCAACACACTAATGGACTCTTACGCACTGTTAATTGCGGCCACGCTGAATGCGGGCACCGTGCTGGCCATGGCATCCCTGGGCCTCTTGATCAACGAGAAGGCGGGCATCGTCAACCTGGGCGCCGAGGGCATGATGCTGTGCGCGGCAATAGCCGGCTTTGCCACCGTGGTGCACACCGGCAGCGACACCATGGGCTTTGTGGTCGGTATGGCCGCAGGTGCTTTCATGGCCGCCATCTTTGGTGCGCTGGTGATCTGGCTCAACACCAACCAGTACGCCACGGGCCTGGCGCTGAGCCTGTTTGGCGGCGGTTTTTCAGCCTTTGCCGGCATCAGCTATGTGCAGGAAAAAATTCCGGAGCGGCCCAGCTTTGCAGTTCCGTTTTTGTCGGACATCCCCTTTGTTGGTCCGGCCCTGTTTCGCCAGCACCCGCTGGTCTATTTGACGGTGGTATTTGCGCTGGCGCTGATCTGGTTTCTGTATCGCACCCGTTCGGGCCTGATTTTGCGCAGTGTGGGGGAGAGCCCCGAGTCGGCCCACGCGTTGGGCTACCCGGTGCGCTGGATTCGCCTGGGCGCTGTGGCGCTGGGTGGCGCACTGTGCGGGCTGGCCGGTGCCTATATCTCCATTGTTTACACGCCCCTTTGGGTGGAGGGCATGGTGTCGGGCAAGGGCTGGATTGCTTTGGCGCTGACGACCTTTGCCACCTGGCGCCCGGCACGCGTATTGCTTGGTGCCTACCTGTTTGGTGGGGTCACCATGTTGCAATTCCACTTGCAGGGCATTGGCGTGGAGCTGCCCAGCCAGTTTTTGAGCATGTTGCCATACCTGGCCACCATTGTGGTGTTGGCATTGATCTCGCGCAATCCGCGCTGGATTCGTATTAATATGCCAGCTGCCATCGGAAAACCGTTTTACCCAGGTTCCTAGTTTCCTAGTTTCCTCAGCCTACCCGCTGATTTTTTCTGCAACCCCAAGTTTTTTAGAAAGAACTGACATGACAGATTTGCAAAAACGCGCATTACTGAAAATTGCAGCCTTGACGGCCGTGGCAAGCGCTGCGCTGGTTGGCTGCGGCAAGAAGGAAGAGCCGGTTGCGGCGCCTGCCCCGGCTCCTGCGCCCGTGGCATCCGCTCCCGCCCCCAAGGCTGAGCCTTTGAAGATTGCTTTTGCCTATGTTGGCCCCGTGGGCGACGGCGGTTGGACCTTTGCGCACGACAACGGCCGCAAGGCCATCGAAAAAGAATTCGGCGACAAGATCAAGACCTCGTTTGTTGAAAACGTACCCGAGTCGGCGGACGCCGAGCGCGTCATCCGTGACATGGCCGGCCAGGGCAATAAGCTGATTTTCGGCACCACCTTCGGTTACATGGAGCCCATGCTCAAAGTGGCCGCTGACACCAAGGGTGTGAACTTCCAGCACGCCACCGGTTACAAGACGGCCGAGAACATGAGCACCTATGACAGTCGCACCTACGAAGGCGCGTACATGGCGGGCGTGATTGCCGGCAAGATGACCAAGACCGGCACGCTGGGCGTGGTGGCATCGGTACCAATTCCTGAAGTGATCCGCAACATCAACAGCTTCACGCTGGGCGCGCAAAGCAGCAACCCCAAGGTCAAGACCAAGGTGGTGTGGGTCAACGAGTGGTTTAACCCACCCAAGGAAACCGAAGCCGCTACCAGCTTGATCAACGGTGGTGCTGAC
>CAIYDK010000557.1 GCA_903924955.1 uncultured beta proteobacterium | reverse complement strand
GGCGCCGTCTTCGGCCATTTCGCAGGCGTAGCCCAGCAGGCGCAGTTGCTCCTGCATCACGTCGCGGTTGGTCTCGTTGTCTTCGGCCAGCAAAATCAGGCAGCCCGCTTGCGCGGCTTCATCCACCGTGGGTGCGCTCTGGCGCGTTTGGGCGCGTCGGTCAGGCTGTGCATCGGCCGAGGCGTCGCCCGCATCGCAGGCCTGCAGCAACAGCTCGACCACAAACTCGGAACCGACACCGGGCGTGCTGCTGACCGTGATGCGACCGTGCATCAACTCCACCAGGCGCTGCGTGATCGACAGGCCCAGCCCGGTGCCACCAAACCTGCGCGAGGTGCTCGCATCGGCCTGCACGAAAGGCTGGAACAGCATGCCCAGCACCGCATCGCTCATGCCGATGCCGTTGTCGCGTATGGACAGGCGCACGCCGGGTGCCCCGTCGGCCAGCGTGCAGGGGTTTGCGTGCAGCATCACCTGTCCGGGGCGCCCGGGCTGGCTGGCGGTGAACTTGAGCGCATTGCCCAACAGGTTGAGCAGCACCTGGCGCAGTCGGGTGGGGTCGCCCAGCATCCAGGCTGGTAATTCGGGTGACACCAGCGCCGAGAGTTCGATCTCTTTTTCGATGGCGGTAATACGCATCAACTGCACCACGCCCTGCACCAGTGCCGGCAACTGGGTCGGGATGCTTTCAATGCAGAGTTTGCCGGCCTCAATCTTGGAAAAATCAAGAATGTCATTGAGGATGTGCAACAGCGCCTGCGACGAGTTGTGAATGGTGGCGAGCATGCGGTGCTGCTCGGGCTGGAGCTCGGTGCGCTGCAACACATCGACCATGCCGATGACACCGTTCATCGGGGTACGGATTTCGTGACTCATGTTGGCCAAAAAATCGGACTTGGCGCGGTTGGCAGTCTGGGCCGCTTCTTCGGCCTGCTTGATGGCCGACACATCCATCACGACGCCATACACATGGGTCGGATGGCCGGCCTCATCGCGTGCCACCTGACCCAGCACATGAACCCACACCACCCGGGCATCGCTGGGTCGGCGGTAGGGGTGGATCATGTCGTAGCGGGGCACCCGGCCCTCCACCGCAGCCAGGTAATTGGCCAGTGTGGCCTGCGCCGCTGCGGGGTCCGCCGCCGCGATGTTGACGTACCAGTCGTCCATGATGTGGTAGCGCATGTCGCTGTGCACCGGGTCACCAAAAATGGACACGGTGCGCTCGGACGAGATATAGAAATCGGCGCTGTGGGCGAAGTCGATGCTCCAGTACCCTGCGCGCCCCAACTCCATGGCCTGTTCCTTGAGGAATTCGGTCTGCCGGAGCAATTCTTCGCCCTGCTGGCGTTGGGTGACGTCGCGGGCGATGCCCAGGACACCCATCAGGGCGCCGGTTGCATCACGCACGCTGGTCTTGGTGATTTCCAGCAGGGCGCGGCGTCCGTCATCGGCAAAGGTCACCCACTCTTCGTTGATATGGGGCGTGGGCGACTGCATGGCGGCCAGGTCGTTGGCACGGAACGAGTCGGCTACTTCACGCCCGACAAAATCATAGTCGGTGCGGCCCACAATGGCTGCTTCGGGCGCACCAAAAAAGCGCTCGCACACCGGGTTGCAGGCCAGATAAGCCCCTTGCGCGTCCTTGAGCCAGACCAGATCGGTGAGCGTGTTGAATATGCTCCTCAGACGGGCCTCGCTCACCCTCAGGTGCCCGGTTTTCTCAGCCACCAACTCCGTGAGCCGGTCCTGGTGCTGGCGCAACTCCTGTTCCAGGAGCTTGCGCGGCGTGATATCGGTACGAATCGTCACATACATGGCGGGCTTGCCATCGTCACCCATAAACGGCGCAACGGTGGTCTGCACCCAGTACCGGTGGCCGTCTTTGGCCTCGTTGCAGACCTCGCCATGCCAGGTTTGCCCACTGGCCAGGATGCGGTACATCTCTTTGAAAAACCCGTGGGGGTGCGTGCCCGAGTTGAGTATGCTGTGGTCTCGCCCCAGGAGTTCGGCCCGGCTGTAGCCGCTGATCCGGCAAAACTGGTCGTTGGCCGAGAGGATGCGCCCCTGCACATCGGTGGTGGCCACAATGGCATGCTGGTCTAGCGCCTTGCGCACGTTGGCAAGTTCCTCTGTGAGTGCGCTCTCACTTTGAAGCAGCTGCTTCTGGCGTTGTCCAAACGACTCCAGCAGTGTGTTGAAGCTGCGAATCAGGTCACCAAACTCGTCCTCGCGGCTCAGCTGCAAAGGCTGGGGTGGCGCCTCCGACTGCGATTGCATGGCCAGTGCCTGGGTGGCCGCCTGGATGGGCGCAATACGCTGGCGCAGCAGACGCGCCGTTTGCCACCAGACCAGGCTGCAAGCGAGTAGCGACACCAGCAGCACGGCCCATTTCATGCGATGCTGCTGCGCATCAATCGGGGCAAAGGCCTCTGCCGTGGGCAGCGCCTGCACCACATACCAGTTGGCCGCCGGCACGCTCTTGGCTGAGGAAAGCACTTCCTCCCCCTGCGGGGTGACGGTGATGTCAGTACCCTCGTAGCCTTGCAGGTAGCGCTCGCTCAGCGGGTTGGCGCCGGGTTGCAGCTCCTCCATCACCCGCCCGGGGATCGAGGCGGTGACGATTTGGCGCGACCGCTTGGCCACCACCAGCCAAAAGCCGGTTTTGCCGTAATCGCTGGTGGCGATCTTGTCCAGAAAACTGGATTTGCTCAGGTCCGTCACCCCCACCAGGGCCCCAATGACCCGCCCCTTCTCATCACGAATCGGCGCAGCAATCGAGAACACCGGCGATTGCAGGCTTTGGCCTATCACGGGTTGGCCGACGATGGACTGGCCTTGATGGAGTGCTGCCACCATGTAATCACGCTCACTGACATTGCGACCCAGCCGGTTGGCTGATAGGGGCGCATCCGCCACCACCACCCCGTCGGTTTCGGTGACGAAGATGCCGGCATTGAATTGAACCTCCAGTACCGCACGTCCGAGCAATGACGCCTGTAACGCTTCGCGGTTGGCCAGCAGCGCGGGCGTGATTTTTGCCGCCACCAGCTCCAGCGCCCGCATCCGGGTCAGCACATCCCGGTTGATTTCATTGGCCAATATCGTCACGGACGAAGACTG
>CAIYDK010000556.1 GCA_903924955.1 uncultured beta proteobacterium | reverse complement strand
CGGCGGCGTCCTGCATGTAAACGTTGAAGGCCGGCTCATCGAACTGGATGATGTCCACGCCGTCGGCCTGCAAGGCCAGCGCCTCCTGGTTCAGCAGTTCGGCAAAGGCGAAGGCCATCTTGACCTTGTCGCCATAGAAACGGTCAGCCACCGTGTCCACGATCGTCAGTGGTCCGGGCAGGGTGAACTTGAGCTTCTTGCGCGTGTGGGCGCGCGCCAGTTGCGCTTCGAACGCATGGACCCGGCCCTTGAGCTTCAAGGGTGCAATCACCTGCGGCACCTGGGCATCGTAGCGGCCGTTGCGGATGCCCATGGTGACCTTGTTCTCAAAGTCAATGCCTTCCACCTGCTCCAGAAAGCCGTGCACAAAATGCTGGCGCGATTGCTCACCGTCACCGACGATGTCCAGGCCCGCGTCTTCCTGCGCCTTGATCCACAGCAGAGTTGCATCCGCCTTGGCCTGCTGCAACTCGGCACCCTGCACTTTCCACTTCGGCCACAGCTTCTCGGTTTCTGAGAGCCAGGCCGGCTTGGGCAGACTGCCCGCGATCGATGTTTGAAACATGTTGAACTCCGGTGTGAGGAATGCGGTGGGAAAGTGCGAATTTCAGGAATCAGTTCGGTGGACCGAAGACCAGGGATAAGCATCGCGCATGCAGCGCGAGTTGAGCACCAGGCCAGCCAGCAGCGTCAGCAGCATCACCGTTCCCAGAATCAGCACTGCAGCGGTCCAGGACTGGCCGGTCTGCTGGCGCTGCTGAACCAGCGACAGCATCGCCGCCAGCCAGGTGGCACTGGCGCAGTAGGCGCCAAGCTGCAACAGGACCAGACTCCAGCGATTCCTGTAGAAAAACAGCAGCGGCGCGGCCGCAGCCACACTCACCAGCAGCCAGTTTCCAGCGCGAAAGAAATGCGCCGCAATCAGCGCCGCCGCCAGCAGAAAGAGCGCTCTGCGCAGCTTCATGGGAACAACTCCATCAATGAACGGTCCGTGCTGCCAAAAACAAAAATGCCTGCTATCAATAAAGTAGCAGGCACTTGAACATCCACAGGGCTTATTGGTAGGATGTGCGAGATTCGAACTCGCGACCAACGGATTAAAAGGGGGTAAAACCTCATATTTATCAATCACTTAGGTCCGTCTTCGCTCGCTGAATGTTGCCAGAACTCGCCAACATTGTCACGCTGCGTTTGCGTGTGACCACTGGCCGCATTATTGACTGACGAGATTGTCGCATGGACATCCGACAGCTAATGATTCAGATGCACTAGATCCGCTTGATAGTTTTGCCCCAGGGTGAGTCCTTGATTCCAGGCGTGTACCGCAAGTTGCCATAGTCGTACCAAGGACTGCAATTCTTCCATCGAAGGCCCATATAGCGAAGCCCCCAGGATTCGGTCATGTCCATCATGTCCTGAATCGAAGTCTCGCTTGTCTCCTCACCAAACATTACTCCTATCAGAGCGTCGCCATACGCGACATAGAGGTCTTGGTCGCTGCTGACGAAAGCCACCCATCGCCATTCGCACTCGTCGCGCCAATCAGTCATCTTCTCAAAGAACAATCGCTTGTGCGCCCGTTCAAGATTGAGTTCAGCATAACGCTCGGCACCCAGATCCTCCAACGCATCGATGTTGATCATGAATTGCCAGTTGGCGTCCGAGCTTCCCAGAACTGGGCGGTCAATGTATTCGACTGCGCCGGCCAGCACTCGGTTCGACCCAGAAATTTGCCTCGAAATAGCGCTAGTTATGCGAGCTCGGTCAAAGACTAAGCAGACGCCAGTGTGGCGACCAGCATATTGCGTCCACATTCGAGGTTTACTGAATCCGCGGTTGAAAATGTCACGGATGTGGACACCGGTTAGCGGGGCCCGGTCCATCGAGAAGCAAAGTAGCCTGGCCCGGTCCTTCAATAGATTGGACAACCAGGCAGAGGTCTCAGTCATCTTGTAGGCGCCGAGATTTCTATTTTCATTCGTACCGAGATCAAACTGCCAGGTCTTCGCCTCCTTCGGGTCATTGGTGTTCGTGTAGGCGCCGAACCTAAGTCTCCTGGATTTCAGGATGTAGTTGATGGCCGTGTCGGCGGTGGTGTAGTGATACAGGAACTGCTCGACGTTAGCAACTTGCTCGATCATGGTCAGTGGGCGCGTCAACTTTTTAGGCGAGAAGCGATCAACAGTAGGGGTAGCATTGCAGCAATGCAGACTTGGAAGCTAGTTCGCTGAGCTCTCTCAAAAGAATGCCTGCTCCATCATCGGTCGACTACTTCACCCTTCAACCGACGGCAGTCTTCACGGGACAGTTTGATTGCGCCAACTGAGTCAACTTTGCAGCTAATTTGATCTTCAGCCTTGCTCTTCACAGGCGAACCTTCACCCGTTTTCGTGTATTTGACTCGTTCTATGAACTTGACGATGCTATCGGCGCATAGGTAGCTTGGCGCTTCCACAGCATCTGCAATGAAGACGCACTGACCGATAGGTGCAGCGATTCCGTCAGACGAGGAGAGTAAAACCGCTTTCACCGTGCCATCGTTCAATTCAATGCCGTAGTTAACAAGGAATCTTGCTTCGGCGGCTTTGTCAAATGAAGATCCGATGATGGCACCAAGCAAACCTGCACTAAGTTGCCCAACAGCGGAGTAGTTACGCTGACTGAATGAGCGGTCAATGTATGCAGACTGTCCAAACGCCGCACCTAACTGAGATCCAGATGTCGAGCCGGGCTTCGACTTGTCCAGAACTTGATGTGAAATCACTTTGCCAACACTCCTGCTCGGAATGACTTGCATCGTGGGATACAGCCCTCTAACTTTCTCACGGTCAGCACTGTCCAGTTGATTAAAAGTTGCATCGTCAACTATTAATCCTTTGCCGATGTTTTGCCTTGCAGCCAGTAGCGCAGCCCTTGGCTTGTTCGCGTTAACAAAAGCGGCCTCTATATTTGTTCGCGCTCTGGCAACATCTTCGTCTGACGCAAATTTTTCATACCAAGCAAGTCGAACAGTCTCAACTGCGTTCGCACTAACAGGATCAAACGCGGTGAAGGTCCTTTCAAGCGAGATGGGTTCGAAAGATTTCGATGCAGCCAACTTGAGCTCGGGGTGCAGAACGATGAGATCGTAAGTAGCCAGTCTTGTTGCTGACTCGCTAGACCCAAGCCCATCTTCAAGTGATCGGTAAGCTTGCTCCCAGTCGCCGACACTGATAAATCTTGTTGCGTCCCCAGTGAAGTCCTTCCGAGTACCGGAGGCACACCCCACAGACATCATCAGCACTGCGAAAGCGGCGACCCATGGAAAACACCACGACGATTTAGTCATACCGTAGTTAAAGGGGGCAAAACCTCGTATTTATCAATCATTTTGGGGTCGTCTTTGCTCGCTGCATGTTGCCAGAACTCGCCTTCATTGTCACGCTGCGTTTGCCTGTGACAACAAACCGCATCGTAGCCCTTATGCCGTGCTCAACGTATCACCCAAATGGGGGAAGGGTTTGCACTGATCGACGGATCGGCGAGCCGTATTCGACTGCTCACGTAATTCATGAATCTTTTCCCACGGTGGACAGCGGTAGCAAGTTGAACTGGCGTTGATCGCGCCGGCAAGTCCGGGAAAAGTTCATCGTGGTGGCCGTGAAACGTGGCAGCTACGGCATGCATCTCTCGCTTCACGCTGATAAACGGCTATTCTGTCCCCAATATGCAAAAGCAATACGGGAATTTCACCACCGAACAGTTTCAGGAGCTAATCAGCTTTCTCCCTGTCTTGTTCGAGCTGATGTGCGAGATGAATGCTCAAGTCGAAAGTGTTCCTGCCAGTAGATTCGACAGCGTCATGGCGGGCGACTACGGCAGCTATTGCCACGTTTACGAGTTGCCATTTGTCGAGCACCTGGCGCTGATTGGCTTACCCACCCGCCCTTGGGTGACTTCCAGGCGGACCGCAGTCCCGCGATGCCCATGGGCTCGCCATCGACGCGTGCAATCCGGGTCGGCACCCCCTTGCCACTGCGCCAGTCGGGCTCGAAGAACGCCTCGGCCGGGATGATGCAATGCTGACCCCGTTTCCAGGCATTCCTGAAGCTGGGCTTCTCTGCCACCGTCTCGCTGCGGGCGTTGTAGGTATGGCGGGTGATCTTTGTGTCCTGCGACCAGTGCGGCACCAGGCCAAAGAGTCTTGGCAGGGCTTCGTTCGGTGGCACAGCTTCATCACCGACATCGGCGTGGGGCTGACGCCGGATGAACCCGCCCAGATACCCGGGCCACATATCGAACTTGCCCATGTCAAGGGGCGGCTCCACGTCGAAGTGTCGGATGTACT
>CAIYDK010000555.1 GCA_903924955.1 uncultured beta proteobacterium | reverse complement strand
CTGCTGCTCCATGCGCTGCGCCCAGACGCGGTTGTTGTCGATCAATGATTGGAGTGGACTAGTCATCGTGGTCCGAGTCTCTGTGCACCCCAGGTGTAACTGCCCAAGAGATCACATCGTCTCCCCAAACAGTTCGCGACCGATCAGCATGCGACGAATCTCGCTGGTTCCGGCTCCGATCTCGTACAACTTGGCATCACGCCACAGGCGACCCAGGGGATATTCGTTGATGTAGCCGTTTCCACCAAAAATCTGCACCCCTTCGCCTGCCATCCAGGTCGCCTTTTCAGCGGTCCACAAAATGACCGAGGCACAGTCCTTGCGCACCTGGCGCACGTGCTCTGCACCCAGCAGGTCGAGGTTCTTGGCCACGGTATAGGCAAATGACCGGCCCGCCTGCAGCACGGTGTACATGTCGGCAACCTTGCCCTGGATCAACTGGAATTCACCAATACTCTGGCCAAACTGCTTGCGGTCGTGAATATACGGAATGACGTTGTCCATGACCGACTGCATGATCCCAAGCGGCCCCCCGGTGAGCACGGCACGCTCGTAGTCCAGCCCGCTCATCAGCACCTTGGCGCCACCGTTGAGCTGACCCAGTACGTTGGCCAGCGGAACTTCAACATTGTTAAAAACCAGCTCACCGGTATGGCTGCCGCGCATGCCCAGCTTGTCGAGCTTTTGGGCAATGCTGAAACCAGGCATACCCTTTTCGATCAGGAAAGCCGTCACGCCGCGCGCGCCCAACTCGGGCTCGCTCTTGGCGTAGACCACCAGCGTGTCGGCGTCCGGGCCATTGGTGATCCACATCTTGTTGCCGTTGAGCAGGTAATAGCCGCCCTTGTCCTCGGCCTTGAGCTTCATGCTCAGCACGTCTGAGCCGGCGCCGGGCTCACTCATGGCCAACGCACCCACATGCTCGCCGCTGATCAGCTTGGGCAGGTATTTGGCCCGCTGTGCATCGGTGCCGTTGCGCTTGATCTGGTTCACGCACAGGTTGCTGTGCGCGCCATAGCTCAGACCCACTGATGCGCTGGCGCGGGAAATTTCTTCCATGGCAATCATGTGGGCCAGGTAGCCCATGTTGGCGCCGCCGTATTCTTCGCCTACGGTAATGCCCAGCACGCCCAGATCACCCATCTTGCGCCACAGGTCCATGGGGAACTGGTCCGTTTTATCAATCTCGGCCGCGCGAGGGGCAATTTCAGCTTGGGCAAAATCGCGCACCGCGTCGCGCAGGGCGTCAATGTCTTCACCGAGTTGGAAGTTCAGTCCGGGCAGATTGTTCATGGAAGTTTCCTTGTGTTGCTTAAGTGAATGAATGGGGCTGACGTCAGGCCTTGGGTGGCCTGGCTGGTTTTAAAGACTTGGCCAGCAGGGCGCGGGCTTCTTTTTCGTGGGTCTTGAGCTCGTCCAGATTGGCCTGCAAGTCGGTCATCTGCGACTCCAGCTGTTTGCGGTGCAAGGCCAAGACGTCCAGAAACTTCATCAGCTGCGCGCCGGTGTCACGCGGGCTGTCATACATTTCGATAATTTCTTTGGCCTCGGTCAAGGAAAGACCCAGGCGTTTGGCCCGCAAAGTGAGCTTCAATCGTGTGCGGTCGCGCCCGCTGTAGACGCGGCTACGCCCGCCGGGTCCGCAGCGTTGCGGCTCCAGCAGCCCCAGGTCTTCATAAAACCGGATGGCGCGAGTGGTCAGGTCAAACTCGCGTGCCAGATCGCCAATGCTGTAGGTGATACTCATGAAGTTGGTCAGAACAAGGGAGACAGTGCATACGAATGCGGCCGCCTAGAATGCCCATTTTGTTGACGTTTACGTAAACGTCAATTATGTAATAAAAAGAGCCGTCCATGAATGATCTGGAAATGCAACTCCATTACCCGCTGGGCGAAACCCTGGCCCCCACGGGCGGAACGCTGGAAGTGGTGCCGGGTGTGAAGTGGATTCGGATGTCACTGCCCTTTGCGCTGAACCACATCAACCTGTGGCTGCTGAGGGACCGCATCGGCGGGGTGGAGGGATGGAGTGTGGTGGACTGCTGCATTCACCGCGACGAGGCCAAGGCCCAATGGGAAAGCATTTTTGCCAATGAACTCGAAGGCCTTCCCATATTGCGGGTGATCGTGACACACATGCACCCTGACCACATTGGACTGGCCCACTGGCTGTGTGCGCGCTGGAATGTTCGGTTGTGGATCAGCGCAACCGACTACCACGTGGCGCGCATGGGCTGCTTGGGACCCACAGGGTTTGGTGGTGATCGGGCGGCCGAATTTTTTGCGTCACACGGGCTCAACAGTCCCGAGGCGATGGCGGCCATCAAGGCGCGTACCGGGTACTTTCCGTCGCTCGTTCCCTCGGTACCACCGCAGTACAGGCGCATGATGGACGGTGATGTGCTGACTATTGGTGGCCACTCATGGGGGTGCATCAGCGGCTATGGCCATGCCCCCGAGCACATCGCGCTGTACTGCGAAACGCTCAATATTTTGATTGGCGGTGACATGATGCTGCCGCGCATTTCCACCAACGTGAGTGTCTATGAGCAGGAGCCCGAATCCAACGCACTGGTGCTGTTCCTGAATTCCATTGACAAATTTCGTGCATTGCCCGTGGACACGCTAGTGCTTCCATCGCACGGCAAACCATTTACCGGGATGCACACGCGGATCGAACAGTTGCACAACCACCACAGAGACCGCTTGAGCGAGGTGATGCAAGCCTGTTCAGAGCACGCCTGCAGCGCCGCCGATATCCTCCCCGTGTTATTTAGCCGCGACATGGACATGCACCAGACCACTTTTGCCATGGGCGAGTCCATTGCCCACCTGCATGCCCTGTGGTTTGCGGGCAAGGTGCAGCGCACGCTTGATGCGCACGGTGTGTACCGGTTTTTACGAAGTGCTACTTTGAATTAGCCAGATTCCTGGCAACTCGGAATCCGGATGAATTGAACCGAAAATCTGCCGTAAACCACCCCCGGGTTGCAGACCGCAAGCCAGCAGGGTCGCCCGCCCAGCCACCACCCCGGATCACATGCTTGTCCAACGGACACTGCCCGGCCCAGGCGCTGCCGTCGGCTGGTGCGCCGACGTAGGTGTCGTGCTGGCAATCCTGCACCCACTCCCATACGTTGCCATGCACGTTGTACAACCCAAAAGCATTGGCATCAAAACTGCTGACCGGCACCGTGGCTCGCCGCCAAGTCCCCTTGCGGCTACCCCGATAGTCGGTGGCGGTCGTATCGAAATTAGCGCGGTCGCTTGACAGGGTGTCACCCCACCAGAACGTGGTGGCACTCCCGGCGCGGGTCGCGTACTCGCGTTCCGCCTCACTCAGCAATCGGTAAACCTGGTGTGTCACCTGGCTCAGCCATTGCACATAGGCCTGCGCGTCATTCCAGCTAATGCAGACCGCAGGGTGGTCATCCGCCTGGACAAACCCCGCTTCGCGCCAATGGAAGCCTCGGTGGTTCTCCCATTTCTCACCGGACCAGCCAAAACAGCCGCCGCTTTCGGCCTCGGTCTTGTACTGCGTGGCACGCACAAAGGTCGCAAACTCGGCCCTGCTCACTGCATAGCGCCCGGCTGCAAAACTGCGCACAGACACTCGATGTGCCGGCTCCTCTCGGGGGTCAATCGCCTCAGGCGAACTGATCTTCTTTGGGTCACTGCCCATCATGAACTGCCCCGCAGGAACAACAACCAATTGAGGGCAATCCGGGCAATCGCGGATCAGGCTATCGCCATCTTTTGCAACAGCAGAGACCGAGGACTTGGGTGTGGCAACTTCTTCACGCGCAGGCGCAACGACACCCACATTGGCGTTGATGAGGTCACTTTTTTCGCCTCCCGTGCTCGGCAAGACCTGTTTCTGAACGGACGGCTCCGTGCTGCGGCTTGGGCCCTCGCCCATCAGCGTGAACACCAGGTAGACACCTGCGCACAACGCCGCCAAAGCCTTGATCCATTCCCCGTCGAAAATCATGCGCAAGGTGAGGGCCACCCCCACCACCGTGACGGCCGCGCCGGCCCAGCTCCCTGTCATTTTGTGCCAGAAATATCCGCCCACAAAAGACACGGCAGCGATCGCCAGCCACTTCAAACCTTCCATTGCGCCATCTCCAAATATTGCTCATTCAGTATCTCACGCGCCATCATTTTCGTTAGCGCAACACAAGAGCGAGGTGTGCAGACCTACGAAAAACACCTTACCACTTCGGAATGGTGTCGTCCTTCAACTGCCCACGCAGTTCGGAATAATCGGGCACCACGCTGCGCACCGTGTCCCAAAACCGCGCACTGTGGTCCATGACGCGCAAGTGGCTCAGCTCATGGGCCACCACGTAGTCAATAACGGCCGGTCGAAAATGGATCAAACGCCAGTTCAACCGGATGGAGCCGTCATTGCGTGCGCTGCCCCAGCGGGTACCCGCGGAACTAAGACTCAGCTTGTTCCACTGCACCTGTAGCAAGGGTGCAAAATGATCCAGTCGGTGTTTGAAGTGTTCCCTTGCATGGCGCATTAGCCAGGCTTGCACGGCGTCGCGAAGCTGCTCGGGCGTGGCGCTGGAGGGCAGTCCCACGCGCAACACGCGCACCGCAGAGCTGCCAGAACCCTCGTCAAGGCAACCTCCCACCGTGCCAAAGCGGTGACCGGGATCCAGCACCACGCGCACCGGTGCGCCAAAAAGCGGGATCACCACGCCATCGCTCCATTCGATACGCGCCTCGTGCTGGCGCGTCTGGCGTTCACGCGATTCATTCAGCTTGCGCGTGATCCACTGCGATTTTTCCCGCAACGCGGCCTCGACTTCGACAACCGGTGTCCACTTAGGCGCTCTGACCACCAGACCATCCGGTCCTACAACAAAACCAATGGTGCGCCGTTTGGCACGCTGAAAAAGATACGCCACCACCGCATCGCCCACACGCAGTTCGCGGTTGGCGCGCGGGTGCGAAAACGTGGCAGGGGCTATGATCGGATGCAGTGGCTGGGCCAGTGCGTGGGGCACACCGGGCGCGCTTATAGCTACGATTTCAGTAGCGACTGGCGCTGATTCCACGGGGGCTAGAGACCCGAATAGGTCAAGGGTGTATTGAAAGAAGGCTCGCACGGGCATTGCAATGCGCTGCGGTTGCGGCTAACGGTAAGCCTCAGGGTCCAGACGGCGCATTTCGGCTTCAATCCAGTTTTCCACTTCCTGCATCAGTTCTTTGTGGTGACGACCTGCGCTGGGAATGGGCTTACCAATCGAGATATCCACTATGCCCGGTGTTTTAACGAAGGCCTTGCGCGGCCAGCACTTGGCCGACGTGACAGCGATCGGAATAACCGGCGCGCCCGTTTGCACCGCCAGTCGGGTTCCACTGGTCTCGTACACCCCCTTTTGTCCCCGCTCAACACGCGTACCCTCTGGAAACATGATGATCCAGATGCCCTGGGCCAGTCGCTCTTTGCCCTGAGCGACAACCTTTTTGAAGGCCTGTGCACGCAGACTGCGATCGATGTGGATCATGTCCAGGAGGCCAATGGACCAACCAAAGAAAGGCACATACAACAATTCCTTCTTGAACACATACGCCAGCGGATGGGGCATGATGGCCGGCATCACAAAGGTCTCAAAAGTAGACTGGTGCTTGACCAGCAGAACCGCGGGTGTCACTGCGCCCACCGGCAGATTCTCCATGCCGGTGATGCGCGTCTCTATGCCCAGGAGCACGCGCGCACCCGACAAACTGCTCAAACCCAACCAGGCGGATGCAATCCGATAACGGCGCGCGCGTCCCATCCCAAACAGTGCACCTAGCACAATGGCGAGCGTGTACGGCACGACGGTGAGTGCCATCCACACCATGTGCAGAACTGAGCGAACGAAGGACATAGTTAGAGAAAAGGCCTGTAGCCCTCGTATTGATTCAGTAAACCGCTACAACAAAAATAGCAAAGCGAGCCAGCTTACTGCAATGCTCGCTGTTCCTGCCCAACCAGGTACTCTGCAAATGCGACCAGATCCTGGTGAACCACGGTGTTCGCCGGGTAGCCTTCAGGCAGGGGGCGGCCGCGCAACGCGGCGGCCTTGCCGGTCAGCACCAAATGCGGATCACAACCGGCGGCCAACCCGGCAATCAGATCGCGCGGCGAGTCGCCCACCGCCGGGACGCCCCGCAACTCCAGGCCATAGCGTTCGCCAATCTGCTCGAACAGCCCGGGTTCGGGCTTTCGGCATCGGCACGCCTCATCCGGTGCATGGGGGCAATAAAAAATGGCATCCACCCGACCGCCTACAGCAGCCAGCATGCTGTGCATCTTGGCGTGCATGGCATTGAGCGAAGCGACATCAAACAACCCCCGCCCCAACCCCGACTGATTGGTTGCAACAACCACATGCCAGCCGGCGTGGTTCAGGCGCGCAATGGCTTCCAGCGCACCCGGCAAGGGCTGCCACTCGGACGGAGACTTGACGTAGTCAGCGCTGTCTTCGTTGATAGTGCCGTCGCGGTCGAGAATGACAAGCTTCATATCAAGCAGCGAGACGCGAGAGGTCGGCCACGCGGTTCATGGCTTCGTGCAAAGTTTTAAGCAAGCCCTGACGATTCAGGCGCAAATCCAACGCGTCTGCATTCACCATGACGCCATCAAAGAAGGCGTCAACCGGCGCACGCAGTGCAGCGAGGGTCTGCAATGATGCGGTGTAGTCACCCGCATCCAGTTGGGCCTGTGCCTTAGGTGTTACGACTTGCATGGCGGCAAAAAGCGCCTTTTCAGCCGGTTCCTGCAACAGCAATTCGCTCACATGGGCATCCACTTCCGACGCCTTTTTCAGGATGTTGCTAATGCGCTTGTTGGCAGCAGCCAGCGCCGGCGCCTCCGGCAATGCTGCAAAGGCCCGGACAGCGGCCATGCGCTTGGGCACATCGCCCAGGCGCTGGGGTCGCAAAGCCAGGACGGCATCAACCTCTTGTGCGCTATACCCCTGCTCGCGCAGGGAACCTGCCAGGCGGTCATAGATAAAATCCTGCAACTTGAACTGGTTCGCACCAAAGTCAGCTTGCTCTTTGTCGGGCCACAGCTCCAGCATGGAGCCAAACGCCTTGGCCGCATTCCCTAACAAAGCGTCCAGGTTCAGGGAAAAGTCAGCTTCCATCAGAATGCGAATGACACCCAGCGCATGGCGTCGCAACGCAAAGGGATCCTTGTCACCGGTGGGCAGATTGCCAATGCCAAACATACCGACCAGGGTTTCGAGCTTGTCGGCCAGTGCCACCACGCTACCGGTATGGTTGCGCGGCAAGGTGTCGCCGGCAAAGCGGGGTTTGTAATGGTCTTCGATGGCAATGGCAACGCCGTCGCGCAGACCGTCGTGACGGGCGTAATAGCCCCCCATGATGCCTTGCAGCTCGGGGAATTCGCCCACCATGTCGGTCAGCAAGTCCGTCTTGGCCAGCAGCGCGGCCTGGCTAACTTTGCTGGCCAGCACATCCAGCTCGTCCCTGGCCTGCACGGTGTATGGCACCGTGGCTTTGCGTAGTTGGTCCACGATGAGGGCTGCAATGTCTGCCACGCGCTGCGCGCGCTCACCCTGAGTGCCCAGCTTGTTGTGGTACACCACTTTGGCCAGTCCTTCGACGCGGGAGGCCAGCGTCTTCTTGCGGTCCTGGTCAAAGAAGAACTTGGCGTCAGCCAGACGTGGGCGCACCACGCGTTCGTTGCCACCGATCACAAAGCTGGTGTCATCGGGCTTGATGTTGCTGACCACCAGAAACTGGTTGGTCAGCTTGTTGGTCGCATCGAGCAGCGGAAAATACTTCTGGTTGGCCTTCATGGTCAGGATCAAACACTCCTGCGGCACATCCAGAAACTCTTTCTCAAACTGGCAGATGAGCACATTGGGGCGCTCCACCAGTGCGGTAACTTCGTCGAGCAGCGCGTCATCTTCAATCGGCTTGCAGCCCCCGCCGACCATGGCAGCCGCATCTGCCAACTGTCGTGCAATCTCAGCCTTGCGCTCGGCAAATGATGCAATAACGGCGCCGTCGTTGCGCAGTGTGTCGGCGTAGCTATCGGCATCCAAAAACATGACCGGCGACAGGGCTGCTTCAAAACGATGGCCGTGTGTGGTGTGCCCCGCGGTGAGGCCCAGCACCTTGACTGGCACAACGGTCTTTCCATGCAGGGCGACGAGGCCGTGCGCGGGGCGCACGAAGTTCACGCTACTCCAGCCGGGGAAGGCGCAGTCACGCTCGAGCTGATAGCTCATGACCTTGGGGATGGGTAGCTTGGCAATGGCTTCTTCAAGTGCCTTTTGCAAGCCAATATCCAACGTGGCACCGGTCACCAGACTATCGTAGAAAAACGCTTCGGCTTTGCCATCTGGGGCGCGCTTGAGCGCGGCGAGCGCCGCTGCAGGGTTACTCACATCGGCGCCCAATGCCTGCAGCTTTTTGAGCAATGCGGGGCTCGCGTTGCCTGCAGCATCCAGCCCGACCGCCACGGGCATGAGCTTTTGCTGCACCGCTTTGTCTGCGGCTTTCAGCCAGACATGGCTGATGTGCGCTGCCAGGCGGCGGGGTGAGGCGTAGGCAGTCGTCACCGAGTCACCGTTGATCAACCCGAGGGACCTGAGTTGATCAGCCAATTGGCTGGCAAACGCGTCACCCAGCTTTTTGAGGGCCTTAGGCGGCAGTTCTTCGACAAACAATTCAACGAGAAGGTTCTTGGTCGTCATCATGCGGCTTTCTTCGGCGTCATCTGTTCCACCCACTCGCGCGGGGCCATGGGAAAGCCCAGCCGTTCGCGACTCTCAAAATAGCTTTGCGCAACGCCACGCGCCAGATTGCGGATGCGGCCAATATAGGCGGCACGTTCTGTAACGCTGATGGCTCCACGGGCATCCAGCAGGTTAAAGCTGTGTGCGCACTTGAGCACCTGCTCATACGCGGGCAGGGCTAGTTGCTGCTCCATCAAGTGCTTGGCCTGCTTCTCGTGCGCAGCGAAGGCCGTAAACAAAAAATCAGCGTCGCTGTGTTCAAAGTTGTAGGTGGATTGCTCGACCTCGTTTTGCTTGTAGACGTCGCCGTAAAGTAGCTTGCCCCCACGCTCACCCATTGCATGTGGCTCGCTGCCCCCCAAGGGGGTTGGGCCTGCTTGGGAACGGCCCGTCGCGGACCCGCCATCGGTCCAGACCAGGTTGTAGACGTTGTCGACACCCTGCAGGTACATGGCCAATCGCTCCAGGCCGTAGGTAATCTCGCCTGTGATGGGTTTGCAATCGATGCCGCCCACCTGCTGAAAGTAGGTGAACTGGGTTACTTCCATGCCATTGAGCCAGACTTCCCAACCCAGGCCCCAGGCGCCCAGCGTGGGGTTCTCCCAGTCGTCTTCGACAAAGCGAATATCGTTTTTCTTCAAGTCAAAACCCAAGGCCTCCAGCGAGCCGAGATACAGCTCCAGAATATTGCTGGGTGCGGGCTTCAAGACCACCTGGTATTGGTAATAGTGCTGCAAACGGTTGGGATTTTCACCATAGCGCCCGTCTTTGGGACGGCGACTGGGTTGTACATAGGCGGCCTTCCAGGGCTCGGGGCCAAGGGCACGCAAGAATGTGGCAGTGTGCGAGGTGCCCGCGCCGACTTCCATGTCATAGGGCTGTAGCAGTGCGCACCCCTGGTCGGCCCAGTAGGACTGCAACTTCAGAATGATTTGTTGAAATGTGAGCATGCCCCATTTTACAGGGGCAAAACTGTCATCGTGCCCCCATGCGCCTTGTGCAGACAGCTATGAAAACAATAGCAAGCGCCGCAATCCATAGCGGCCATAGTCCGAAGCGCGCTACCCACCTGGCAAATGGCGTGGTACCAGTTCGTCCTTCTACCGTTGCCACCAACACACCCCGGGTCGTGCGCGGCAGGGAGTGCGTCACATGGCCGGCATGGTCAATGACCACGGTCGCACCGGTATTGGTCGCCCGGATCATGGGTCGCTCGAACTCCAGCGCGCGCATGCGACTGATCTGCAAATGTTGATCGATGGCTAGGCTGTCGCCAAACCAGCCAATGTTGCTGACGTTCACAAAAATAGTAGGCGCCAGGGCAGCGTCCAGGAAACGCACGCCAAGCTCCTCGCCGAACAGGTCTTCATAGCAAATGTTAGGCGCCAAGCGTTGCCCCCTCCACTCAAACGACGCTTGCCCTACCGTGCCTCGGTTGAAGTCACCCAGCGGAATATTCATCATCCGGGTAAACCACTTGAACAGGGGAGGAATGAATTCACCGAAGGGGACCAGATGGTGCTTGTCGTACTGCCCAACATCCGAATTCTGAGGCACAAATGCCAGCACGGAGTTGGTATAGCCCTGTGCAATATTCCCCATTGGGAACCCCACGAGCGCGGCCTGCTCGCCTGTGGCAAAGCGGACCTTCAAAGCATCCCAATAGTCCGCTGGCAGATCCTGCGGCAACAGCGGAATAGCCGTTTCCGGTGCGACGACCAGATCGGTATGGCTGCGCGCAAGTTGCTCACCGTACCACTGCAGCGCCAACGGCACGCCCGAGCCTGACTGGAACTTCTCATCCTGCGGAATATTGCCCTGCAAAAGAGTGACCGAGAGACTTCCGGCGGGTGTTGACCATTGCTCATGCACATGCGGCGCCAAAAAACCAACGCCAATGACCGCCACAATGGCTATCCGCACGGTCGCGTTTCCCCGCACTGAAAAGCTGGCAGCGGCAGCCAACCAAGCCGCGACCGCGCCGACACCGTACGACCCTACCCACGGTATGTACGCGGCCAGCGGCCCATCTGCATGGGCGTAGCCCACGGCACCCCAGCCGAAGCCTGTGAGCCATGTACCCCGCGCCATTTCCGCCATTGTCCACAGTGCGGCGAACAACAGACTAGTCGTCGTCGCGCTGCTTCCTCGAAGGCGCCAAAAGACGCCGCAAGCCAATGCGTAGTAGCTGCCCAGCGCCATTGCCAGTGCGACGATGGCCACTGCGGTCAAGAGAGCATTTAGTCCCGCATAGGTATGCATGGAAATATAAAGCCACCAGAATGTTCCGCACAACCAAGTGGTTGCAAACAGCCAGCCCAGCCCCGCTGCCTGGCGCCAAGTGCTGCAGTTGTTCAGCACAACGACAAGAGCAGCCAGGGCCAGGCATTGCAACCACCACAGGGGCAATCCGGTTGAAAAAATAAGGCCAAATGGCCATGCAGCCCCCGTAGAATGGGCGCAGGCAGCTACACAAACAATAGCAAATTGAATCGGCTGACTGTCTGCGATACGATGCCGCAGCTCCAATCCAGGCATATGTCTAGCTTGCCGAACCCGCCGTTGGCGAGACTTTGAACCATTTGACCGCGCCGCCTTTGGTGTGAAGCACCAGGAAATCCAGTCCGCCAAGTGTGTGTCGCTCTCCGCGTTTGGGTACATGTGCCATTTCATGGGCAATCAAGCCGCCAATCGTGTCGAACTGATCCTCAGGGTCCAGGCCTGCCAGGGCTACAGAAAAGGCGTCATTAACCCGCTCGATAGGGGTATCACCACTGACACGGTAGCTGCGGTCGGCTAACGCAAAAATGTCGCCTTCGTCTTCAGCGATGTCAAATTCATCTTCAATCTCCCCTACGATTTGCTCCAGCACATCTTCAATTGTGATGAGCCCCGCCACTCTGCCGAATTCATCAATCACGATTGCCAGATGGTTGCGATTTCCCCGGAAATCACGCAACAAATCATTGAGCCCCTTAGTCTCCGGAACAAATACGGCCGGGCGTAGCAAGGCACGAATATTGAGTTCAGGCGCCCTTTGCAGCTTAAGCAAGTCCTTGGCCATAAGGATACCGATGACATTTTCACGCTCTCCTTCGTAGACCGGAAAACGCGAATGTGCCGTGTCAATGACCGTGTGAATCAACGAATCCATTGAGGCCTGGATGTTGATCAGGTCCATGCGGGTTGCCGCGACCATCACATCACCCGCAGTCATATCGGCCATACGAATGACACCTTCGAGCATGGCGCGTGACTCCGCCCCAATGATCTTGTTGTCCTCTGCTTCTGCAAGTGTTTCGATGAGTTCAGCAGTCGAATCGGGTCCAGGATGAATGAACTCAGCTAGCTTACGCAAGAAAGTCCGCTTGTCTTCCTTATCGGCCGGGCGCGCGGGGTGTGGGTCTGACACTGACGTGGTGGCAGAATCTGCCGTTGTTTCGGACCCTCAAGGATAGCGGATTTGTGTGACGGCTACGAAACGCGGATCAGCCTCTCGTCGGTCTATGGTTGTTTTCGGCTCCGAGCATCCAATGCACCGCGACGGACGGCCTGAACCTCGGCAAGAAAACTCCAGAACTGTTTGGCTTGCACTTTGATCCTGTAGTCAGTCAGCGCGACAGTTTCCTCCACCATTTCGGTCATTCGACTGTCCAAGGTGGATGGTGGCAGTTGCAGAAAAGCCTCACTCTCGGTACCCTCACGCTGAACCCGCGCTCCCGCCTTGCGAGCTATGCTGAGCATCGCATCATTTTCGCTAAGCGCATGGATAAACATCAGGCTCACTCCATCGTTG
>CAIYDK010000554.1 GCA_903924955.1 uncultured beta proteobacterium | reverse complement strand
CCCTTGGATACTGCGGGGCTCAGGTAGGTTTCCCCCCTTAAGACTGCACTTAGAGCCCATTCAAGCTCCAGCGGTGCCGCATCCTTCAACAGGTAGGCAACAGCACCCTGGCGCAACGCCTGGCGCACATATTCAGCGTTCTGGTGCATGGACAGAATGAGGACCCGAATTGACGGCCAGGCTTTAACCAAGCGCCCAGTGGCTTCCAGCCCATTGAGACCGGGCATGGCAATGTCCATTAAGACCACCTGGGGTTGCAGTTTCTCCACCATTTCCAGCAACTGCAGGCCGTCACCGGCCTCGCCAACTACTTCCATGCCGGGAATGGACTCCAACAGCTTGCGCAGGCCTGCGCGAACCAGGGTATGGTCGTCGGCCAGCAAAACGCGAACACTCGTCACATTAATTCCTCGTGGGTACGCCAGGGTGCACTGAATTGAACGGTACTGCCCTGGCCGAGTGCTGACTCTATCGTCAATTCACCTCCGACCAGTGTGGCACGCTCCTGCATGCCCAATACGCCAATGCTGTCGCCCGCCACGGCACGGATTCGCATCTCGTCCAGATTGAAGCCGCAGCCGTCATCGGTGATGCGCAAAATGACCCGGTCTCTGTCTCGGTCCAATCGGATTTCAACCTGATGGGCCTGGGCGTGCCGGGCAATGTTGGTCAGGGCCTCTTGCACGATGCGAAAACAAGCCGTCTCGATGTCAGCCGCCAACCGCGGTTGTGCCCGAACGTGGTGAAAAGTGACTGAAAACCCGCTGCGATTCGCACTTTGTTCTGTAATCCACTGTAGCGCGGCGGCAAGACCCAGATCGTCGAGCATCGAGGGCCGCAAATTGGTTGCCAAACGACGAACCTGCTGCAATGCATCTTCAACGATGCGGATATTCTCCAGGTTAATGTCGATCAGAGCCTTGTCTTTAAGCCTTTGGCTCAATTGCAGGTTGATCTTGATGGCAGTCAATGACTGGCCCAACTCGTCATGCAACTCCACCGCCACCCGCCGACGTTCGAGCTCCTGCACTTCAAGGACTCGGCGTGACAGCGCCTTGAGTTGGCGTGTGGTGTTGCGAAGGCGCGTCTCGGCCTCGTGCTTGTACAGGGCCATGGCCAGCGTGGTGCTCAACTCGCGCTCGGAAAAGGGCTTGAGGATGTAGCCAAACGGCTCGGTCAACTTGGCACGCTCCAGCACATCTTCAGCAGCAAAAGCTGTCAGAAAAACCACTGGCAAATTGAATCGGGTGCGGATGTTGGCAGCGACTGCGATGCCATCCCCACCAGCGCTCAACTGAATGTCCATCAGCACCAGTCCAGGCCGCGCATGTTCTGCCAGTTTGACGGCCTGCTCTGCGGTGGAAGCGATGCCAACGCACTCATACCCCAGCGCGATGACCTGCGCAGCAATGTCACGGGCGACGATGGCTTCGTCCTCCACGACTAAAATTTTTGCCTTTTTTACAGGTGCGATCATGGTCGCGAGCCCTCTCCAACCCACTGCACCACCCAACCTGGAATATCCTGCGCCGGCATGGGCCTTGCAATGCCGAAGCCCTGAACCAAATCGCAACCAATGGCAACCAACTTTGCGCAATGGGCCTCTGTTTCAACACCTTCAGCAATCACGGCACGGCCAAAGGCTGCAGACAATCCGATAACGCCCCGCACAATGGACAGGTCATCCACATCATCCAGCATGCCACGCACAAAGCTTTGATCAATCTTGATCATTTCAGCCGGCAAATGCTTTAGGTAAGTCAGTGAGGAGTAACCTGTGCCGAAGTCGTCCAAGGCAAAGCGCACCCCGACCGACCGACAGGCATGCATGGTCTGCGACGCTATGTCAATGTCCTCCAGGTCACTGGTTTCCAAAATTTCCAGCTCAAGCTGATGCGGTGCCACATCCGGTTGTGCCCGCAGCAGCGTGGCCAGGCGATCCACAAAATCCGCCTGCTGCATCTGCAAGGCACCTACGTTCACGCTGATGGGCATGGTCAATCCGTCCCTCTGCCAGATACTCATTTGCTTCAACGCAGTCTCTATGACCCATTCGCCAATGGCGACGCTGAACGGATGCTCCTCAACGATAGGCAAGAAGGCAGACGGTGCCAGCAATCCGCGTTCCGGGTGCTGCCAGCGAATGAGTGCTTCCACACCAACCACTTGCCGCTGGCTTAAGTCAACCTTGGGCTGGTAGTAGAGAACAAACTCGCCTTGCGCCAATGCCAGACACACGCGGTCCAGACTTTCACGTCTGGTTTTGACGGCCACTTCGTGTTCCACGTCAAACAGGTGGTAGCGATTTTTGCCTGCCTGTTTGGCCCCATACATGGCTTGGTCCGCATGGCGCATCAGCAAATCTGCGTCAGAGCCGTCCTGCGGATAGACGGTGACGCCCATGCTGGCTGACACCTGCAGCACCACGGCACCCGATTCAAATGGAGCGGAGGCGGCCAGAAGCAGACGGTCCAGAACGGGGCTGCAGTCTTGCGCGTGTTCCAGGTCCACCAGAATGGCAACAAACTCATCGCCCCCCATGCGGGCAAGGGTGTCGCCCTCTCGCAGGGCAGTCTTCATGCGCTGCGCCAATGCAATCAGCAAGGTGTCACCCACGGCGTGACCATGCCTGTCATTGACGGCCTTGAACCCGTCAAGATCCAGGAACACCACGGCCAGTGAATGCTTGCGCCGCTGGCTCTGATGGATGGCCTGCTGCAACCGGTCTGCCAGCAGCACGCGGTTGGGCAAGTGGGTTAGAGCATCGTAGTGCGCAATATGCTCCAGCTGTTGCTGGTGCGCCTTCATGGGGCTGATGTCGCTGAACAAGGCTACATAGTTTTGCGTTCGCCCGGCACCGTCGCGCACGGCGCTGACGGTTTGCATCTCAGCGTAGACCTCGCCGTCTTTGCGGCGGTTCCAGACTTCACCCGACCAATGACCGGTCTCAAGCAGCGTGCGCCACATGGTTGCGTAATATTCCGGTGGTTGCCGACCGGAATTGAGCATGCGCGGATTTTGGCCCAGGGCTTCTTCGCGGCTAAAACCGGTGATGCGGGTGAAGGTCTCGTTGACGTCGACGATATTCCCCTTCGCATCGGTGATCATGATGCCCTCGCGTGCGTGGGTAAACACGCTTGCGGCCAGTTGCAACTTGTTTTCCGCCAGCTTTCGCTCAGTGACATCGGTTATGAAGCCGTGCCACAGGGTGCTTCCGTCGTCCAGACGTTCGGGATGTGCGGCTTGCCCCGTCAGATAGCGCAACCCGCGTTTGGGAATATAGGTGCGATATTCACTTTGCCACGCTTTCAATCCACTCGACGAATGGGCTATGGAAGCCATCACATTCTCGTAATCATCAGGATGCACGGTGGCGAAGGCGGGCCCGGCATCGTGACGCACCTGTTCCGGGGCCACGCCGCACACCTCAAGTAAACCGCCGCTGGCGTATGGAAAGCACATACGCCCATTGGGAAACTGCTGAAACTGAAAAAAAGCGCCCGGCACATGGGTGGAAAGCTTGTCCAGCAAGTCATGGCTGGCCTGTAACTGAATCCGGCTTTGAGCTTGGGATGCGCGCGCGGCAGTCTGTCGCGCTGCATTGCGCAACAACTGCCACGACACCAACACCAGCAAGAAGCTGACAATCACGCCGGCGAGCGCCCCCCGCGCCTGCTGGCTGTACACGGGGGCCAGCAAATCTTGAATACTGGGGCCAACAACAAAGGTCATGCCATACTGCGGCAATCGGTAGTAGCTGGAGAGACGATCAACACCGTCGGCTTGTGCCTTGCGTCGAAAGGTTCCCTGCAATGGCGCACCGGTATCGGTGTAGGGCGAGGTCTTGATGACAGTGCCTACATATTTATCCTGTTCGCTGGAGCGTGCCATGATCTCACCGCTATCACGAATCATGCGGGCTGCACCATCAATGCCGAATCCTGTTGCCTGGTAAAACTTGACGAAGTGATCAGGATCAACCGAAATAACGACCACGCCGGCAAACTGACCGTTCTGAAACATGGGCCGCGTCACCTGTATGGACCACTTGGCCGACACACGCCCTTTCATCGGACGACTGATGAACAGTTGGTCCTGCAACTGCGCCTGATGTACCGTGAAATGTTCGCGATCGCCCAAGAAAGTTGGCTCCTGCGGAACTCCCAGGTTGCTGTAAACCAGATAACCCTTGGAATCAATGACCGCGACCTGAAGAATGGCACCTTCTGCCGCATCTTGGTGCAGTTTGATGGCTTCTCCCATTTCAGTCGGATGGCTGAGCCAGGTTTGCCGCAATACCAGCAACGCGTGGTCCACGTAGACAAATGTGGCTTGTGCCTGACTGGCAAAGGTGGTGGCCCAGGCTGCGGTTTCGCGCCGTGCGTTATCCAGTGCCTGCTCTTCAATGCGATGCGCATCCCAAGCGATAGCAGCCCACAGCAACCCCAACGCAGCCACCAGCCAGAGGATCACTTGCTGGCGAAAACGGTTGGTGGGCATGCGCGCCATGTTAGCAAGAACCGGAGGGCATTTGGGTCTCAGGCTGCAAGGAAATTAGGTACTTATATCTTCGAAAAAATCTTGGCTTCTTCGAACAGTGGATTCAAATCGCCCAACGCAGCGATGACCTCATCCCGTGTGCCACCCAGGCGCTTGTGTATTGCGGGCGGAAAATCTTCCACCAGCAGGTTGCCGGCAAAACCGAAGTTGAGGCTCTTGCTGATCTGGTTGGCACCAAACACACAGGCAATCATGTCCGAATCAACCAACTCAGGTCCATACTGGTAGCGAATGGTTTCCACCAGATGGGGCGCAAAGCGCCACTTCTCGACCAACATGGCACCCACTATGGCATGGTCCACGCCCAGCGTTTCGCGCAGCGCCAAGTGCAGCGAAGTGCCCTGCCGCTGACTCACTGCCAGAGCATCCCGAAACTCGATAGGCATGTATTGCGCCAGGACCACCTTGCCAAAGTCGTGCAGCAGTCCGGCAATGAAGCAGTCCATAGGGTCCGCATCATCGACCTTGAGTGCCAGTTGCTTGGCAATAGCCGCCGTGGCCAGAGAATGCAGCAGGTACTGCTGCCCGTCAAAGCCGGCCTCGTTGGTCTTGGGCAGCATGCCAATCGCCGCAATGCTGAGGGCCAGGTTCTTGATCGTGTTGAAACCCAGGTACACCACAGCATGACCAACCGAAGTGATCTGCTTGGGCAGGCTGTAATAGGCCGAGTTGACGACCTTGAGGATCTTGACCGTGAGCACGGGGTCTTTGTCGATCACCTCCACCAGGTCTTTGGGAGTGCTGTTGACATCGCGCGTCAACTCCAGCACGCGCTGCACGCTTTTGGGAAAGGCAGGCATGCCATCCACCGCAGCGGTCAGCGTCTTGGTGAGTTCGGGACTCATTTGCATGATGCGATTTCCGGGAATAGAACCTCAGTGTAGCCAAACTGGCTGAAATCACGAACCCGCATGGGGTAAAGCTTGCCCCACAGGTGGTCACACTCGTGCTGGACCACGCGGGCATGGAATCCGTTTACCGTGCGATCGATCGGGTCGCCGTACTGATCAAACCCCGTATAGCGGATATGCGACCAGCGCGGCACCTTGGCCCGCAGTCCGGGAACCGAAAGGCAGCCTTCCCAGTCCAGTTCCTCTGCCATGCTGCCTTCGGCGTCGCCGGTCTCTGTCAACGGCGTGATAACCGGGTTGACCAGAACCGTGGGCGGAACGATGGGGCGGTCCGGGTAGCGCGGGTTAAAGTCGCGGCTGCCAAAGATGACCACCTGCAGATCAACCCCGAGCTGAGGGGCTGCCAACCCGGCACCGTTGGCGGAAATCATGGTGTCGAGCAGATCGCTCACAAGTAAGTGCAGGGCGTCGGAGTCAAAACCTTCCTGCGGCACCGGTTTCGCCATGCGCAGCAGGCGTGGATCGCCCATTTTTAGAATGTCTCTGATGGCCATTTTCAGTCTCCTGCCAGCAAGGTGAGCATGCCCGCCTCATCGATTACGGTTACACCCAGGCTCAGCGCCTTGTCGAGTTTGCTGCCTGCTTCGGCGCCAGCCACCACGTAGTCAGTCTTCTTGCTGACTGATCCCGCGACTTTGGCCCCTGCCGCTTCAAGCAGGTCCTTGGCATCATCACGGCTCAAGGTGGGAAAAGTGCCGGTCAGTACAAAGGTTTTCCCAGCCAATACTTTGGGAGCAAGCACGGCGGGCTCGCCCTCCTCCCAGCTCAAGCCACAGGCACGCAATTGCTCCACCACTTCACGGTTATGGGCCTGATCAAAGAAAGTACGAATGCTCAGCGCCACGATAGGCCCAACATCGGCGACGGCCAGCAGTTGCTCCTCTGAAGCGTCCATGATGGCGTCCAGTTGGCCAAAGTGGCGCGCCAACGCCTTGGCGGTGGCTTCACCCACATGCCGTATTCCCAGCCCAAACAGGAAACGTGGCAGGGTGGTTTGCTTCGATTTTTGTAGCGACTCCAATAGATTCTGCGCGGACTTGTCGGCCATTCGGTCTAGCACCGCAAGCGCGGTCAGACCCAGGCGGTAGAGGTCAGGCAAGGTGTTGACAACACCAGCATCCACCAGCTGTTCCACCAGCTTGTCCCCCAGCCCCTCCACCTCAACGGCTCGGCGCTGGGCAAAATGCAGGATGGCCTGTTTGCGCTGAGCGCTGCAAAACAGTCCGCCGGTGCACCGGTAATCGACCTCGCCTTCCTCCCGAACGGCCGCAGAGCCGCAAACCGGGCAAGCATGGGGCATGGTGAAGACGGGTGCCTCGGCCATTCGCTTTTCGGCCAGCACGGACACCACTTCCGGAATCACATCGCCCGCCCGACGCACGACCACCGTGTCACCCACGCGCACGTCCTTGCGGCGGGCCTCGTCTTCGTTGTGCAGCGTGGCGTTGGTGACCGTGACACCACCCACAAACACCGGTGCCAGTTTGGCAACGGGAGTCAGCTTGCCGGTGCGCCCGACCTGTACTTCGATGCCCAGCACCGTAGTCAGTTGTTCCTGGGCCGGGTATTTGTGGGCCACCGCCCAGCGCGGTTCACGGGTGACAAAGCCCATGCGCTGCTGCAGCGCGAGACTGTTGACCTTGTAGACCACGCCGTCAATATCGTACGGAAGCTGGTCCCGTGCAGCACCGATGCGGTCGTGATATGCTATCAAGTCTGTAGCGCCTTGCGCAATATCCACGAGGGCTGCAACCGGAAATCCCCAATTTTTAAGGGATTGAAGCATCTCAAAGTGTGTGCCGAAGTTCGGGCCACCCTGCTGTACCGGCGTGACTTCGCCCAGACCGTAGGCGAAAAAACTCAAAGGGCGCTGAGCAGCAATGGCAGGGTCGAGCTGGCGAACCGCACCCGCAGCGGCATTGCGCGGGTTGACAAAGGTTTTCTCTCCCTTTTCCCCCGCCGCAATACGCAGGCGTTGCCGTTCGTTCAATGCTTCAAAGTCATCGCGGCGCATATAGACTTCACCACGCACTTCCAGAACCGCTGGAATGCCCTCTGGCAAACGCAGCGGGATCTGGCCAATGGTTCGAATGTTTTGCGTCACGTCCTCGCCGGT
>CAIYDK010000553.1 GCA_903924955.1 uncultured beta proteobacterium | reverse complement strand
TTGGCCACTGCGCGTGCAAAACCCATCTCGTGGGTTACCACAACCATGGTCATACCGCTCCTGGCCAGCTCGATCATCACGTCCAGAACTTCTTTGATCATTTCCGGGTCCAGGGCCGAGGTTGGTTCATCAAAGAGCATGATCTTGGGCTGCATCGCCAATGCGCGTGCAATCGCCACGCGCTGCTGCTGTCCGCCGGAGAGCTGACCGGGGAATTTGTTGGCTTGTTCGGGGATACCCACCCGCGTGAGCAGTTGCATGGCCACTTCTTCGGTCTGAGACTTGTTCCATTTGCGTACCCACTGGGGTGCAAGGGTGATGTTATCCATCACTGTCAGGTGTGGAAATAGGTTAAAGGATTGGAATACCATGCCAGTCTCGGCGCGTACATGTTCGACGTTGCGCACATTGTGGGTTAGTTCTACTCCGTCCACAATGATCTGCCCGCGTTGGTGTTCTTCAAGCCGGTTGAGCGTGCGGATGAAGGTTGATTTGCCTGATCCGGATGGGCCGAAAATGACGATTACTTCGCCTTTGTGTATTTCCATGTTAATTCCGCGCAGTGCGTGGAACTGCCCATACCACTTGTGCACATCCCGGCATTGGATGATTGCTTGTGTCGTAATATCTTCAGGGTTTTGCTGAGTTGTTTGTGTTTCCATCGTATATTCTCCCGTCGCCCTTAGCCTTGCGTGCCATCGAGGCTAGATCGTGCTTCGATGGTTTGACCTATGTAGGACATGATATAGCTGACTGTCCAATAGATAACTGCCAGAAAGGCATATACTTCGATGTGCCGGCCCAGAAAATCGGGCTGTGCCAGTGTTACCTGGGCAATGCCCAACAAGTCGAGTAACCCAACGATGAGTACCAGCGAAGTGTCACGAAAGCCGCCGATCGCGGAAGCAGTCAGGATTGGAATAATATTGCGCAGGGCTTGAGGCAGGATGATCAGTCGCAGGCTGAGGAAGCTTCCCAGTCCCAAGGCTGCAGCTGCTTCGTGTTGTCCCTTTGGAATGGCTTGCAAACCACCACGCACGTTTTCAGCCATATAAGCAGCGCTGAATAGGGTAAAGGCCACCATGGCGCGCGCCACCCTGTCGATATTGATATTGTCAGGAAGGAAGAGCGGTAGCATGGTCTGAGCCATGAAGAATACTGTGATGAGTGGCACCGAACGCACCAGTTCTATATAGACCACGCAGAAGGCGCGAATGAGGGGGTAGCGGGATATGCGCCCAATTGCCAGGGCTGTGCCAATCGGGAAGGACAGCAGCAGCCCAACAAAGGCGATCAGCGAAGTTAATAGCAGTCCGCCCCAGGCATTGGTGGGTACAGACGGGATGAAACCTCGTTCTCCAGTCCAACCAGCCACCAGCACCATAACGATTGGCAGGTACAGCAACCAGGTGATGATCACAGTTCGGCTCAGGATTTTTGGAAAGCTGCGGCCCAGCCCAAATCCGAGTGCTGTGATGAGCCCCACCACCACCCAGAGTATGCGGTTGGCCGGATCCAGCGGCAGAAGCGCCAGCAGGAAGGGTCCACCCAGGGTGATCATGGTGGCCATCGGTTTCTGGCGTATCCAAATGCCCCAGGAAAGCCCTGCCAGGGCTCCTAGAATTCCGACACATATCCATATTCGCCACAGTTGGGTTACCGGGTACTGGCCGACCATCAGAATGCGCAGGTTGGCGGAGATCACCTGCCATTTGGCTTCAGTTAATGCCCACGTCAACACACCGCGCGCCAGGATGAATACAAAATAGAACCCAATAACGGTCACTATGCTGCTGTTCCAATCCTGGAATAGGTTCTTTCGAAGCCAGTTCAGGATGGTGTACCGTTCGGTTGGAGGTGGCAGTATCTGGTTGGTTGTGTTCATGTCAGCGCTCCACGATACGGATACGATTGTTGTACCAATTCATGAACAAGGATGTCAGCAGGCTGAGGGTGGCATAAATGGCCATGACGATGGTCATGATTTCGACTGCACGCCCGGTCTGGCTGGTAATGGTGCTGGTGATATGTACTATCTCAGGAAAAGCAATCGCGGAAGCCAACGATGAGTTCTTGGTCAGGCTAAGGTAGTTGCTGGTCATGGGCGGAACGATCACGCGCATGGCCTGTGGAATGATCACCAGCCGCATGGTCTGGTAACCCGAGAGTCCCAGAGCGTGCGCGGCTTCAATTTGCCCCTTGGATACAGATTGCAGCCCGGCACGCACAGTGTCGGCGGTGAATGGCGAGCTGCCCATGACCAGGCCGACGATGATTCCGATAAATTCAGGCGGCAGGGTGATACCGCCTGTGTAATTCAGCCCTTTTTTGATTGGAACCTCGACCAGGAAGGCAGCAGCTGGCATGGCAAACCAGAT
>CAIYDK010000552.1 GCA_903924955.1 uncultured beta proteobacterium | reverse complement strand
CTTTCTTGAAAGGCTTGCCATCCAGCGTGACTGGCACGGCGTTGGCAGCTTCGGCGCGCTCGATGCACTTGCGCACCAGACTGAACCCGTTGGAGTGCACACCGTGGCTAGCCAGGCCCAGGACCACGTCGCCGGGCTTTACGTCGGCACCGGTCAAAATTTTGGATTTTTCGACCGCACCGACTGCGAAGCCAGCCAGGTCGTATTCGCCCGCTGGATACATGCCAGGCATTTCGGCGGTTTCCCCGCCAATCAGGGCGCAGCCGGATAGCTCGCAGCCCTTGGCAATACCGCCAATGACGGCCGCGGCCGTATCGATGTCGAGTTTGCCGCAGGCAAAGTAGTCCAGGAAGAACAGGGGCTCGGCACCTTGAACCAGCACATCGTTCACGCTCATGGCCACCAGATCAATGCCCACTGTGTCGTGCATGTTCCATTCAAAAGCCAGCTTGAGCTTGGTGCCCACACCATCGGTACCACTGACCAGCACAGGCTCTTTGTAGCGCTTGGGTACTTCGAACAGCGCGCCGAAGCCGCCAATGCCGGCCAGAACACCCTCACGCATGGTCCTTTTGGCCAGTGGCTTGATGCGTTCGACCAGTGCGTCGCCGGCGACAATATCGACACCTGCGTCTTTGTAGGACAGGGGAGTGGGGGGGCTGGATTGGGTCATTTGAGTAGGCTTGCAATGGCTCTTGGGACTGAACCGATAGAATTTGCCCAGATTTTACGGGTTCACCCCCTCCATTCCTGTATGCAATTGACGCCCCCCCAAAAAAGTTTTGCCGCCTGGAGTCTGATAGCGGCACTGTTGGGCTTTGCTTTGTGGCGACTGGCACCCGTGTTGACGCCTTTTGTGGTGGCCAGCGTGCTGGCCTACGCCCTGACTCCTATCGTTAACTGGCTGGATGATGTTGGGCGCGGCCGCATTCCGCGCGTGCTGGCGGTGATCGTGGTGGAGTTGCTGTTCATTTTTGCCATGCTGGGACTTATTTTTCTGATGGTTCCGATTCTGGCCAAGGAGTTGCCGCTGATGCGCGAACAATTACCTACGGTGATGGACAGTGTGAATACTGCGGCCAAGCCCTGGCTGGCACAGTGGGGTATTCACCTCTCGCTGGATGGGGGCAGCATCAAGGCCTTTGTCATGAAGTACCTCAACGCCAATGTGGAAGATGCACTGGGCTCCGTGCTGGCGTCGCTCAAGATGGGGGGCAGCGTGGCGTTCACGTTGATTGGCAATGCCATTCTGATTCCGGTGGCACTGTTTTACCTTTTGATGGACTGGGATCGGTTCATGGGGCAATTGCGTTCCCTGATCCCGCCGCGCCTGCAGGCAGGTTGTGACCATTTTCTGAGCGAGGCCGATGCCGTGCTGGGTCAATACCTGCGGGGACAATTGCTGGTCATGCTGCTTCTGGCGGTGTTCTATAGCGTGGGTCTGGCACTGTTTGGTCTGGATCTGGCTTTGCCAATTGGCATATTTACCGGTCTGGCTATGTTTGTGCCCTACGTCGGCTTCGGTATTGGGCTGGTGCTGGCCATTTTTGCCGGTTTACTGCAGTTCACGGCGACCGTGGGCATCGGGCAAACCGTTGCGATGGTGGCAGTGGTGTATGGCGGTGGCCAGTTACTGGAAGGGTTCTTTTTGACCCCTCGGCTGGTGGGCGAGCGTATTGGGCTGCACCCCCTGGCCGTCATTTTTGCCTTGCTGGCATTCGGGCAGCTGTTTGGCTTTGTCGGTGTGCTGGTTGCTCTGCCGCTGAGTGCGGTGCTGCTGGTGGCCATCCGACGCGTCAAATCGGGCTACCTGGCCAGCCGCCTGTACCAAGGTTGAATGCATTAGCATGAAGCAGATCGCGCTTGACATTGGCCTCTCGACAGGGCCCACGATTGCCAATTTTTGTGCTGGCCCTAATGAGGCCGCTCTGCGCCATATGGAGTTGTGGATTGGAGCCAAGTCCAACTCCAGCATCGATTCCCCGACTCGCTCACCGGTTGCCACTTATTTTTGGGGTGCGACCGGCAGTGGCAAGAGTCACCTCCTCAAAGCCGCCCGCGAAGCCCTGCGCGAACAGGGTGCGCGCGTGGGGTGGCTGGATGCCTCTGTGTTCGACGCGCCCGAGTTCAGTGAGTCATGGGCCGCCGTCATGCTGGACGATGTGCACCTGTACACCGCTGCACAGCAGCACACGGCCTTCAACTGGTTTGTCAACGCCCAGACCCACCAACGCCCGGTTCTGGCGGCAGGCGATTGTGCCCCCGTGGACCTTAAGCTGCGCGACGACTTGCGCACCCGTCTGGGCTGGGGTCACATTTATCACTTGCAAACGTTGAGTGAGCCCGAGCGCCGCGCCGTGCTGCGCCAGGAGGCGGATGCGCGTGGTGTGTTTTTGGGCGACGAGGTGATGGATTTCATGCTGACCCGCTTTAGCCGGGACCTTGGCAGTTTGATGGAACTGCTGGACCTGCTAGATGGCTACGCCCTGCAAACCCAACGCGCCATCACCATACCGCTGATCAAATCGATGATGGACAACAATTAATGCAAGAGAACCACTTGAGTGCCGACGGGCCGCCCCTAGGCACGAGGGCCCCCTCGGGGCTAAGTCCTGCGGCTCCCAGCCTGCCTGCGCAGGGTGGGACAGGACGAAGAGTCGTTGCCTCTGGCATCGGCACGTCCAGCGAACCACAAAAAGTGGGGAGCGTGGGGGTCAAGATAGCCCTTTTTGACTTGGACCACACCCTGCTGCCGATCGATTCAGACCACGCCTGGGGTGAGTTCACGATCGCGCGTGGCTGGGTCGATCCGGCCGATTTCAAGCGCCAGAATGACGCCTTTTATGCCCAATACCAGGCGGGAACGCTCGATGTCTATGCCTACGTGCGCTTTGCAACGGCTGCCATCTGCAAGCAGGGCGCTATCAATTCAATAGCTGCTCACGCTGATTTCATGAGGGCTACGGTTCAGAAAGCCATAAGACCACAGGCGCTGGAGCTGGTTCGTGCGCATCAGCGTAACGGAGACCTCGTTGTCATCGTTACTGCCACTAACGAGTTTGTAACCCGTCCCATTGCCCAGGCATTTGGGGTATCACACCTGATTGCGGTGGAACTGGAACGCGACGAGCAAGTGGGTGGTTCGGGATGGTTTACCGGGACCATACGCGGCGTGCCGTCTTTCCGCGAAGGGAAGGTTGCGCGCGTCGAGCAATGGCTGCAGTCCCGGGACTTGGCCTGGGACTCGGTTCACACCACGTTTTATTCCGACTCCATGAATGATTTACCACTATTGGAAAAAGCCACGGTGCCCGTGGCCACCAACCCGGATGCCCGTTTGCGCGCGCTGGCGGTGGAACGCGGATGGCGCATACTCGACCTGTTCAATGGACCCCCGGCGGATTGATTCGCCAGAAAAAGAATGATCAAAAAATTTATCGACAAGTTGTTAGGCAAGGCCACTGGGGGCGCTGCCGGTAAGAAAGCCAAATTTGGCAAACGCGTGGATGTGCCGGTGCAAATCCACGGCATTGACCCCAATTTGGTGGATGAACGGGCCATCAACGTCGTGCGCACGTTGCACGATGCCGGTTTTGAAGCCTATGTGGTGGGCGGTGCGGTGCGCGACCTGCTGGTGGGTTTGCGCCCCAAGGACTTTGATGTGGCCACCAACGCGACGCCCGAGCAGGTCAAAGGCCTGTTTCGCCGCGCCTTCATTATTGGCAGGCGTTTTCGTATTGTTCACGTTGTCTACGGTCGCGGTCGCGAACACGAGGTGATCGAGGTCTCGACCTTTCGCGCCTACCTTGACAATGCCGCTGCGGAGCAAGTGGCCGGCAACGAGAAGACCAGTCGAAGCGAGCTGGCCGGTATGAAGCACGCGGTGGATTCGACCGGGCGTGTCTTGCGCGACAACGTATGGGGCCCGCAGGAAGAAGACGCCGTGCGCCGTGACTTCACCATCAACGCCATGTACTACGATCCGCAGACGCAGGTGGTGGTGGACTACCACAACGGTTTCAAGGACGTCAAAAATCGCGTTCTCCGCATGATTGGCGATCCGGCCACCCGCTACCGAGAGGATCCGGTGCGCATCATCCGTGCGGTGCGTTTTGCGGCCAAGCTCAGCCCACTGGGTTTTTCGCTGGAGAACAAAACGGCAGCACCGCTGGTCAAGTCACAGGAACTGCTGGCCGATGTGCCACAGAGCCGTCTGTTTGATGAAATGCTCAAGCTACTGCAAACAGGCCATGCATTGGCCTCGATCGAGCAGTTGAAGAAGCTCGGTATGTCACGCGGCATCTACCCGCTACTGGATGTCGTGGTGGAACGTTCCGACCAACCTTTTGTGAACGCTGCCCTGAAAGACACGGACCGCCGCGTGGGCGAGGGAAAGCCGGTAGCGCCAAGCTTCCTGCTGGCCTGTGTGCTATGGGCCGATGTGCGTGACGGTTGGTCGCGCCGCCTGGAGCAGCACCAGCACTCGCACCCGGCACTGATGGACGCTATTGACGATGTGTTTCACGCACGCATTGGCGACGTGTCGGGCGGCGGCAAACTGGCCAGCGACATGCGCGAGATCTGGGTGATGCAGCCGCGCTTCGAGAAACGAATGGGCAGCACGCCCTTTGGCCTGGTGGAGCAGGCACGCTTTCGGGCGGCCTTTGACTTCATGCGTTTGCGTGCCGACATTGGCGAGGTGGAGGAGGTGCTGGCCGACTGGTGGCAGGAGTTCAGCATGGCCGACGACAACCTGCGTCAGGACCTGGTCGACCAGGTGCGCGAAGAGCAGCATAAGCGCAAGCAGGCGCCGCGGGTTCACCGCGTACCCCGGGCCGATGCTTCGGTGGCTGACCATCCAGCCGTAATACGTTCAGAGACCGCTGGTGCGCCAGATGCGGGCGCTGAGGGTGACACCGCAGCGCCCCGAAAACGTCGCCGTCGCCGTCGCCCGGGCGGCGCTTCAGGTGGCGGTGCTGCCGAGGGCGGGGGCTCTCCCAACAGCTGATATTGCCATGCGCCCATCGGTTATCGCTTACCTGGGCTTGGGTGCCAACTTGGGGGACGCGCGTGCCACGCTGGATTCTGCATTGCGGCGCTTGGATCAAACTCCCGGCATTGTGGTGACGGCAAGGTCGGCGTATTACCGCACCGCGCCGATGGATTCCAGTGGACCCGATTACACCAACGCCGTGGCCGAGTTGCAGACCCTGTTGTCAGCACCGGAGTTGTTGCAATGTCTGCACCTCATGGAAGCTGAAGCGGGGCGCGAACGGCCCTACCGCAATGCGCCGCGCACACTGGATCTGGACATTCTGGTGTACGGCGATGGCCGGATTGACAGCCCGGGCTTGACCATTCCGCACCCGAGAATGGGGGCGCGCGCATTTGTGTTGATTCCGTTGGCCGAGATTGCTCCGCGCCGCGTCAGCACCGAACAATTGATGAGCATCCAGGAGCAAGCAATTGAACGACTCCCTTAACGAAAGCGACGGCGACAACCGAGCCACGCAACCTGTGCTTGCTGGTGACATTTGGGGCGGCCTGGCCGCCATGCTGGTTGCCCTGCCATCCGCGATTGCATTCGGCGTGGCCATCGTGGCACCGCTGGGCGGCTCTTTAGGCGCACAAGGTGCTGTCGCCGGAATTCTGGGTGCCACGGCGCTGGGTCTCGTGGCGCCGCTGGTGGGTGATCGCACACGGTTGATCACCGCGCCTTGTGCCCCTGCTGCGGCCGTGTTGTCGGCGCTGGCGGCGGGGTTTGCCCAAGGTGGCATGCCGGCAGAAAAGGCGCTGCTGCTCCTGGGGTTAATTGGTCTTTTTGCGGGTGTCATTCAGATTGCGCTGGGCCTGGCGGGCATTGGTAAGTTAATCAAGTTCATACCCTTTCCGGTGGTCAGCGGGTACTTGAGTGGTGTCGGCCTGATCATCATCGGCAGTCAAATACCCAAGTTTCTTGGGGTGGGTGGTGCGGGTGGTTTGCTCACTGCGCTGGTACATCCCTCACTGTGGGTATGGCAAAGCGCAGTCGTTGGTGCAGTGGTCATAGCCGCCATGTTGTGGATGCCTTACGTGACCAAGGTCGTTCCAGCCACCATTCTGGCGCTCGTTTGCGGCGTGGTTTGCTACGGTGTTTTGGGTTGGTTTGACCCCGCTATGCTGGTTCTGGAGCACAACCCCCTGTTGGTCGGGCCGCTGACGGATAGCGGAGCCAACCTACTGGATACGCTGGGCATACGTTTGCCGGGCATGGAGCTGTTGTCGCTACCCACTTTGTTGCAAGTGATGGTTCCGGCGCTGACACTGGCTGTCTTGCTGTCAATTGATACGTTGAAGACCTGCCTGGTGATTGATGCCCTGACCAACACCAGCCACGATGCCAACCGTGAACTGATAGGGCAGGGCGTTGGCAATATGGCCTCGTCGCTGGCGGGGGGTATTCCGGGGGCTGGCACGATGGGCGCTTCGCTGATCAATATTTCCAGTGGCGGCACGACACGGGTGTCAGGCTTTGTGACCGGTGTTGCGTCGCTGTTGGCGCTGGTTTTCCTGGCACCACTGATCGCATGGGTTCCGGTGGCGGGATTGGCCGGTATTTTGATCGTGACAGGCTTTCGCATGATTGACCGCCACAGTCTGGCGTTCTTTTATACGCCGGCGACGCGATTGGATTTTTTGGTGATTCTTTCGGTGATCTTGGTGGCGATATTTGGCAACCTGATTGCAGCTTCCGGCGTGGGCGTGGCTCTGGCCATTCTGCTTTTCATTCGGGAACAGACCCGCAGTTCCGTGGTGCGCAAGCGTACTGAAGGCGCTGCCATTTTTGCCCGGCGCCACCATGGGCCTGGCTCGGCAATATGGACGGATTCCAAAGCGCACGACTCGGTGGTATTTGAGTTGCAGGGCAGCTTGTTTTTTGGCACGGCCAGCCAGTTGCACGCGGCACTGGAGCCCGAAACTGCCTCGCGCAAGTATGTCATTCTGAGCATGCGCCGCGTGCAGTCACTCGATGTCACGGCAACCCATGTGCTGGAGCAAATCAAGGACCAGTTGGAGAAAAATGACGGCTACCTGGTCTTTTGCGACATTCCCAAGGACCTGCCCAGCGGCCTGAAGATGAAGCGCTTTCTGAAGGACACTGGCGTGGTGCGGCCCACGAACAAGGCATTTGCCTTTCGGCAGCTCGAAGATGCCCTGAAATGGGTTGAGGCCCGTGAACTGCCGCAACATCCTGAACTCGAACCCATGGCGGTCGTGACTGTTGATTTGTCAGCCATGCCGCTACTGGACCATGTCAGTGCAATGGACCTTGAGGCCTTGCAGGCATTGGCGCCGACCCGTACGGTGCGCGCTGGGAAAAAGCTGTTTAAACAGGGTGGCGGCGATGATGCGCTCTACCTGATCCGTAGCGGACTGGTGCAAGTGCTGGCATCGGTCCAAAAAAGAGATAACGTTGATCTGGCCAAGCTAGGCCCCGGCGACGTGCTGTGCAGCAGTGGTTTTTTGCAATGCGAGTCGCCCATGCTAGAAGCCGTTGCAGTCACGGACGCCGAGGTTTACGTTTTGTCACGTGCGGCCCTTGATGCATTGGCCGTAGAGCACGGTTCCGTGGCTACCGCCTTGCTTGCGGGAGCCGCACGCAATTTAGCCCTACAGTTGTCAAGCACGATGGACAACGTACTGGCCTTGCAAGCACAGTAGTGCTATTCTGATCACGCAAAAAAATTAAATGGGCGTTGGCGCCCTACTTTAGGAGCATAGCGGTATGGGCATTGATCGTTTAAAAATTGCCACCAAGCTGTGGTTGTTTATCGTGGTTATTCTGGCCTTTTTGGTCGTCGTTGCGGGCGTCGGACTGGTTCGCAGTGCGGGCATTCTGGCCGAGGGACGGGCCCGTCAGGATGTTGCGTTCCAGTTGGTACAGGTCACAACCCAGTGGAATGGACTGACGGAGACCAATGCCGTGCGCAACCAGGCCATGATCCTGAGCGGTGAGGCATCTGTAAGCGCAGCCTTCAAAGAGGCAGTGACAGCCACCAGCGACCAGATTACGGTGTTGCAGAAGAAACTGGAATCCATGCCCATCACGGAAGCGGATAGAACTCAGTTGGCCAAGATTGCCAGTCTGCGTAAGCCGGTGATTGAGCTGCGCGACAAGGCCCGCAAGGCCCGCGCAGATGGCAACATGGATGAGGCTTTGAAGATCATGAACGCACAGTATTTGCCGGCAATGGGTTTGTACATCGCTTCGCAAAAGGAATTGGTCAAGATGCAGGAGGATCATGTCGTCCAGGTGCAAGCGGAGACTGAAAATAGGCGCCAAAGCAATAGTGTTGGCATTGTGGTTGGACTGGTGGTGGTGGTGGTTCTCATCACTTTTGGAACCGGTTGGCTGGTGCGTTCCATCCGCAATCCGCTGGCCCAGGCCAATGAACTGGCAGCGCGCATTGCCGAGGGTGACTTGAGTTCCGGTATCAGCACGACACGGGAAGACGAGTTCGGTACCTTGTTGCGGTCGTTGGCCACCATGAATGACTCTTTGGGGCGCATGGTCTCGCAGGTGCGCATGAGTACCGACAGCATTGCCACGGCCAGTGCCGAGATTGCCCAGGGCAATAACGACCTGGCACAGCGCACCGAGCAGACGTCGAGCAATCTGCAGTCCACGGCGTCGAGCATGGATGCGCTGACTGCCACAGTGCAGCACAGCACAGACAACTCACGCCAGGCCAGTGCGCTGGCCGCCAATGCTTCGACGGTCGCCCAGCGAGGCGGCTCGGTCGTCATGCAGGTGGTCACCACCATGCAGGAAATCGATGCCAGCAGCAAGAAGATTGCCGACATCATTGGGGTGATTGACGGTATTGCGTTTCAGACCAACATCCTGGCGCTCAATGCTGCGGTGGAGGCCGCCCGTGCCGGCGAGCAGGGCCGTGGCTTTGCCGTAGTGGCCAGCGAAGTGCGCAGCCTGGCGCAGCGCAGTGCAGAGGCGGCCAAAGAAATAAAAACCCTGATCGACACGTCAGTCGGCAAAGTGGAGTCGGGTACCCGCCTGGTCACCGACGCCGGTGCGACTATGGAAGAAATCGTGCAGTCCGTGCGGCGCGTGGCAGATGTGATCAGCGAGATTACAACAGCGGCTACTGAACAAAGTAGCGGTATTGCCGGGGTGAATGCGGCGATTGGCAACCTGGATCAGATGACGCAGCAAAATGCCGCGTTGGTAGAGGAAAGCGCCGCTGCAGCTGAAAGTCTGCGTGAGCAGGCCGACCGCATGAAGGAAGCCGTATCCGTGTTCCAGGTGGCGGCGCACCACACGGTCTGAAAGATTTAATCTGCTAGGACTGCGGCGCGCACTGCATTGCGGCCACTGTCTTTTGCCGCGTACAGTGCGCGGTCGGCGGTGGCCAGGTAGTCCCGCACCTGATGCTGGGCGGCGGGCACCGCGCAGACTAAACCAAAGCTGGCTGTAAACCGGATGTTGTGGTCGTCAAACGCAACCACCAGGTTTTCGATGGCTGCGCGAAACTCTTCCGCCATCGCTATCGACTGCTCAGCGTCGACCCCGATGAGTGCAATTACAAACTCTTCGCCACCATAGCGTGCAAGGATGTCGCCGGCGCGGTGGATGCGCGGGCGCATCAGGTCCGACAGTGCGCGCAGACAGGCGTCTCCCGCGAGGTGCCCGTAGGTGTCGTTGATACGTTTGAAATGGTCAATGTCAAACAAAGTAATCGTCAGGGAGATTTGCTGTCGTTGGGCCCGTCGAAGTTCGACTGATATTGCCGCGTCAAAGCTCGCCCGGTTACCAATTTGGGTCAGTCCATCGGTGGTGGACAACATCAGCAGGCGGTCATTGGCCACCTTGAGTTGTTCCAGTGTGGCGTTCAGGTCCGTGGTGCGGGACTCAACCCGCGCCTCCAGTTCTCGGTTGGCTCGGGCCGTTGCTTCCACCAGGCGCTCCTGGCTGGCTCGGGCCTTGCGTTCGTGTCCGAGTGCCACGGCCTGTGCGTTGATGCGCAGGGTGCGGTCGTTGTTGATGCGGTCCGCCAGCGTGAACGACAGCAAAATCACTTGTAGAACAATGCCGATCTGCGATGCATTCTCGGTCCAGATGTTGATGGGTATCCAACCTAGTTTGCCGGCATTGAGAACGATAAGACCAATCAGAATCGCCGTCCAGGCCAGGCAAAAATAGCGTGCAAAACGTGCCCCTCGCCACCAACGCCAGTAGCCCAATACCAGAGCGGTGCCCGCTATCGGTATCGTGATGGCTGCCCCCACGCGCACCGTCCAGCTGTAGGGAAGAAGGAATGTCAGACACAAGAGTACGGCACTGAACAGCGCCATGGCCCGCACCAGATGGAAGGCCGGCTTGGAGAAGCTCTTCAGCTTGAGGAAGTGGTTGGTAAACAGGCAGGTAAATAGTGCGGCGCTGGCGATAAAGGTGGAGATGGCGAAACTGTTCCATCGCACCGCGTCAGGCCAGATGTAGGCAAAGGTGAAGCCGGTCAGAGTCAGGTGAAATAGCAAATAGCTGGCAACAAACCCGATGTAATAAAGGTAGTTGATATCCCGCGTGGAAAAGAACACAAACAGGTTGTAGATGATCATGATCAGCAGCACGCCAATTACCGCACCCTGCAGCAGGTTCTCATCGTTGCTGGCGGCACTAAACAGAACCGGGTCCCATATGCGCAGCGGGGCTTCGATGGTGCCACTGGACGCCAGCCGCAGATAGACCGTGTTGACACCGGCTGCCAAAGTCAGCGGCATGATGAAATTGCGGTGCTGCACCGGTCGCTGTGCAAAGGGCTGCTCGTCGCCCAACGCATAGTGGCCTTGCAAGTTGTCGCCCGCAAAGTGAAACAGTTCCACATGGTCCAGAAACGGAATGGGCAATTCAATTAAACGGGCCAACGTCTGGGCATCCGTATTGTTGAGCTGCAGGCGCAGCCAGAAGGTGTCGTCTGTGAAGCCGAAGTTGGCAGACTTGCGGTTGATGGCCTGCCAGTCAGGTCCTAAGGAGCGAACCTGCGTGATCGTTAGCAAGCCGCCGCGGTCCACCAGCACGCCCATGCGGGCACCGACATCGATGCGTCCTGATCCATTAATTGAGACGTCGAATGTTGGAAAACTCGTGGACTGTCCCGCCTGGGCCAGCGCGTGTGCGGGTGCGCACATCGCCAAAATCAGCGCCCAGAGCAGGAGAAACGGCATGGGCGGGACTCAGGCCAGTTCGGCAATCAGCTCGATTTCTACGCAGGCGCCCATCGGAATCTGTGCCACACCAAAGGCACTGCGCGCGTGCGCACCTTTGTCGCCAAAGACCTGGCCGAAGAGCTCACTGGCGCCATTGGTCACCAGGTGCTGCTCGGTGAAGTTCCCCGTGGAGTTGACCAGCGACATGAGCTTGACGATGCGTTTAATGCGGTTCAAGTCACCCGTGGCGGCATGCAGCGTGCCCATCAGGTCGATCGCAATGGCGCGTGCGGCAGACTTGCCTTCTTCGGTGTCCATGTTGTTGCCCAGCTGGCCGACCCAGGGTTTGCCGTCTTTTTTTGCAATGTGACCGCTCAGGAACACCAGGTTGCCCGTTTGCACGAACGGTACGTAGGCCGCAGCGGGCACGGAAACGGGTGGCAGGTCGATGCCCAGGGTGGCGAGGGTTTCATAGATATTCATGGTTAATTCCAGGTGAGTTGATGGTAAAACGCCTTCCAGCTCCCGCCGAATAGGCGCAAACAGCTATCTAAAGGATAGCGCCCATGGATTGGGACTGGGACTGCGATTGCAAGGACGATTGTGATTGTGACTGATCCTGGCCTTGACTTGGGGCCGTGCTGGTCCAGGCATTTTCTTCATACGGCTCCACCGTTACCCCCACGGTCAATTGGTGGTTGGTGCCGCCATGAATGACCCCGCGAATCGGCGACACGTCTGCGTAGTCGCGCCCCAGCGCCAGCGTGACATAGTCCTCGCCCGGTGTACCCCAGCCATCGCGGTCATTCGTGGGGTCAAAGTCACACCAACGCGTGCTGGTGCACGCTCCTGTTGTGTCAGCCATTTCGGGCAAATCTGGCAAGTAGACCGATACCCAGGCATGAGACGCATCGCTGCCCACTAACCGCTCCTGGCCTGGCGCGGGCTGTGTCAGCAGGTAACCACTGACGTACCGCGCTGGCAGACCGTAGCTGCGCAGGCAGGCAATCATGATGTGGGCAAAGTCCTGGCACACGCCTTTGCGCTGCGCCAGAGCCTCTAGCGCGGGTGTGTTGACCTGGGTGCTTTGGCTCTCATAGGTGAAGTCACGATGGATGCGTTGCATCAGGTCGCGCGCAGCCGCCAGCAGCGCAACGCCTGGGGCAAAACTTAACCGGGCGTAGGCGGCAAAGTCTGGGTGGCGCGGTGCATAGACCGAGGGAAAAATAAACTCGGCGGCGGCGTCAAACGGCTTGTTGGCACAGTAGCGAAAGCGCTCGCGCACCTGCTCCCAGGATACGACGCTCTCCGGCATGGGCACAACCCGGGTGGACACCAGACTGCGGGCAGTCACCAGGAGCCGCGTGTGTGCGGTTTGCAGCGAAAAAAATTGGCGCATATTGCCATACACGTCCAGCGTGGCAACTTGTTGTGCGGGCGCGGGAGTAACGTTCAGGCTATGGCTGAGCAACTTCTGGTTGGCGGTATTCAGCGGTTGCAAATAGGCCACGTGCTGCGCAATGTCCACCGGTGGGACATAGTCGTAACAGGTTTCGTGGGTGATGCGCAGTTGCATGGTGGGTTGCGCTTACGCGCCCAGGCTTTGTCCGGACTCGCCGGAGTGGGTGAAATAGGTGGCGCCAATTTCCTCAGATACATGAAATGCGGCTTCGCTGCAGTCGAGCAGCAGCTGGGTCAATTGGGCGTAACGTCCATCACCGTCGGTTGTGCACAGGGCTTCGAGCTGCCATGTACCGGGGTCGGGCACGCTGAACGACAGCAGGCTGAGCTGGTTTGGCTCGCTGCCTGCCAGCTTGGCCAGACGCCCGCGCAACGTATGCGCCACCCAGGCCAGCGATCGCGGGTTGTCGCGGTCCTGCACCAGCAGGTCCACCAGCGCGGCTATGTCGCGGCTTTGCTGGTACTGGGCGTGGAAGGTGATGGTGCTGTCGAACAGGCTCACCATGGCCTCAAAGCCCCCGGTCTGGTGCACGCTGTGGGTCTCAAAGCCTATGCGCAGGGCCGCCGCCAGAAAGCCAAGTCGTTCAATATGGCGCCCTATGCTGAGCAGGCGCCAACCGTCGTCACGTGTCATGCGGTCAGTTTGCAAGCCCGTAATAGCGGCCAGGTGGTCACTGGCGGTCTTGAGTGTTGCCAGTGCCTGCACCGATGAATAGTCGGCACTTTGTGTGTGCTCGGCACAGCTGGCAAAGAACCGGTCCTCGGCGCGTTGCATCAGACTCCAATGCTCCTGTGACAGGCGTTCGCGTACGGACGCTCCGGCCAGTCGAACCGCGCGCAGGTTGTAGCCCACGCTGGTCGCTTGATGGTTGCTGCCCAGGCTGGCGATGAGGGAGCGCTCAAACACCCGGCGCGCCTGCACCACGGGGGTGAGCGCGGGCACACCGGGCAACACCAGCGTGTTGTTGAGCGCCATTCTGCCCAGCCAGGTCAGCAGGGGTTGGGAGGACTGGTCCTCACCGCTCAGGCATTCCAGTACCAGGCGCGCCAGTTGGACCGAGTTTTCGGCGCGCTCGGTGTAGCGTCCCAGCCAGAACAGGTTTTCGGCGGCGCGGCTGGTGACCAGGCGTTTGCGGTGGGCCAGCGTCGAGGCGGTCAGGGCTGGCTGCAGCAGCGTGGTCTTGTCGACACGGTCGGTAGTGATGGCCCACACATCGGCACTGCTGCCACCGTGCTGCATGGAGGCGACTTCGGTGCCGCCCCCGGCCACACGGGCCAGGCCGCCGGGCAGCACGCGCCACGATTGGGCACCTTGCGACACCGCAAACACCCTCAGCATGACCGAGCGCGGCACCACGTCCGCGGTCTCAGCCTGCCAGGTCGGCATTTGCGACAAGGGCATATAGGCCTGAATGGTGTGTTCGTCGCTCTGTCGCAGGATGCGTCCCGCCCACTCGTCACGTTCTCGCGGCATCAGGCTGCGGCCCAGGACGGAATCAAAATTGCCGTGCATGGTGGAACCCGGGTAGGTGGGTTTAATGGCATATTCCTGCAGGCGTGGCAACACTTCCTCGAGTGCCGAGCGCTCGCCACACCACCAGGTAGGCAGTGCAGGCAACAGCAATTCTTCTCCCAGCAGGTGTTCGGACAGCGCCGGCAAAAAGCCCAGCAGGGCGGGCGACTCCAGAAACGCTGACCCCGGCGCATTGGCCACCAGTACGTTGCCGGCGCGGATGGCTTGCAACAATCCGGGAACGCCCAAAGTGGAGTCGGACCGCAGTTCGAGCGGATCCAGAAACTGATCATCCAGTCGCTTGAGCAAGCCGTGTACTGGAACCAGTCCGCGCAGCGTCTTGAGGTAGAGGTGCTGGTCGCGCACGATCAAGTCGTTGCCCTCCACCAGTGTGATACCCAAGTAGCGCGCCAGGTAGGCGTGCTCGAAATACGTTTCGTTGTAGGGGCCCGGTGTCAGCAAGGCGATATGGGCATCTTGCCCGGCGGTGCTCATGGACTTCATGCTGTCCATCAGCGCGCGATAGGTGCCGGCCAGGCGCTGCACCTGCAACCCTTCGAACGCCTGTGGGAACAGGCGCGACACGGCCAGTCGGTTCTCCAGCAAATAGCCCAGCCCGGAGGGTGCCTGCGTGCGCTGCGACACTACCCACCAGTTGCCGTCGGGTCCCCGCGCCAGGTCAAACGCCGCAATGTGCAAGTGCGTACCGCCTACCGGTTGCACGCCATGCATGGCGCGCAGGTAGCCGGGGTGCCCCTGAACCAGTGCGGGTGGCAACAGTCCCTGGGCAAGCAGGTCCTGCGGTCCGTACACATCCGCCATCAGGCGGTCCAGCAGGCGAACCCGTTGCGAGACGCCGACCTCAATTTGTTGCCAGCTCTGTGCCGAAATAATCAGAGGAAACAGTCCCAGCGACCAGGGGCGCTGGGGGCCGTCCTCGTCGGCATAGACGTTATAGGTGACGCCGTTGTCGCGGATCTGGCGCGCCAGGGTGATGGCGCGCTGGCCCAACGGACCCAGGCCGTCAGTCGAGCAGCTTTCAAAGAATTGACCCCAATCCCCCGTCATATCTGTGTTTGATGCTATTGATTGCGTAGCATCCGGTTGCCCGATAGCCCCCGTGGCGGTGTGCCCGCGCAACTCGTCAAAGTGCCCAGGCACTGCCGCCAGCGAAAGGGCAGCCTGCGCCAGCGCTGTCAGGGGTTCAGCGGGCAATGCAGAGGTGATGGATTCGACGTTTTTCACTCTGGAGAGTATGCCGCAAACCGCCCGCCATGCACCATGGAGAAAGCCTCGGCACAATAGGTCACCATGTCAGACCAAACCCGACAAGCGAGCGTCAACGCACGCTTTACCCAGGCCATTCTTGAAGCCGCGCAGCGCCATGGCGTCAACGTACCTGATGCCTTGCGTCTGGCACTGTCGCAGGGTGCACGCGTACCCATGACGCAGCAGGACAATCTGTGGTCGCTGTTCGCCACGTCTACCACGACTGACCCGCTGGCCGCGCTGGCCGTTGGTATTGACCTGCAGGCTGGACATCTGGATATTGTGGGTATGCTGCTGCTGAGTTGCGACACCCTGGGCGAGGCACTGGAGGTGCTGACCGAATACGCGCCCATCATTGGCGATAGTGCCCGTTTTGAGGTGGTGCCCGATGTCGACGCACGCGGGGTGATTTTGCGTTATCTGCCCGACTACACCGTCTGCGTCGAGCAGCGGGTCGAGGCTGCTTTGGGATGCGTGGTGTGCCTGGCGCGTTGGATGACCAATGGCCGCTTCAAGCCAACTACGGTGCAGTTTGCGCACGCGCCGCGCGCGGAGGTCGCCGCGTATGAAGCGTTGTTGGGGTGCCCAGTTGTGTTCGGCCAGGATTTTCATGGCGTGGCTATTGCCTCCGGCGAACTGGGCCACAGCCTGATTCAGGCCGGCAAGTCGCTACACGGGCACTTGCGCCTGCTCGCCGACGATATGCTGGCCTCGTTGCCACAAGACAGTGTGTCGGCGCGGGTGCAGCAGCTCATTCGCAAAAACCCGCGCTGGGGCAAAGAGCGCATTGGCGATGAGTTGGGCATGAGCGGACGCCACCTCAATCGCAAGCTGGCAGACGAGGCCATTTCATTCAAGGGTCTGCGCGAGGCGCTCTTGTATGACCTGGCGGTGCAGGCCCTGCGCAGTGGTCGGGCTGTTGCCGTGGTCGGCGACAAGTTGGGTTTCTCGGATGAAAACGCATTTTCGCGTGCTTTTCGGCGCTGGAGCGGCCATACCCCCGCGCAATTTGTGCGACTGGAGCAGGGGTCGGATGACGGAAGGGCGGTTTCAGGATAATGGAGCCATGCTGTTTTTACTCTCACCTGCCAAGTCGCTCGATTACGACACCCCCCTTGCTCCCCACAACCCTACCGCGCCACTGTTCGTGAAGCAGTCCCAGGCGTTGATTGCAATCTTACGCACCCAGTCACCGCAAGATATTGCCGGCTTGATGTCGCTGAGTGACAAACTCGCCGGGCTCAATGTGGCGCGCTACCAGGCCTGGTCTACCCGCGCCACGGTCAAGAACGCGCGGGCCGCCGTGCTGGCCTTTGATGGCGATGTTTACGATGGGCTTCATGCGCGCAACCTGGGTGAGGCTGATCTGGCCTGGGCGCAGGCGCACGTGTGCATCCTCAGTGGTCTTTATGGCGTGCTGCGCCCTTTGGATCTGATGCAGCCCTACCGGTTGGAGATGGGCACGCGCCTTGCCAACCCGCAGGGGCGCGACCTGTACCACTTCTGGGGCACACAAATTGCCGATTACCTGAACAAACGCCTGCGCGCCGACATCAGCCCCATCGTCATCAATTTGGCGTCGCAAGAGTACTTCAAGGCAGTGGATACCAAGGCGCTCAAGGCCCGTGTGGTGGAGTGTGTGTTTGAAGAATTGCGCAACGGCCAGTACAAAATCGTCAGTTTCTCGGCCAAGCGTGCGCGCGGCATGATGGCGCGCTTTGCCGTGACCCGCCAGTTGGTGCAGCCCGAGCAATTGCGCGCGTTTGATGAAGACGGCTATGCGTGGGATGCCGCCCACTCGACCCCGCAGCGTCTGGTGTTTCGACGTAATTGGCCACCAGCCCCCGTAAAATAAGCGCAAGCAGCTATGAAAATAAGAGCAAACGGACTCGACATCGAAGTCGAAGACACCGCTGAAATCAATCCCCAGGACACCGACGCCTTCACCCGCCCCGCCGTGCTGCTCATCATGGGGTTGGGCATGCAACTCGTCGCCTGGCCCGCCCAAATGGTCGACGAGTTGGTGGACGCGGGTTTTCGCGTCATCCGCATGGACAACCGCGACATTGGCCTGAGCCAGCACTTTGACCATTTGGGAAAGCCCAACATACTGATGGCTGGGATCAAATACAAGCTGGGCTTGCGTATTCGTCCACCGTATACGCTGGACGACATGGCGCAAGACGCGCTGGGTGTGCTGGACGCGTTGGGTGTGGTCAGTGCGCACATTGTTGGCGTGAGTATGGGCGGCATGGTTGCGCAGCGCGTGGCTATTGCGGCACCGCAGCGCGTAATCAGCTTGACCAGCATCATGAGCAGCAGTGGTGCCAAAGGGTTGAAGCAAGCGCACCGCGACGTGTTACGCGTGTTGCTCAGTCGCCCGACCAGTGGCGCGCAGGAGGCCGTGGTAGACCATTATGTGAAGCTGTACAAGACCATTGGCAGCCCTGATTTCCCCACTCCCGAGCCCGAGATGCGCAGCAGAATCACACGCGCTGTGCAGCGCAGCTACCACCCGGCAGGCACTATGCGCCAGATGGTGGCGATCGTCGCGGACATTACCCGCGCAGCGCAGCTCGCAAGCATTGCCAGCCCAACCCTGGTGCTGCACGGCAAGGCTGATCCGCTGGTGCCGTTTGAGCATGCTGAGGATGTGGCACGGCGCATTCGTGGTGCCCGCCTGGTGGGCATTGAGGGCATGGGTCACGACCTGCCGCCCGAGCCACTGGTGCAGATTCTTGATGCACTGATTCCACATTTGCAGGCGGCCAAACCATGAATACACCCGAACAATCGCAGCTGGGTAAAACGTCCGCATACATTGACCAGTACGATGCTTCGCTGCTGTTCCCGATTCCCCGCGCGGGCAAACGTGCAGAGATCGGCATCAGTGGTGCAGCGCCCTTTTTTGGCGCTGATATGTGGACCGCGTTTGAGTTGAGCTGGCTGAATCTGCGTGGCAAGCCGCAAGTCGCACTGGCGCATTTCACCATTCCATGCGAGAGCCTGAACATCATTGAGAGCAAGTCGTTCAAGCTCTACCTCAACAGCTTTAACAACACGAAGTTCGCCGACTTTGACGCGGTCAAGGCCCGCTTGCGCGCCGATATTTTTGAGGCCATCTGGCGTACACCGGGTGAGCCTATGACCGCGCCCGCATCAATCGGCGTGACGCTGCTCGGCCCTGAAATGTTTGACCGCGAACCGGTGCACGAACTCGACGGACTCAATCTGGACCGCCTGGACATTGCCTGCACGCAGTACACACCAGCGCCTGAGCTTCTGACCGCGACGCCCGACGAGGCACCCGTGTCCGAAGTGTTTGTCAGCAACCTGCTCAAGAGCAATTGCCTGGTGACGGGCCAGCCCGATTGGGGCAGCGTGCAGATCAGCTATACCGGTGACCAGATCGAGCAGGGTGGATTGCTGCAATACCTGGTGAGTTTTCGCAACCACAACGAGTTCCATGAGCAGTGCGTGGAGCGCATCTTCATGGACATCTGGACGCGCTGCAAACCCATGAAGCTGGCGGTGTATGCCCGCTACACGCGCCGTGGCGGTCTGGACATCAACCCATTTCGCACCAGCCACCCGCAGGCGCTGCCACGCAATATACGCACCGCACGGCAGTGATGAAAAGGCGGTAGGCCTATTTGGCGTTAAGACGTTTGACGCCAGTGACAAAGCGCTGCAAGGCCTCTGAGAGTACCCCGCGTGGGATCATGATCTCAATCAATTGGAACTGGCCGCGGGTGGCAATCGCATGGTCCAGTGCCGCCTTGAGCTCGGCGCGTGTGTGCACCCGTACCCCTGCGCCGCCCATGCCGGCGGCCATGTGGGCAAAGCCCCATTCGTCCAGGTCGGTGAATTTGGATTCGGGCTGGAAGGTACGCAGCATCTCCCAACTGGCATTGTTGAACACCAGCACGATGGGGTCCCAGCCGTAGCGCTTGCAGTTGCCCAGTTCCCAGCCTGTCATCTGGAAGGCGCCATCGCCCACCAGAATCAGCGGGCGTTGCCCGGTCTCGGCTTGCAGACCCAAACCTGCCGGCACGCCAAATCCCATGGTGGCGTAGTAGCCCGGTCCTACCAGCGCAGTGTGCTCGATGTCCATGGCGGTAAACAGGCAGTCACCCACGTCTGAAGCGATCGGCATGCGACCGTGTTCGGCCATCAAATCGTTCACCGCCGTGGCGATGTCGTTGGGGGCAATGGTTGCGCCATCTGCCGCCATGCCACGGGGAAACACCTGGCGGTTGACGGTAAAGTGTTTCTCGGTGGTGTTGACACGCTTGAGCATATGGTCCACCAGTGCGGTGAGCGACACCTTGGCGTAGGTGTGGTAGCCGATGGTCAGCTGCGAGTCGAACGCCAGTATGGTTTTGCGCATGTCGATGGTCTTCTCGGACACGGCAAAGTTGGTGTCGCACACGATCACGCCCAGCATGAACAGCGCGTCCGACGACTCCACCAGGTGCGTGACCTCGGGCAGCCCCGCTACGCCCATGTAGGTGCCCACCAGCGGCGCATCGGCCTCGGAAAGCAGTCCGCGGCCCATGAAGGTGGTGACGACCGGCAGTCCCAGGCGGCGCGAGAGTTCGGCTACCTTGTCTTCCAGGCCAAAGCGGCGCACTTCCACGCCCGCCATCAGTACCGGTGCTGTGGCCTTGGCCAGGCGGTCCAGAATCTCAGCAACGCAGGCGTCGAGTTTGTCGGTATCTACCACAGGAGTAGGCAGCGCCTGCACTGGCAGGCACTCAACGCCTACCATGTCGCGCGGTAACTCGATGTAGACCGGGCGTGACTGGCGCATGCAGTTGGCCAGCACGCGGGCAATGTCAGCCGGGGCGCGTTCGGCGTCGTCCAGGCGCACCTGGTCACAAGTGATTTGCTCAAAGATCTGGCGCTGCGAGTCCAGCGTTTTCGCCTGGTGGTGCAGCAGCAGGCCCGATCGCGCCTCACCCTTGCCTGGCCCCCCCGAAAGAATCACCAGCGGCGACTTCTCGGCATAGGCCGAAGCCACAGCGTTGACCATGTTTAATGCGCCAGCACCGTAGGTGACGGCTGCCACGCCCAGCGCGCAGTTGATCCGCGCCGCCGCATCGGCCGCAAAGCCTACGCCGGGCTCGTGCGACAGGGTGTGCAGCGGCAGAATTTCTGACTCTTCAATGATGCGAAAGAACGGCAGGGCAAAGTCGCCCGGAATGCCAAAAATGCGGGTGGCGCCGTGCGTCTTGAGGGCGTGCAGCAGGGATTCGGTGATGTTCATGGCCAGCGGCTCCACAGGGGTAATGATGTGGAAATTGTGCTGCAATATTTGTGCAAAGGGTGTTCGTAATAGCTGCTAAATAGCCACTTGCGTGCACGTTTTGTGCGTACTTTTTCGAATTTCCCCAGCATCCGACCAATCCAGGCCGCTTGGCTCAAACCTATAATCCCACATCCGCAAACCGCGTGAGCGTCGCCAGCGCCGGGAACTCACCCGAGCGCTTGGTCTTCATGGCTATGACCGCTTCCATGACGTGGCGGTTGCTCCAGATCGCGCCTTGCAGCCAGCCCATTTGCTTGAGCGCGTCGTCGACTGAGTGGTCGCGTGCGTAGTGAATGGCTTGCTTGGTGCCCCAAATAGCGATGGGCGGCTTGCTGGCGATATCAGTGGCGCATTGCAGGGCAGCTTCCAGCATCGCGGCCTCAGTGTCAAAAATTGCGTTGACCAGACCATATTGCAGGGCCCGCTGTGCGTCCAGGCGTTTGCCGGTGTAGGCCATCTCCTTCACCACCGCCAGCGGAATCAGCTTGGGCAGTCGCTGCAGCGTACCCACGTCGGCCACCATTCCGATGTTGATTTCCTGGATGCAGAAGAAGGTCTGCGCCGTGGCGTAGCGGATGCAGCAGGCGCTGACCATGTCCACTGCGCCACCAATGCAGCCACCCTGAATGGCGGCAATAACCGGTATGCGCAGCGTCTCCAGTTTGGTAAAGGTGGCTTGCATGTCGGTCAGCACGTCAAAAATGGCGGCTCGCCCTTCGGGGCTTTGGTCGTCCATGGTGATGGCGCCGGCGAATGTTTCCAGTGCCATACCGGCGCTGAAATGCTTGCCGGTGCTGCTGATGACCAAAGCGCGCGCCTTGCCGTCCTGGTGCAGATCAGTCAGCACCGCGTCCAGCTCGCGCCAGAACGTGGGGTGCATGGTGTTCATCGCCTCGGGCTTGTTGAGCACCAGGTGGGCGATGTGGTTCTCAGTCGTCAGGGAAAAGCATTGCAGTGGGGTCATGATCAGGTGTTTCCTTCGGTAATCGGGAAAGTTTAGCCTCATCGGCCCGCACCAAGGCACCCACCCTGACGCCCAGAAGACGCAGGCGCTGCTGCAGAGGCACGCGTTTGAGGCACAGCCCCGCGTGGTGGCGGATGGATTTTGCATCGGCGGTGTAATCCGCAATGGTCAGATCGCGGGTGACGCTTTTGAAATCGTCATAGCGCAACTTGATGCCAATGGTTTTTCCCACATAGCCCTTGCGCTGCAGGTCAGCGGCTACCTGCTCACACAGTTTGGTGAAAACGACACCCAGTTCGGCTTTGTCGCGCACGGCATGCAGGTCGCGCTCAAACGTGGTCTCGCGGCTCAGGCTAACGGGCTCACTGTCAAGCACAATGGGGCGGTCGTCTTGCCCGCGGGAGGCGGCGTGCAGCCAGGCGCCCGTCTTGACGCCAAAGGTCTGCATCAGCCAGGTCAGCTCGCGCTGGGCCAGTTGGCCAATCGTCTCGATGCCAAAACTTTTCAGTTTTTCATCAGCTTTGGGACCTATGCCGTTGATCTTGCGGCAGGCCAGCGGCCAGATCAGACTCTCCAGATCACTTTCCTGGACGATGGCAATGCCACGCGGCTTGTTGAATTCGCTGGCCATTTTGGCCAACAGTTTGTTGGGTGCCACACCCACCGAGCAGGTCAGGCCCGTCGCGTCAAAGATGCTCTTTTGAATCAGCCGCGCCAAGACGCGTCCGCCTTCGCGCTGGCCGCCGGGCACTTCCGTGAAGTCAATGTAGACCTCATCGATGCCACGGTCCTCCATCAGCGGGGCGATTTCGGTGATGATGCCTTTGAACAGGCGCGAGTATTTGCGGTACTCCTCAAAATCCACCGGCAACAAAATGGCATGCGGGCAGAGCTTGGCGGCTTTCATCAGACCCATGGCAGAGCCCACACCAAATTGGCGTGCCGCGTAGGTCGAGGTGGTAATGACACCGCGCCCGGTGTAGCTGTCCAGCCGAGCAAATGCATCCAGCGGGATGCGGCGCAATGCAGCGCGTTGCGACGTCGTGTCCCATGGTGTTTCAGGTTCATTGGGGTCGGCGTTGGCGACATCCGTGGCCCGCAGTGCCTCCAGTGCGTCCTGGATGGCGCGGCGCCCGCCGCCAATCACGACCGGCAGGCCTTTGAGTTGGGGGTAGCGCAGCAACTCGACCGACGCGTAAAACGCGTCCATATCCAGGTGGGCAATGCGGCGCAAGTTTGGCGTCCGCTCTACAAGGCTTTCTGGACGACCGGTCCCTTGAACAGGTAAGGCAGTCGCGGGCCCTTGGCTTGTGTGACGCCGCCTTTGTCTTCGACGCTGATGGCAAGGCTGGTGGCGCTGGCAAAATCGCGTTCCGTAGCGGGCAGGCGCAGTGTTTTGCCTCTACTTTCCAGCACGCCCAGCGAACGCGCGGGGTCGCCGTCGGACAGCGCCCATAACTGCATGCTGTCCTCGCGGCCTTCGGCCACAGTATTGAGCCGCTGAACTTGCAAAGCGTTGTCCTGCATGGTCATGGTGACCAAAATCGCAGGTGCCTGCCTTTCGTCGGTGAGGACGGCAACGTACTTGATCTGCGCGGTGTCTTTCAACTGACCTTGCACGTGCGCAATCTGCGCCTTGAACTGCTCAAACATGCTCATGCCGGTGGCAACGCCGATGGACAGCACAATCAGGCACGCATAAGCCAGGGTGCGCCACCAGCTGGAGACGACTCGGGCGGGTGCAACGGGCGCCGCTTCAACCATCGGAATTGATTTGATTGACTAACGCACCCAACACGTCCTCAGCTTGTTCGTTCTCCACCTGGCAAGTACCTGCCGCGTTGTGCCCACCGCCGCCGTATTGCAGCATCAGTTCGCCCACGTTGGTCTTGCTGCCACGGTCCAGAATGGACTTGCCGGTGGCAAAAACAGTGTTTTGCTTTTGCACGCCCCACAGCACGTGGATGGAAATATTGCATTGTGGGAACAACGCGTAAATCATGAACCGGTTGGCGGCAAAAATAGTCTCTTCGTTGCGCAGGTCCAGCACAACCAGGTTCTTGTGTACTACGGCGCAGCGCTCCATTTGTTCCCGCGCGCGGGCGGCGTGGTCAAAATACAAGTCGACTCTTTCGACCACGTCCGGCAGCTGCAGAATGTCGTCGATGCCGTGGTTGCGGCAGTACTTGATGAGGTCCATCATCAGCTGGTAGTTGCTGACGCGGAACTCGCGGAAACGGCCCAGGCCGGTCCGGGAGTCCATCAGGTAGTTCAGCAGCACCCAGTCAGTAGGCTCCAGAATTTCTTCGTGGCTGAACTGGGCCGAGTCGGCCTTGTCAACTGCCAGCATCATGTCGTTACTGATGTTGGGGAATGCCTTGGCGCCGCCGTAGTAGTCATACACCACCCGAGCCGCAGAAGGAGCGTGGGCGGAGATGATGTGGTTGGCACGTTCACCCGTGTTGCGAATGGTCTCTGACTCGTGGTGGTCAAAAGAAAGATGGGCCGCCGCCACATAGGGCAGGTTGGTGGTGATGTCACGGCTGGTGATATCGACCTTGCCATCTTGCATGTCCTTGGGGTGGACAAACTTGATATCGTCGATCAGGTCCAGCTCGTTGAGCAACACGGCGCAGACCAGACCATCAAAGTCGCTGCGGGTTACCAGACGGAATTTGCTTGGGCTCATGGGAGATCCTTTGCGTACCAGGTCAAATAAAAAAATGGTCTGCAGCCCAGCGCTGCAAACCGGTTCATCCTAACGCAAAACGACCGGTTTTATATTGATCCAGTCATGAATCTGCATGGTCGGCGTTGCCTCAGACGGGGTAGGTACCGGGCAATAAAATGCTCTTGTCGACGTTTTCGATGCGGGTCTTGCCGCAAAGGGCCATGGTGATGTCCATTTCCCGGTGAATGATTTCCAGTGCTTTCACAACGCCGGCCTCACCCATGGCGCCCAGGCCGTAGACAAAGGGGCGGCCGATATAGACACCCTTGGCGCCCAGGGCTACCGCCTTGAGTACATCCTGGCCACTGCGGATGCCGCCGTCCATATGTACCTCGATCTGGCTGCCTACCGCATCCACAATGGCCGGCAGGGCGCGGATGGATGACTCGGCACCGTCTAACTGGCGACCACCGTGGTTGGAGACGATCAGTGCGTCAGCGCCGCTCTCTCCGGCCAACTTGGCATCTTCCACGTCCTGAATGCCCTTGAGGATGAGCTTGCCGCCCCAGCGTTTCTTAATCCATTCCACATCGGCCCAGTTCAGGGTAGGGTCAAACATCTGGGTGGTCCATGCGGACAAGGAACTCACGTCGTTGACGCCGCTCACATGGCCCACGATATTGCCGAACTGGCGTCGCTGGGTGCCCAGCATGCCAAGGCACCAGCGGGGTTTGGTCAGGAGGTTGACTATGCTGGACAGGGTGGGCTTGACCGGCACCGAGAGTCCATTCTTCAGATCCTTGTGGCGCTGTGCGAGGATTTGCAGGTCCAGCGTCAGCACCAATGCGGAGCACTTGGCCGCGCGGGCCCGCTCGATGAGGCGTTCAATGAAGGAGCGGTCGCGCATCACGTAAAGCTGAAACCAGAAGGGTTTCTTGGTGTTGGCCGCCACGTCTTCTATCGAGCAGATGCTCATGGTCGAGAGTGTGAACGGCACGCCGAAATTCTCGGCTGCGCGTGCAGCCAGGATTTCACCGTCCGCATGCTGCATGCCGGTCGAGCCCACCGGCGCAAGCGCCACCGGCATTGCCACAGGTTGCCCAATCATGGCGCTGGCGGTGCTGCGGTTTTCCATGTTGATGGCCACACGCTGGCGCAGCTTGATATTCTGGAAATCGGACACGTTGGCGCTGTAGGTACTCTCGGTCCACGAGCCGGAGTCGGCGTAGTCGTAAAACATGCGAGGTACGCGCTTTTGGGCGAGGACGCGCAGGTCTTCGATGTTGGTGATGACGGTCATGCCAGTGTCTCCTTATGTTTGGAAGATGTTAGCTGGCTGCACGCGTCGCTGGCGTGAAATTGGCGCCCACCTATTTGATTTCTTTTGATTTCATGGGTTTGATTGCCTGCGTTGATAACAAACCGCCTCTGTGTGGGCGCCGAAGTCTTGGGGCAAAATCCCCCGTTAGTCCAGCCACACGCGAGTTTTTCGCACCTTGCCATCAACCAAGACGCCACCGTCATGTTTCCAAAAAACGCCTGGTATGTTGCCTGTACCCCGAATGAGATGGATGAAAAGCCCTTGGGGCGCACCATCTGTGGCGAGAACATCGCCTTTTACCGTGGCGACGAAAATCGTGTGGCAGCGGTAGAGAATTTCTGCCCGCACCGGGGCGCGCCGCTCTCCCTGGGCTTCGTGTCAGAGGGCAAACTGGTCTGTGGCTACCATGGTCTGGCGATGGGTTGCGACGGGAAAGCGGTTTCCATGCCTGGCCAGCGTGTACGCGGCTTCCCGGCTGTCAAGAGCTTCCCTGTGGTTGAGCGTTATGGCTTTGTCTGGGTCTGGCCGGGTGACGCCGTGCAGGCTGACCCAGCCAGCATCCCGCACATGGAGTGGCACGACAACCCGGAGTGGGCTTACGGAGGTGGCCTGTTCCATATTCAGTGCGACTACCGCCTGATGATCGACAACCTGATGGACCTGACGCACGAAACCTATGTGCACGCCGCGAGCATTGGGCAAAAGGAAATTGACGAAACCCCGTGCAAAACCACGGTTGATGGTGACGTGGTGGTCACCAGCCGCTTCATGAACAACATCCTGCCACCCCCGTTCTGGAAGCTCGCACTGCGGGGCAACAACCTGGCGGACGATGTACTGGTGGACCGCTGGCAAATCTGCCGCTTTACCCCGCCCAGTAACGTGATGATTGAAGTCGGTGTGGCACACGCCGGCAACGGTGGATACGACGCCCCGCCCCAGCACAAGGCTTATAGCGTGGTGGTTGATTTCATTACCCCGGAAACAGAAACCTCGATCCACTACTTCTGGGGCATGGCGCGCAAGTTCAACCCGGGCGACAAGGCACTGACCGCCACGATCCGCGAAGGGCAGGGAAAAATTTTCAGTGAAGACCTGCAGATGCTGGAGTTGCAGCAAAAAAACCTGTTGATGCACCCCGGGCGTGCATTGTTGATGCTCAACATCGATGCCGGTGGCATTCAGTCGCGCAAGATACTGGACCGTCTGATTGCGCAGGAACAGCCGTCGCCAAGCGCTGCAGAGCACGCGACCCCCGCCACAGACAACAGCCATTGAGGTTTAGCCATGACTTCAGGTGCAACTCTGCTGGTTCGGGTGGCGCGCATAGCGATGGAAGCAATCGATATCAGGTCCTTTGAAGTGGTGAGATCGGACGGCGGCGCTTTGCCGGCATTCTCGGCGGGCTCGCATGTGGATGTGCTTTTGCCCAATGGCCTCACACGGCAGTACTCGCTGTGCAATGACCCGGCAGAGACCCACCGCTACCTGATTGCTGTGCTGCGCGACCCTGCTTCACGCGGCGGCTCGCAGGCCATGCACGAGCAGGTGCAAGAAGGTCAGCTATTGCAAATCAGCGCTCCCAAAAACCACTTTGCCCTGGCGCCCAAGGGCAGCCGCAGCCTGTTGCTCGCCGGTGGTATTGGTGTGACGCCCATCCTGAGCATGGCCGAGCGACTCACCGCGACCGGTGCAGAATTTGAGATGCATTACAGCAGCCGCTCACGGGCGCGCGCTGCTTTTTTTGATCAAATCAGTGCCTCCGCCTTTGCGCCTCGGGTGCGGTTTCATTTTGACGATGGTGATGCCAGCCAGAAGCTGGATCTTGCTGCGCTGTTTCGGCCAGCCGGTGTTGACGTGCATGTGTATGTCTGCGGGCCAAAAGGCTTTATGGATGCCGTTCTGGCCGCAGCCAGCGCGCAGCAGTGGCCGCAAAGCCAGCTGCACTACGAGTCCTTCGGTGCCGAGGTAACCGTGTCAGCAAGCGATGCCAGCTTTCAAGTCAAGCTGGCGCGTTCAGGTCGCGTGATCACGGTGCCCAGTGGCCAGACGGTGACTCAGACGCTGTCGGCAGCCGGTGTTGACGTGCAAACCGCCTGCGAGCAGGGCGTGTGCGGAACGTGTCTGACCCGTGTTTTGGAAGGGATTCCTGATCACAAGGACCAGTACCTGACCCCCGAAGAAGCTGCGGCCAATGACCAGTTCACGCCATGCTGTTCGCGCGCCATGTCACCGCTGCTGGTGCTGGATCTTTAAGGTGTTCGCACCAAAAATCTATCGATGGATTGGACTGCTGGCGCCCATGAAATATGCACACCCTTGAGCAACTGCGCAGCGGCGCATTGGCCGGAACACGGCGCCTGGACCTGTCCTGCGGCCTGAGCACGCTACCGCCAGAAGTTTTTGACCTGGCGGACACGCTGGAGGTACTTAATCTTTCCGGGAATCAGCTCAGCTGTCTGCCGCGAGATTTGCCAAGACTGCACCGATTGAAAGTGATTTTTTGTTCGGATAACCCCTTCGTTCAGTTGCCGGAAGTGCTGGGCGAATGTGCGGCCTTGCAGGTTGTGGGCTTCAAAGCATGCCAAATTGAAGATGTACCGGGCACCGCGTTGCCGCCTGCATTGCGCTGGCTGATTCTGACCGACAACGCGATCACCACGTTGCCCAAAGAGCTGGGCCGACGCCCCGCGTTGCAAAAGCTGATGCTCGCGGGCAACCAGTTGGCGGAACTTCCGTCTGAGCTGGCCCATGCACCGCAACTGGAGTTGATACGCCTGGCAGCCAACCAGTTGGCACATATACCCGGTTGGTTGAGCGAGCTCCCCAGTCTGGCTTGGCTTGCGCTTGCCGGTAACCCACTGGGCTGGAGTCGGCCTGCAACCGTCGTACTCCCCGGCGTGCACTGGCAACAATTGCGGGTGGATGGGCTACTGGGCGAGGGCGCTTCCGGTCATATTTACAAAGTGCACTCCCACGGCAGCGAGGAGATGGGCGCACTTAAACTGTTCAAGGGTGCGGTGACCAGTGATGGTTTGCCCGAGCACGAGCAGGCTGCTTGCCTGGCCGCCGGGCAGCACCCCGCGCTGAGCACGCCCCGTGCTGAATTGGTTGGGCATCCAAAAGGAACTCGCGGTTTGCTGTTTCCTCTGATTTCGCGCAGCTACGTCAACCTGGCCGGACCGCCCAGTCTGGACAGTTGCACCCGCGATGTATACCCGGCGAACTTACGCATTCCATTGCCCAAGCTGCAGCGCCTCGTGCACTGCATTGCCCACGCTGTGGCCCATTTGCACCAGCAGGGCGTGATGCATGGTGACCTCTATGCCCATAATATTTTGTGGAATCCGGCCAGCGGGCAGGCCGTGTTGAGTGATTTCGGGGCGGCTACTGCGTTACCCATGGGACAGCCTGCGCAGAGTGGCACCTTGCAGGCACTGGAAGTGCGCGCCTTCGGTGTTTTGCTGGACGAACTGGTTTCTCGTGCACAACCGCTGGTGGGAGATGCTGTCGCACTGAAAAAGCTCAGCGCATTGGCCGGGGAGTGTCTGGTTGCGACACCGGCCGCACGACCCGACATGCGCGAAGTGGCACAGCAACTTGCGGAGGGTTGAGCGCAACGCCCGCACGGCGCACGGCATCCCGTTATCATCTGCTTCGCCTGCAGTCAGTGGGCACTGATGCACGATATGCCAAACCCACCCCACTCACCCCGACACCGGGTTTATGAAGACATTCAGGCGCTGCTTACAGGCACCCTGTTTGTTGCCATGGGCGTCGTCATGTTTGGCCACAACGGCTTGCTGACGGGGGGCACGGTGGGTATAGCCTTCTTGCTGCACTACGCCACGGGCTGGAACTTTGGAGTACTGATTTTTTTGCTTAATCTGCCGTTCTACGGGCTGGCCTGGAAGCGCATGGGACGGGTGTTTACCCTCAAGACTTTCACTGCTGTGGTCTTGCTGGCGCTATTGACCAATGTGGTTCCGAAGCTGGTGCGGTTTGAGTTGCTGAATCCGGTTTTTACGTCTGTTGTGGGCGGTCTGCTGATGGGCGCAGGCATGCTGATTTTGTTTCGTCACCGCGCCAGCCTTGGAGGCTTTAACGTGCTGGTGTTGTATTTGCAGGAGCGTTTTGGCTGGAGGGCCGGAAGAATCCAGATGGCACTGGATTGCACTATTGTGCTGTGCTCGTTTGCGGTGGTGGATTGGCAACACACAGCGCTGTCGGTGCTGGGGGCGGTGGTGCTCAATCAAACACTGGCCACCAACCACCGCGTCGGGCGCTACATGGCTCCGTGAACGGTGCCAATGACCCAATGGCCCATTTTGTAGATTGAACTTTCGGAGTTGGGACACTGGCGTGATTCTTCCTTTTGCCATGCAAACTGTCGCCATCAGACTGGTTTGCGCCTTACGATAGCCCCCTAATAAGAATATTGGAGCAATCATGTCACACCCGTCCGTCAGCCATGTCAAGGCCCCCCGTGGATAGCCAGCCGGCGCCGCCTAGGGCAACCGAGGTTGAGTTGCAGGCGCTCGTCGACGCAACGCCGGGCGTATCCTTGCTCATCGACCTGGAAGGCAAGATCGTGTGCGCAAATATTCAGTCGGCAACCCACTTCGGCATTGAAATGGATCGGCTGATTGGCACCGATGTGTACTCGCTGTTTGACGAGGCGACGGCTGCCGGGCGGCGCGCTATCTCGCGCAAGGCCGCGTTGCAACGCAAGCCGGTGGTCCTGGAAGATGAGCGCAATGGCATGTATTTCCGGCACAGTCTTGTTCCGGCCTTCGACCCTGACGGCATAGTGCGGCGCGTTGCCGTTTTTGCAGAGAACATCACCGAGCGGAAAAAAGCAGAGATGGCGTTGCAGGCAAGCGAAGAGCAATACCGTTTTCTCGCTGAGAACACGGCCGATACTGTCTGGCGACTCGATAACCGGATGTGCTTTACCTTTGTGAACGGTGCCTACACTGAGAGTACGGGGTTTTCCCGCGACGAGATCATGGGCCGATCCGTCATGGAGTTCTTTACGCCCGAAGGCCGCGAGATCGTTGCCAACATGATGAGAATACGCAAGGCGAACGAGGCAGCCGGAGTGACCAACGCCTCCCTGCGATTTGAAGTACCCCACATCCGCAAGTCCGGCGATCCATTTTGGGTGGAGATCAATTCGAATCCTATCTATGACGCATCTGGCGCAATCGTCGCCTTCAACGGAATCATGCGTGATGTGCACGAGCGAAAGCAGTACCAAAAAAAATTGGAAGACACCAACCAGCAGTTGCAAGAGCAGTTGCAGGAAAACGTGGCCTTGCATGCCATGCTGACCGAGCAGACGCTGCGTGATCCGTTGACCGGGTTGCACAACCGCCGTTACCTGGAAGAAACCCTGCCCAGGGAATTGTCTCGCGCCAAGCGTGTTGGCTATCCGATGGCCTTGGTCATGGTGGATCTGGACCATTTCAAACGCGTCAACGACACCTACGGCCACCCTACCGGAGACGCTGTCCTCAAAGCCATGGCGTCCATCCTGTTGCACGGCGCCCGTGAGGGCGACATTATTTGCCGCTATGGCGGTGAAGAATTTCTGGTTGCACTGCCCAACATGACAATCGAGAACGCGCTGGCCCGTGCCAAGGCGTGGCAGAGCACGCTGAGCACTACATCCATCAAGCACGGTGCTTTTAATATTCAGACGACTTTGTCCGCTGGAATATCAGCGTTCCCGAACAACGGCGCAGATGTCGACACCCTGTTACGACTTGCCGATGACGCCCTTTACCGCGCCAAGGAAAATGGTCGCAACCGCGTTGAGTTTGAAGTTGCCACCACTTTGCCAGCGCAGCGCTGCTGAAGCGCGGAGCCCGGCAAGGCAAAGATGCGTTGTCAACGTCGTCGATCAGTTGTTTCGGCAAGCCCCGCACCGCGTACTTCAATTCGCACCTCGTCCAGCACCTGTCCCTTGGAATCCGTAATGCGGACCACATGTCGACCGGGCCAGGGCGGCCACTGGGCGGATGCACCATTGGCAAAAACTTTGCCATCCATCAGCCAGCGAAGGTTGGGGCCGTTGGCCAGAAAAGTCACGCGCTGATTTTTGGGCGGTATGTCGGGGTCCAGCGCAATGATGGTGCCGGAAGTCGGGGCAGAGATTCGGGCCTTATCCCCCGAATACGTTGCGTGTACAGCTCCTGAATTTATAGCAAACGACGACTGTTGTGTGCCTTGCAGAAACCACTCCTTGCGCGCCGCCTCGGTTGGCATGGGGCTGGTGGCAGTGGATGGCGTTGCTGCAAATTGCACCACTGTTTGCACCACGCCAGCCGGTGGCTTTGGCGCGTAGCTGCTCTGAGCGGTGTGGAGGTAATTCATCACTGCCGCCCAAATGGGCGCAGCCCCCGTGGTGCCGCTTACGTCCCACATGGGTGCGCCGCTGGCGTTGCCGACCCATACGCCCACGGTGTAGCGCTGTGACCAGCCCACGGCCCAGTTGTCGCGCATGTCTTTGCTGGTTCCGGTTTTGACTGCGGTCCAGAAGCGGGTGCCCAGGATGCTGTCGGGGCCAAAGGTGCGTGCGCGGGCAAGCGGGTCGCTCAGGATGTCGCCCACGATGAAGGCTGCGCGTGGGTCCAGTGCAGCCTGCCATGTCGGCTTGCTGCCCAGCGCGAGCGTCGTGGCGCTGGCGCGCCCGCCGTTGGCCAGTGCACGGTAGGCGTTGGTCAGGTTGAGCAGTGAGACTTCCGCGCTGCCCAGCGCAAGGCTGTAGCCGTAATAGTCGCCACTCTCCCTGAGCGGCAGGCCCAATCTGACCAGTTGCTTGTGAAACGCGTCCGGTGACACCATGACCAGTGTGCGCACGGCGGGCACGTTGAGGGATGCGCCCAGCGCGGTGCGTGCCGAGACCCAACCCTTGAACTGGTGGTCGTAGTTCTGCGGGATGTAGAGGCCTCCGGTGGTCTGGATTTGTGTGCCCGAGTCTTCCAGCAGCGATGCAGCAGTGATGCGCTTCTGGGCAATGGCCTGCGCATACAAAAAGGGTTTGAGTGTGGAGCCGGGCTGGCGCAGGGCGGTGACGCCATCCACATCCGCGGCGTTGCTGATGCCCTCGCCTGATGAGCCTACCCAGGCCAGAACCTCGCCGGACGTGTTATCCAACACCACAATCGCACCATCTTCCACATGGCGGTCGGTCAGCTCACGCAGGTGTTGCTGCAAGCTCTGAAGGGCGAATCGTTGCAAGGGTGCGCGTAACGTGGTCTTGACGGTGCCGACCCTTGTGGGAGCACGTGGTGCGCCAAGGTTCATGGGTGCTGAAACGGACGGCATAGCGCTCACTAGTCTGCGCGCCACATGCGCAGCCACGCCCACACTTGCCGCGTAGTCGCGCCGCTGCAGGGCACCCTCGGCAAACAGGCCAAGTGCCTCGCAGTCGGCACCCGAGGCTTGCAGGCTTTTGAGCGCCGAGCACGCCCGCTGCGCCACCTGCGCCGCTGTGGCATTGGGTGCACGCACCAAAGCCGTAGCCACGGCGGCTTCGCGCATGTCCAGCCCATTGGGGGCTTTGCCAAACAGGGTTTGGCTCATCGCGTCAATGCCCACCAACTCACCCCGGAATGGCACCAGGTTCAGGTAGGCCTCCAGAATCTGGTCTTTGCGCCAGCTGCGCTCCAGCAGTTGCGCGGACACGGTTTGCCCCAACTTCTGCGTTAGGCTTCGCCCACGCGATCCGCGTTTGAGGTCATCATCCAGCAGTCCGGCCAACTGCATGGTGATGGTGGAGGCCCCCCGCGTTTTGCTGTTCCACAGGTTGGCCCACGCTGCGCTGGACACGGCCTGCCAATCTACCCCGCTATGCTCGTAAAAGCGCTTGTCTTCGCTTAGCACCAAGCCTGCGCGCAGTGCGGGGGAGATATCGGCTAGCGCCACCCACTGGCCTCGCCGGACAGTGGCGTCGGTTCGCAGGCGGTGCAGCTGCTCGCCATTGCGGTCCAGAATCAGCGTGTCAGAAGACCGGTAGCCCCCTTTTATCTGATCGAATGGGGTGGTAGCCCCCGTGGAGTGTGCGTAAGCTGCTATTAAAATAATAGCAATCGCTTTGGCGACACCCTGGCAGCGGGCGATTGCGCGTCTGGCCGTAGACTGATCCTTTGCTTTTACCATTTTTCCCGAAAAAACATGTCCAACGCCGCACCCCTGTTCCAGCCCTTTTCGCACAAGACCCTGAAGCTGTCCAACCGCATTGTCATGGCACCCATGACACGCTCGTTCTCACCGGGTGGCGTGCCCACTGAGGCGGTGGCCGAGTATTACCGCAAACGCGCCGCCGCCGCAGTCGGATTGATTGTGTCCGAGGGCACCGTTGTCGAGCGCCCAGCCGCAAGCAACGACCCCAATGTGCCCCGCTTCTGGGGCGATGATGCATTGGCCGGTTGGCAAAACGTGATCAACACCGTGCACGGCGCCGGTGGCGTGATGGCTCCGCAACTTTGGCACGTAGGCGCCGTGCGCAATCGCCGCACCGACTGGGTGCCACCACAGCCGTGGGACTCGCCTTCCGGCTATTCCACCCCCGGCAAGCAATTTTGCGAGCCCATGACGGACGAGGCAATCGCTGACACCATTGCCGCCTTTGCCCGCGCCGCCGGTGCTGCCAAGCGGCTGGGTTTTGACTCCATCGAGCTGCACGGTGCCCATGGCTATTTGATTGACCAGTTTTTCTGGAGCGGCTTGAACCTGCGCGATGACCGCTACGGTGGTAGCGACCTGGTGCAGCGCGGGCACTTTGCGGCGGACATTCTCAAAGCCGTGCGCGCCGAGGTGGGCCCCGACTACCCCATCATCATTCGTCTGTCGCAATGGAAGCAGCAGGACTACGCCGTGCAAATGGCCAAGACCCCTGACGAGATGGCAGCCTGGCTGCAACCGTTGGCCGACGCGGGGGCTGACATATTCCACTGCTCGCAGCGGCGCTTCTGGGAGCCAGAGTTTGATGGCTCGGATTTGAACTTTGCGGGCTGGGCCAAGAAGCTGACCGGTCGCCCGACCATCACGGTGGGTTCGGTCGGTTTGTCGGGTGAGTTCATTGCGGCGTTTGGCGGCGAGTCGTCCAAGCCCGCATCGCTTGACGAACTGCTGCGCCGCTTTGACCGGGGTGATTTTGATCTGGTTGCGGTAGGCCGAGCACTAATCAGTGACCCTGACTGGGCGGTCAAGGTGCGTGATGGGCGCAATGCCGAACTGTCCGACTTTTCGCCAGCAGCGCTGGGCACTCTGGTCTGATGCCCGCCAGAGCGCTCGCAGGCGCTCTAGCCGGTGAAATGGCCGCTGGCGATCAGGCGGTCAATTTCAGCCTCGGCAGCAGCCCAGTCGTCGGCTGGGTTGGCTGCGGCAAAACCGCGGCGCTCGGCGATGTAGAAGGCTGCAACCTCCACATAGTTGTTGCGCTGGGCCGCACTCATGGCGGGCTTCAATGCGGGCGCCTTCTTTTTGGTCGCAACCTTGGCCGCAACCTTGGCAGCGACAGGCTTTGCCACAACGGGTTGCAGCTTGACAGGCTTGGCCTGCGCGGGTTTTTTGGTCACGCGTTTGGCTGCTGGCTCGCTGCTGGGTGCGGCGACTTTCTTGGTGGTGACCATGGGCGACTCCTTGGGTTGTTGATGACATCATTATTGGCAAGCAATATGCAGGCCAATTTGATCAATGTCATTACAGGCGTTGTAATTGGAGCGTGGATTTAGTGAAAGCTATCTACTTCAGCGACTCCACCTTGAGCCGCGTATTCGGCGCCTCGCCAAACATCTCTGGCGCGTACATTGCCTCCACGCGCGACGCAGGCAATGAGAAGTCACCGACGTTGTTTAACCGCATCGTGTAATCCATCTTCACCACGCCTCTGGGCAGGAACTGGTAGTAGCTTCGGTAGGATTCAAAGCTGCGCTCTTCAAACGCAGCCCAGGCATAGCCTTCCTTTTTCTCGCCTTGCGTTGCGACCTCGCTGTCACGCCCCAGGCCGCTGCCCAGAATGGTGGCGCCAGCGGGTACGGGGTCGGTGATGACGACCCAGGTCATGTCGGCGCTGGCGGTCACCTCCAGTGTGATGCGCAGCACATCGCCGCGGGTGTAGCGCCCGGCGGGCAGGCTCTTGTCGGCCTGTTCCACGGGTGTAACGGTCTTCCTGATCTGGTAGCCCGCGCTGAACCGCTCCTTGCGCTGCACGGCCGCTACCGACTGCAACGTCAGCCAAGGCTTGCCGGTCCCTTGGTGGGTGACGTTCAGCGTGTCTTTGGCAGCCGTTTGGCTCCAGGTCAGGAACATACCGTTGTTGCGCAGATTGCCGGGTGCGGCGGGCGCTCCAAACCAGGTGTTCAGGTTCGGTGCGCCGGACGCGTCGGTGGTTTTGATGCGATCAACCCTGCTCCAATCGACGGATGCTGAGCCTGTGCTCATGGATGCCTTGGTCACGCCGGCAACGGCCACCGCTTCAAATTTGGCCGAGAACTTTTCCAGTGCCAATCCGCCCCATAAATTGGCGGTGGTCGTATGCCATGCCCCGCTCTGCTGGCGGCTGATGAAGCCATTGGCCAGGCGGCCCATGTCATCCTTCCAGGCAGGGTCGTCCATCACGGCCAGCATCAGGCGCGCGGTATTGACGTCGCCGTTTTGCATCAGCCACCACCAGTAGTCGTCCCGCTCGGTGGAGAAGACCATCTTGGTTCCCTGGTAGCTGATGCGTGAACGCAGAATCTGGTTGGCCTCAACGATGCGCTTGTCGCGCTCCGGCGCGTCCTGCACGCGCTTCAAGATATTGAGCCAGTCAATCACCGCGTGGGTGGGCCACTGGTTGGGTGCGATGGTGATGGAGCCCAGCATGCGGCCCTGCGCCTTGCCGTAGCGCGACAGGGCCTCGATGGCGGCGAGCTTGCGGATGTCGAGATCCTTGCGCGGGCTCCAGAAGTCACGCTGGATACGCCCCTCGACAAAGGCGATCAGGCCGCGCTCCATGGGGGCACGCACGTCGTCAGCCAGAGCAAAAGCGGGGTTGATGGCGGCGGCCTCATGGGTGGCGGAGAGCAGGTAGGCGGTGAGCGTGTCGCTGCCGTGGTTGGCCTCGCCATCGCGCGGCGGGAAGTAGTTGGCCAGGCCGTCCGAGTCCAGGTAGCTCGGGATTTGCGCGGCTGCGGTTTGCCACAGCCTGCCATCACGCAGACCGACGGCCTTGCTGGTTTTTTGCTCCAGGCAGATAAAGGGGTAGTTGGCAAACCAGTCGCGCACGCCGGGCAGGCCCTCAGCCAGTTTGGGTTGCAGCGCCATCTTGAGGCCGCCATGACCGGGTATGGCGTCGGCGGGGGCGTTCACATCCAGGCTGAAGGGGCCATCGATCTGCACCAGCGTGGCCTGCTGCACGGTGAGCGGCACGGCGGGGATGATGCGCTGGCGCACTTTCAGTGCGTCACGGGCCCCGGTAATGGTGTCTTTGGCCTCGATCTCCCACAGAATCGCCTCGGAGCGCAACTGGGCGAGCTGCGCCGGGGCCGTCACCAGCCACGCCACTTCGCGCGCGTCACCGGCGGGGATGTCGATGGTCTGCGGTTTAAGGTCCAGCAGTGTGGCACGCGGCGTCACCTCCACCTTCATGGCCTGCTTGGTGGTGTTGCGCAGCGTCAGCTGGGCGCGGAACTGGTCGTCCTCACGCACCAGCGGCGGCAAGCCGCTGATGATCTGCAGGTCCTGTGTGGCGCGGATGCTGGTCGACCCCGTGCCAAACAGCCCGATTGAAGCATCAGCCACGGCCACAATCTTGAAGGTGGTCAGTGCGTCGTTGAGCGGCACCATGACTACGGCTGATCCATTGGCGTCGAGCGTCACGGCCGGATTCCACAATAGCAAGGTTTCCAGCAGCTCACGCGCTCCGCTCTTGCCACCACCACCACCGGCGGGCACGGCCTTGCGGCCATAGTGGCGCCGGCCGATGATTTCCATTTGCGCGGTGGAGGTTTCCACGCCCCAGGAACGGCGGGCTAGCATGGCATCGAGCAGGTTCCAGCTGTTGTTGGGCATCAGCTCCAGCAGGGCCTGGTCCACGGCTGCCAGCGCTACTTCCGCGTTCGCCGCCGGTTGGCCGTTGGGCAGTTTCACCTGTATGGTGACCTTGGCCTGGCTGCGCACCGCGTAGCTTTCCTTGTCGGCCTTCACGCTCACATCCAACTGGTGCGCCTTGGTGCCCACACGGATTTCGGCCACGCCCAGACGGAAGGCGGGTTTGCTCAGGTCCACCAGCGCCGTGGGCGCCACGTATTCGCGCCCCTCGTACCAGAAGCTGGTCCACCATTCGCGCGGCGCCTTGTAGCCCCAGGTGAAGAAGCTGTACCACGGCACCTCGCGCAGGCGGCCACGCAGGGCCAGCACGCTTACGTACACGTTGGGCCCCCAACCGTCCTTGATCTTGAGGTTGATGGTGGGGTCCTGGCCATTGAGTTGCACCACTTCGGTCTCGATGATGCCTTCGCGCTCCACCGCCACCAACGCCGTGGCAAAACGGAAGGGCATGCGCACCTGGAACTTGGCGGTCTCGCCCGGTTGGTAGCTCTTCTTCTCGGGCAACAGGTCGATGCGGTCATGGTTCTCGCCCCCAAACCACAACTCGCCCTGCTTGGTGACAAACACCGAACTGGCGGCCTGGATGCTGTTACCACCGGTGTCTTTGGCGGTGACGACCAGTTCCACCTCGCCGGCCTCGTTCAGGCTGGTTTCGCACAACAGCAGGCCGCGCGAATCGCTCTTGCCACTGCAGACATTGCCGAGTTCCTTGACCGTGGTTTTGTTGTCGTAGGTGTAGAAGCCGCCCACCATGCGCTTGCGCGTGGTGGTGACGATGCGGGCGGTTGCCTTGACCTCCAGCGCCACATCCGCCTGCGGCTTGCCCGATAGGTCTAGCGCCAGGGCTTGAAACTTGATTTTCTGGCTGCTTGATACCCAGCCTTCTGTCTTGATACCGGCCACGACACCGGCGGGCCACAGCGTCTGCGTGCTGCGAATGGTTTGCACCTCGCCGTTCGGATCGGAGTAGGTGGCTTCCAGCAGCAGGTCTTGCGGCGTGCGACTGGTGGGGACCTTGTCCACGGTCACTTTGCCGGCACCGCTCTTGTCCAGTGTGAGTGGCAGTTTGTCGGCAATGACGCGCGCGTCTGAACTGGCCTCGACTTCTTCTTCGCCGCTGGTGCGGTTGTCACGGGTGCCGCGCGGGCTCTGGAAGCTGAATTCAGAGTAGTCGGCATAGCTCAGGGATTTGCCACGCACCAGGGCCGAGATGCGTACCGGCAGACTGGCTGCGCCTCCTCCGGAGACGTAGTTGATCTGTAAATCCACCGGCAAGGCCTTCACGTTGACCAGTGCCTTCTTGTCGGTGGGTGTTACGCGGCCTTCCAGCACCGGCAGGCGGAACTCCTCCACGCGGAAACTTCCAGTGCTGAAGTTGCGACCGCTACTGCCACCGCGCAGCTCCACCTGGTAGACGCCCAGCTTGGCGGCTGGCGGAATGGAAAATGTGCTCTCGGCACTTTGTCCGCCGGTTGCAGTTTTGCGCCAGGACACCACTTTGGTGTACTGCTGGCCGCTGCCCACGTGGGTAATGACCAGGGCACCAGGTTGTGCGCTGGACAGGCCAAAACCTTGCTTGTTCTCGCTACGCAGGAGGTGCTTCATGGACACGGTTTCTCCAGCGCGCAACAGTGTGCGGTCGAAGATGGTGTGGGCGCGCTCGCCGGGCAGTATTTCGCGACTGGTAGGCACATTGAACCGCCAGGGCTCGATGCCCCGATTCCAGTCACTCCAGGTAAAGGCCATGTCATTGACCGAGCCCTTGCCGTCACCCGTGGGTTGTGGTGCGCGTGCGCTCACAAAATACGCCTGGTTGTAGTTGCCGTCGCCGCTGCAAGTGGGTGCCTGAGGCGAGATACCGCTAAGGCTGGCAATACCCTGTGCATTGGTGGTTGCGCTGGCTACTTGGCGGCCCCGGCAGTCGGACACCCGCACCTGTGCGTTAGCCACTGGCGTACCCTTGTCCAGCGTGGTGACCCAGGCAACGGCGTTTTCGCGGCCCAGCTTGAAGTGCACGCCCAGATTGGTCACCAGCGCGGAGGTGCGCACGACCATGGTGCGGTCTTGGCCATGGTGATCATCCAGCAGCGATGCGCCCAACTTTTGCGAGGTGACTTCGACCACATGGAAGCCCGCCGACAGCGGGATACCCACCACTTCAAACGGACGTGGGTCGCCGCCTGCCGCTTGTGGCAGGTCCAGTGTTTTGACCCCGGCGTGGCCCTGAAGCAGTGAGACCATACGGGACTGAATTTGGGTGCGGTCGTATTCGCCCAACGACTTGGGCAGGGTACCTTTTACATCCCGCGCGGCGCTGCTGCGCGAGACAGTGAAACTGTCATAGCGTTGTACTTTCAGATACCAGGCAATGATGTCGGTGTCGGTCGCAGGTTGCAACGTGCTGACTTTGCCGGTTGGCGTTTTGGAGGTGCTGCGCGCTTGCTCCACGTCCAGGCCCCTGATGGCCAGGACTGTTTCTACGTTACGCAGCGTCAACGGCAGCAGGGCCACTCCATCGGGTTCGGCAAAGCGCTCCACAACACCAAAGGGCGTCGCAGCAAATTTAGCCAATGGCGGCATGGGCCCGGTGGATAGCTTGAGCGGGAAACTGTCTGCGTTGCGCAGGATGCGGCCTGAGGCATCTTTGAAGCCCTTGGGCAACTCCAATGTGAAGACCGTCTGCTCTGGAAAGATGCCCTTGAAGGTGACGGTGTTCATCACATGGTCTTCGTCTGCGACCGACTCGCCTTCACCCTGCGGAGCAGGTTTGAGACTGTCCATGCCAGACTTCAGCCGTATACCCGCCAGCAGCTTGGCCGGCACCGGCGCGTTGAAGTCCAGTCGTATCGGACGAATGGGCAAACAGGCGCTTTGCGCATTCTCGCGCTCGCAACTGAAACTGGCGGTGAAAGGTTCACGCACCTGGAAAGTGAAGCGCTTCTCTGTGTTGTTGGACACGCCGTTGGCGTTGCTGCTAAGTGCGGGCGTGCTAACCCCTTTGCCAAACACCAGTTCCACTTTGCTCGACGGGGTCATCGTGCGGTTGCAGGCCAGAGTCACGATGCTGAGCGGATCCTTGATGGCTGCCGTTTCCAGCCCGAGGGATTTGAGCAGAGCGGCGCGGTCCGCGCCTTCAATTAGCCGTACCGCTACGCGTTCGCCAAGACCCTCGACGGTGCACCAGACATTGGCTTGCACACTGGCCAGGGTGGCCGCTCCATTGAGTCGCAGGGTGAAAAACTGCTCTTCATCAATGCGGTTGCCTGCATACGGCTGAATGTTTTGCACAAAGGGGCCGCCAGTACTGAATAGATAGCGGCTCTGACCCGTGAGCTCTGCACCTTTGACGGACTTAAAGCCCGCGCGGACTTGCAAATTGCAGGCGACACCGGGAGGTAGGTCGCTCTCAAATTCATAGGCCCAGCTGCGGTCGGTTACCCAACGACCATTGCCCTTGGTGACCTGTGCATCACTGCAACTGAGCGTGAGCGGCGCCTCTGCCCTGGGGTCGCCAAAGCTGACCGCGCTGTCATCAAACTTGGCCACCACCTGGCGCACGCGGGCCACTTCGCCCTGGGGCGAGACGCTGACAATCTGGAATGCCTGCGCCTGCAGCACGACGGTCGCCAACAGCGCTGCACATGACTTGAGAATGGTGTGTCCCACAAACGCTCCTTGTGTGAACCGGCAAGGTTAGCCGATTTGGAGTCACCACCACCAGACGGTCGTTTAACTTGGTTGTCTTGCGGACTCCATGGCTTCTTGTGGAGTTTCGTAAATGTGGGCCGCCAGGCCACGACTCTCCAGTGCCTCGCCCAGTTTGAGGCGCATGAAGGCGCTGGTGGTGTAGCGCGATACGTCGGTGTAGAACTTGTCGGTCACTTCTTTCACCATGGCGGAGTAGTCATCCACCACCGCTTCGTCGATCTGGAAATTGTCGTAATTCACCACCACCAAAATCTTCTTGCCGATCGGCACGCACAGTTGTTCCGTAGCATGGCGGATGTCTTCCACATCTTTCGGGCCCTTGACGCGCAGGCCCTGGAAGTTGTAATACGCCGTACCTTTGGCGGCGTCGTACTGCATGCGGTCTACCAGACTGATCGACAGCAAGGTGTCATTGAGTTGCATGGCGTCGGGCAGGAAAATGCGCGCGTCCATGGGTTGCGGGTTGTTGATGATGGGTTTGAAGTCCATCTGCGCCAGTATGTCCTTGTCGATATCAATACCGGGCGCCACTTCGATCAGTTCCAGCCCGCCGGGTGAGAGCTTGAACACGCAGCGCTCGGTGACGTACAGCACGTTTTGCCCGGTGCTCGACGCATAGGGTCCGCTAAACGTGACCTGTTCGATCTTGTTGACGAACTTGCGGGAGCGTCCTTCTTGCAGGATGCTGACCTTGCCATCGACCACCTTGACCTTTAAGCCACCCGCCGTGAACGTACCCACAAAAACCACCGTACGGCTGTTCTGCGTGATGTTGATGAAACCACCCGCACCGGCCAGCTTGGGGCCAAAGCGGCTGACATTGATGCTTCCAGCCGGGTCACATTCGGCCAGGCCCAGGCAGGCCAGGTCCAGGCCGCCGCCGTCGTAGAAGTCGAACTGCTGGTTCATGTCAACCACCGCGTCCGGGTTGGTTGCTGCACCAAAGTTCACGCCAGATGCGGGCATGCCGCCGATGACTCCGGGCTCGGCGGTGAGCGTCATGTATTTGAGTATCTTTTCTTCGTTCGCCACTGCCGCCACGCCCTCGGGCATGCCAATGCCAAGGTTTACCACGGCGTTGGGCAGCAACTCGAACGCGGCGCGTCTCGCAATCACCTTGCGTTCGTCCAGCGGCATGGGGGCAATGGCGTCCAACGGTACCCGCACCTCGGCCGAGAAGGCCGGGTTGTACGCACCGTTGAGGTTTTGTGGATGGTTCTCGGATTGAGCCACCACCACGCAGTCCACCAGAATACCGGGCACCTTGACCCGGCGTGGGTTGAGCGATCCGCGCTCGGCAATGCGCTCCACTTGCGCAATGACAAAGCCACCGCTGTTTTTGGTGGCCGTCGCAATGGCCAGCATGTCCTGCGTGAGCGTCTCGCGCTCCATGGTGATGTTGCCTTCGGCATCCGCACTGGTGCCGCGGATGAAGGCCACCGAGATCGGCATGGTCTTGTAGTAGAGCAGCTCCTTGCCACCCAGATTGATCACGCTGACCAGGTCTTCAGTCGTTTTGGTGCCGATCTTGCCGCCTTCCAGGCGCGGGTCCACAAAGGTGCCCAGGCCGACCTTGGATGCGGTGCCGGGCAGACCACACGCAATGTCGCGGAACAGGTGGGAAATGACGCCCAGCGGCAGGTTATAGGCCTCGACCTTGCTCTCCATGGCGAGCTTGCCAATTTGCGGAACCAAACCATAGTGACCGCCGATGACACGCTTCAACATGCCTTCATGCGCAAGGTGGTTCACGCCACCCGTTCCACCGTCGCCAGGGCCGCCGCCAAACAACAGCGTCAGGTTACGCGGCGTGGCGGTTTCCAGAAAGCGCTTTTCCAGCGCCAGGATCAGTTCAACCGGCACGCCGTTGCTGCCAAAACCGGCACAACACAGGGTATCGCCGTCGCGCAAAATGGCAATGGCTTCGGCTGCGGATACGACTTTCTTTCTCATGATTTCACCTCTGGGGAATGACGATTGGGGGCTGCGCTGGAGCGTTGATTTATCCTAGCACCCACCTCTAACCAGAAGCTTGACCTTGGTCAGTTCGGCGTCATCCAATTGCGCGCCGTGGCGTAAGCCGATCCGCGTCTAGGGCATCGTCTATTCGCGCATGCCGTAAATCCGAATCGCATTGCGCCCGGCATCCTTGGCATGGTACATCGCCGCATCGGCCCACTTCATGAGATCGGTTTGATTGACTTCGTGGTTGACGAACACCACCACACCGATGCTGGTGCTGCAATGGTGTTCGACTGCTTTATCTTCCATGCCGGGTTGTGCCTGTGTCAAGAAGTAGGGCACAGCCAAGCTGGCGCGAATTTTTTCGGCCACACCGCGCGCTTGCTCGGTGGACAGGCTTTTGTCGATATTTAGTTCGCTGAGCAGTACCACAAACTCGTCGCCGCCAAAGCGTGCCACGGTGTCCACCTCCCGCAGGCAACCCTTTAAACGCTTAGCAACTTCGATTAACAGCAAGTCACCTATCTCGTGCCCATAGGTGTCGTTGAGAGGCTTGAAGTTGTCCAGGTCCAGGAACATCAAGGCCCCGTAAAGTCCACTGCGCTTGCTTGCCGCCATGGCCTGGCTCAGACGGTCATCCAGCATGCGGCGGTTCGGCAGCATGGTCAGTGGGTCATAGAAGGCCATGAGGCGCACCTGATCTTCCAGCTGTCTACGCTCCGTAATATCAGAAAACTGCGCCACAAATTGTTGTGCCAGCCCTTGCGAATTGGGCACCGCGCTGATCGTCAACATTTCGGCAAAGTGTTGACCATTTTTGTGGCGATTCCATATTTCCCCGCTCCAGAAGCCATGTTCAATCAAATCACGCCAAAGGGCGACATAAAACTCCCTTGGCTGCCGTCCGGAACTCAGGATGCGTGGGTTTTGTCCCAAGACCTCGTTCCGGCTGTAACCAGTAATACGCGTAAATGCGTCATTGACATCGACAATGCGGCCATCGGACGAGACAATCATGATTCCTTCGCGGCTGTTGGTGAAAACACGTGCAGCATTGACTTGCTGCAGTCGGTTTGCTTCGGCCGTCTTGGCTTTGAGTAGTACCTGGCGACGATAAAACGCAACCGCCAATAGACTGACCAGCACTAGCGTTGGAAAAACGATGCCAATGATGGTCCTGGTCTCAGTTCGCCATTGGATCAAGGCATAGTCGCGCTGGACGTGGGTAACAACCACAAAGGGATACAGCGGAGAGACACGAAAAGCGGAGAGTACAGGGCGTCCGTTTGTTAATGTCTGCTCGAATTCACCGAACTCTACTTCGTTAAAAGAGGGCGGCTTCGTCGATTCTCTGGCCGGACGGCCATCACTTTGGGCGGCGTCGGTTGCCATTAATTGCACGCCATCAAGGCGCAATACTTCCACCGAACCTGCCTTCGTGTCGAATTGCCTGGATATGTGGTGCAGAAAGTAGTCGGGATTGAGTGCCACAAGTAAGGTGATGTTGCGGGATCCTATCGGTACCCCCTGCGTAACCGGTACAAAGCTGGCGGATGTCGCACCGGTCGCCTGGTTAACGGATGCCTGGCCGTCTGCGAAGTCTCGCCCGACCCAGGGTGACCCAATTCGTAAAAATGACTGCACACCAGTCGCCGCTGGAAAGTAATTTCTGGTCGTCACAGTCAGGCCCAAATTGCCGGGGTTTGAGCTGACGATGATGTGATCGTTTTCGTCCAGTAGCGACAGGGAACGAAGGTAGGGGGACTGGCGCAATATGAAAACAAAATCCTTCTCCATCTGGCCAAGATTGAGTTTTTCGTTATCTGATGAAGCTGCATTGACTCCAGCTAGTTCAGTGGCATGAAGACTCTGCGTTAAGTGATCCTCGAAGCTGCGTGCCAAGAGTGCAGAGATGTCAAGGCCGCTCTTGATGGCATCTGAACGCAGTAACCAAAGGGTGTACGACGTCATACCCAGCGTAGCACTGACGAAAAGTGCCAGCGCCGCAAAGAACGCCAATGAAAGTCGGCGTTCGCGGTCCATTATTTTGCGACTATGGGGTCAAGCTTGTGGCGCTTGGCGGCGGCCAGTAAGCGGCCATCACGCTTGACATCACTAACGAAGCGCTCAAGCCACGCATGCCACTTATCATCATCCGGCTTGATTGCATAGGCGTAAGGTGTCAGATGATAAGTCCCGGGTGGCGATAACAGGCGTGCCCAGTCAGCATTAGCCAGGAACCGCTGGCTATAGGGATAGTCGGTCATAAATACATCCGCCCGTCCCGACTGCACTTCATGCTCACGGGCAAAGGGCGTGTCGAGAACCAGAAGTCGTGCTGCCTTGAGTTTCTCCTGCATGACACTCTCGTGCAAGGTACCCTTCGCTACAGCCACGACTGCACCGGGCTTGTCAATGTCGTCCCAATCCTTGATGCGGCGATTGGTTTGCGTGGTGATAGCGTAGATGTCGCTGGCCAGGTGGGGCGCAGTAAAGCGCAGTTTGGCCGCCCGTTCGCGGGTAATGCCGATAGCAAACATGGCCACG
>CAIYDK010000551.1 GCA_903924955.1 uncultured beta proteobacterium | reverse complement strand
GGAGCATCTTGTTGAAGGATAGCGTCCAGGTCGCCAACGTCAATCCCAAGCTCCATCGTACTTGTACAAACAATACACTGACTTCCATGCCCAAAGGTAAATGCTTGCTCGGCTTCTTCACGCAGTTCTCGTCCAATAGACGAGTGGTGTACATAGGTAATTGCGGTGACACCATCAATCGCCTGCTTGACCCCTTCAGCGAGTTTGCGCCCTTCAACAAAGAACAACGTTTTCCTACCCTTGATCAATGGAGCAGCTTTTTCAGCAAGTTCGTCTTCTCCCTGATAGGAATCAATACGAATTAGTCTTTGTGTCGCTTCGCGCGGGGGATCAACGATCTGAGCTGCTCGATGACTTGAACCACTCATCCAACGCAAAATTATTTCTGGATTACCGACTGTCGCAGACAATCCAATCCTTTGAATATCTTGATTCGTGTATTGCGCCAATCGTTCCAAAATAGCCACAAGGTGTGCGCCACGATCATCTGCAGCAAAATGATGAATTTCATCAACCACCACAAAGCGTAGCCCGGCAAACAGGGAAGCTGTATCAATTTTCGGAGAGATCAGCATCACTTCCAGCGACTCTGGCGTGGTCATCAGAATGTGCGCCGGGTCGCGTAAAAAGCGCTGCCGTTCCGATTGCAATACATCTCCATGCCATTTAAAAGCCGATGCCCCCACTAGGCTCGCCAGCTTAATTAGTCGCGGCTCCTGGTTGTTCAATAGGGCCCTGATCGGGGATATATAAAGTGCACTGACCGGCGCTAAATTTTGTTGATAAATCACGTCCAAAATTGGAAAGAAAGCGGCTTCAGTTTTTCCACCTGCTGTGGGTGCCAAAACCACGCAGTTGGCTCCATCCAAAACGGCCTGGATGGTCAACTCCTGTACTGGCCGTAGTGATCCCCATCCCAATACTTGTGAGATACCTTGCTGTAATCGGGAGCTGAGACGGAAAAAGGTGCTGGGGCTCACAGCATTCCTAGAAGGCAAGAGGTTCAATGACTTCTTGCTCAACGGGCGTTAATTCGGCAGCAATAGTTCTATCAAACTCATATTCGACATCAGGGTTATAGTCTGGATATTGGCGGGCCTTGTCGAGTACATTGACAAAATCACGCAGGAACTGGCGTGGCACCACATCCACCCGGCCTCCAAATTTGCTGGAAACCTCAGCGATCATAAAATCTATAAAAACTTCACTAATACGAGCGCTATCAACTTGTTCATAAGCTACGGAATATATATGAAGCATTTTTTTTGCGACTTCATGAAGTTTCTCTGGGTTGAAAAGGGGTAATGAGATTTGTGGCAATTCTGGGTTGGGATATGGGTCATCAGGCCGATCCAGTTTAATCCGGTCATGGAGCGGTTGCAAAGAAGGTACTCCCAGTCGATCTTCAAAGAAACCAGGCGTACCTGTAAACATCAGGTATGTAAATGGAAAATAGCCGTGATCAGTTGCATCCACAAATTGCCGCAGAGTGCTCAGGCTTTGTTCCCGTTGCGGTCCTCGTAACCGTTGGATGGTTTCGACTTCATCAAAAACAATTACGATTCCGGCCATGCCCGCCTTGCGAGCAATGACATTCACAGCGCGTAAAAACTCGAGAGCCACTGTGTTGTCAATTTCACCACGAATGTTGACTTTACGTTTGATGAGTGCGCTGGTTTGTTGCTCACCAGAGAGCCATCCGATCAACGCCTGGGCTGTGGCGTAATCATTACTGAGTTGCGCACGGTAATAACCTCGCAAGACTGAACTGAATGCTGAATGAATTTGAGAGACTTCAGCCAGTCCACTCTCAAATTGCGCTTCTACTTGCTCAGCCAACCGAGGATCATCTTCCTCGTAGCCTTCCAACTCGATGATTTTTTCCTCGAGCTGATAAATCCAACGATCAATCATGCCTCGCAGAGCACCGGTCTGGCCAGAGCGGGTACGCAAATTTCCAATGACTCT
>CAIYDK010000550.1 GCA_903924955.1 uncultured beta proteobacterium | reverse complement strand
TGCATGGCTTGCCGTGCGCCCGGCGCTCACGCCTCCGCAAGCCGACCCGACACCAGCTTCAACTGGCGGCTGCATCGCGCCGCCAGTGACGCGTCATGCGTGACCAGAACAAACGCAGTGCCGTTGTCGCGCGCCAGGTTCAGCATCAGGTCGAACACGCCGTCGGCGGTGCCACGGTCCAGGTTGCCGGTTGGCTCGTCGGCCAACACGCAGTCCGGACGCGTCACCAGCGCGCGGGCAATCGCCACCCGCTGGCGTTCGCCCCCGGAAAGCTCGGCCGGGCGGTGGTGCATTCGATCCTGGAGCCCGACACTTGCTAGCATTTCAATAGCTGCTTGCGCACAATCCACGGGGGCTATACGCCGAATGGTCAATGGCATGGCAACGTTGTCCAGCGCACTGAACTCCGGCAGCAGGTGATGAAACTGGTAGACAAAACCCAGGTGCAGGTTGCGCAGGCGGCCTTGTTGCGCGGCACCCATGCCGGCCAGATCCTGCCCGTGCAGATGGACGGACCCGCTGGTGGGAGCATCCAGCCCGCCCAGTAGATGCAGCAAGGTGCTTTTGCCTGAGCCAGACGCTCCCACGATGGCCAGAGTCTCGCCTTGGTGCACTTGCAGGTCAACGCCTTGCAGCACCGTGACGTCCAGCCGCCCTTCGGTAAAGCGCTTGGTCAGGCCCTGCGCCTGCAACACGACCTCGCCGATGATTGACTCCGGCACCGCCGGAGCACCTGCAAGTCCGGCCACCATGCGGTAGTGCGCAGCGCCCATCGCTGCCGGAACGAGTGTGGGGGTCACATTCTTTTCACTCATAACGCAGCGCCTCTGCCGGGTTGACTCGGCTGGCACGCCAGCTTGGGTACAGGGTGGCCGCAAACGCCAGCACCAGGGCGATCACGGCGACCGGAACAATGTCCGCCTGCTGGGGGTCGCTGGGCATGCGGCTGATCAGGTAAATATCCTGCGGCAAAAAGGTGGCGCCCAGCGCATGTTCCAGCGCCGGCACGATGACGTCAATGTTGAAGGCAATACCCAAGCCCAGCAGCAACCCCGCCAGCGTCCCGATCACCCCCACCATGGCGCCCTGCACCACGAAGATGCCCATGATGCTGGCCGGGCTCGCCCCCAGCGTGCGCAAAATGGCAATATCGGCCCGCTTGTCAGTCACCGTCATCACCAGGGTGCTCACCAGATTGAAGGCTGCCACGGCCACGATGAGAGTCAGGATGATGAACATCATGCGTTTTTCCACCTGCACAGCAGCAAACCAGGTGCGGTTCTGGCGCGTCCAATCCCGGATGTACAGGTCACCCGTCAGCGAACGGGCCAGCACATCGGCCACGGCCCGCGCTTGATGCAGGTCGCGCAGCTTGAGCCGCACGCCAGATGGGCCTTCGAGGCGGAAAATCTTGGCCGCATCGTCTACGTGCACCATGGCTAAGGCCGAGTCGTATTCGAAATGCCCCGAATCGAAAGTCCCCACCACCGTCATCTGCTTCAACCGCGGCACCACGCCGGCTGGCGTAACCTGGCCGCTAGGCGCCACCAGCGTCACGCGGTCGCCGGTGCGCACACCCAGAGACCTCGCCAGCTCAGACCCCAGCACCACGCCAAACCCGCCAGGCACCAGTTGCGCCAGAACCGCCGCCTGCGCGCCGGTCGCCACATCGGTCACCTGGTGTTCCTGAGCCGGGTCGATACCCCGAACCATGACACCTTTCATGTCCTCACCCCTCGCCAACAGTGCCTGGGCTGCTATGAAAGGTGCAGCACCGACCACTTCAGGATTGGAGCGCGCCTGGCGCAGGGTCAGGCCCACATCCGGCAACGCCTGGCCACCATTGGCGTAGACCTCAATATGGGAGACGACACCCAGCATCCGGTCCCGAACCTCCTTTTGAAACCCGTTCATCACGCTCAGCACGATAATGAGGGCCGCCACACCCAGTGCGATGCCCAGCATGGATACACCGGAAATGAAGGAAATAAACCCGTTTCGACGGGTCGTTCGACCGGCCCGCGTGTACCGCCAGCCAATGCGCAGCTCGTATGGAAATGTCAACATCCCCAGATTGTGGCATCCATGCAGGACAATCTACCTATGCACTTGCTTATTTCCCACGCCACGCCCCCGGGGCCCCAATGCCAGGCAGCCATAGGACAACTGGCACTTCCGAACCTGAATGAATTGCTGAGTTTGCTGACTGCTACGCCGCCGTTGCTGGCAGCACCCGAAGCGCTGACCCCATTGCCTGAACGACTGCGTGCCACCTACATGGGCATGCAGGTTCAAGATGGGCTCATCCCATGGGCAGCCCTGGACGCCCAGCAGCTAGGGCTGACCAAGATGCACGGTGACGCGGGCTGGGCCTGGATCACTCCATGCCACCTCAATGTCCAATCCAACCACATTCTGATGGACGACCCGCTGGAACTCGACGTCAGCGCACAGGAATGCGAGACGCTTCGTGCCGCCATGAAACGGTATTTCGAAGAGGATGGCATCACCCTGCACCCTTTGAGCAACGGAACCTGGCTGGCTTTCGGGGAAGTGTTTAAGGACCTGCCAACCGCTTCGCTGGAAAGGGTAGCCGGCTCAGCCATCGACCCCTGGATGCCTCTGCAAGAACACGCCAAACACCTGCGCCGACTGCAAAACGAGATGCAGATGCTGCTCTACACCCACGCCGTCAACGACGCCCGCGGTGCACTGGGTAAGCCCACGATCAATGCCTTCTGGATCAGCGGCACTGGCACCCCAGCGCCAGCGCCAGCGCCGACTGCCAGCACCACCACGCTTGAATGCGTGGATGCCCTGCGCCAGAGTGCCTTGCGCGATGACCCCCACGCATGGCAAGCGGCCTGGCAAACATTGGATGGCACCAAACTGGCAGAACTGGTGCAACGGGCCAAAATGGCCAAACCGGTACAGCTCACCCTGTGCGGCCCCCGCATGGCGGCAACACTGGAACTGCAGAACAAGCCCTGGTGGGGCCGCATTCAGCAGCGCTTTTCAGTGTCGTCGCCCGAGCAGTTGCTGAACAGTCTATGACCAGGTCGCGCCTGCAGATTCCTCCGACCCGCGCAGTTGGGTATCTTGCATTCCTTGCGGTGTTGACAATCACCGTGTCGGTGATTTTTTTGCTGTACAACCTGCGTGGCCGTGAAATGGAACACGCCCGGGTTGAGACGGTCAGCCTGACCAAGGTATTCATGCGGCAAACCGAGCAAAATCTGGACAACATTGATCTTGTGTTGCGCGGTGTGCAAGAGCGGCTACAAAACCCTTACGGGTCCCAGTTTGATCTGGACAGCATGCCCACCCACTTGTTGCTCAGTGCACGAGTGGGGTCGGTACGCCACATCTCGTCTCTTGCGCTGATTGATGCCGACGGATATGTGGTCAACACCTCGCGGGAGTACCCGTTCAAGCCGATCCCTGTTACCGACAGGGTGTATTTCAGCCACTTCGCCAACCAATCCCCCAGTACGGGCTTATTTATTGACAAACCTGTACGCAGTCGCCGTGACAACACATGGCATTGGCATCTGTCGCGTGCGCTGCATGGCCCGGACGGAAAATTCCGGGGCGTGGTGGTGGCGACAGTTGATGTTGTTCAATTCGAGCAGTTGTACAACTTTGTGAAACTCGATTTCGAACGCCCCTTCTCCATCTACCTCGCAGACGGAACCCTGGTGGCCAGCATCCCACACCGGGAGGCGCAGATCGGTGACCGCGCCCCTGAATTGGGTCAGGACAAACTGCCGATTGCAGGCGAAGAAGTGCGCATGCTGACGCACGCAAGAGGCGATGGCGGTCGCCAGGGTTTTGCCTTGGGCCACGCGTCGCAGTTTCCGATTCTGGTGAGTGTGACCAATGACGAGGAAGAGGCGCTCTACTCCTGGCGGGAAACTGCATGGCCGATCCTTATCGGCTCTATCCTGGTTTGCGTGCTGATTATTGTTGCAGCAACCCTGCTGGTCCTTGAGCTGATTCGCGAACAAGAGCTTGCCAGCGAGCTCTCTGGCGCCCACGACCGGTTCCACCAAACCATCGACTCGGTCATGGACGGAATTGTGGCGGCCGATGAGTCACAAAACATTCTGGTTTTTAATCCCGCCGCCGAACGCATGTTTGGGTATTCCGCGGAGACTGTTATCGGGCAACCGCTCAAGCAATTATTGCCACACCGCATGCGTGAAACGCACCACCAGCATGTGGATAGCTTTATTGCAACGGGCGTAGCATCCAGGACCATGGGACCACAGTTAGAGATTATCGGAAGGCGCGCCGATGGCTCCGAATTCCCCATTGAATCAACCATTTCACAGACCCTGATTGGTGGCAAGCGGCAGGTCACCGCCGTCTTGCGAGACGTAACCGAACGCCGCCGCCACGAAGACAATCTGCGAGAAGTGAATGCGCAATTGCGCAAGCTGTCGGAGTCACTTCAGACCGTGCGGGAAGAGGAACGCTCCCGTATCTCCAGGGAACTGCACGACGAGCTGGGGCAGCAGCTGACCGGCCTGAAACTGGAGTTTTCCTGGCTGGGCAACCGCATGCTGGAGGGGCGCGAAGTGACGCGCGAAGAAATACAGGCCATGCGCCTACTGCTGGACAATTCACTGGCCGCCGTGCGCCGCATTTCTACTGAATTGCGCCCACTGATTCTGGATGACCTCGGGTTTGCCGAAGCGGTGACGTGGCAAGTGGAAGAGTTCGGCAGGCGTACAGGCATTGAGACTGCGCTCGATTTGAGCTACGCGCCCAAAGTAACGAACGACATCATCGCCAGCGGGCTGTTCCGGATTGTTCAGGAATCGCTGACCAATGTCAGTCGCCACGCACAGGCATCCAAGGTGGGTGTTTGCATCGTGGGGGATGCCAGCCAACTCATACTCACCGTGCAAGACAACGGCAAAGGCATCTCCGAAGCCAGACGACGCAGCAATGGTATTGGGCTGGTCAGCATGCGGGAACGCGCAATTGCCTTGGGTGCCACATTTGCTATCGAAAGCGCACCGGGTGACGGTTGCACCATCATGGTCACCCTGCCCCTCATTGAGTCCGATTTTAGTCATAGCATCGCATGAAAGCTGAAGTACTCATCGCCGACGACCACGCCATCATCCGTGATGGGTTGAAGAAAATTCTGGCGGATACGCAGGACCTGATCGTCGCCGGTGAGGCACGCGATGGCAATGCCGCGCTGGAGAAGGTGCGCGAGCGCGACTGGTCCATGATGGTGATGGACCTTTCCATGCCGGGCCGACACGGTATTGAGCTGATACAGCTTGTCAAAGCAGAGCGGCCAAAACTACCCATTCTCATTTTCAGCATGCACCCGGAAGAGCAGTTTGCCGTGCGTGCCATTCGTGCTGGTGCGTCGGGTTACCTGTCCAAGGAAAGTGACGGCGACCTGTTGCTGCCCGCTATTCGCAAAGTGGCCGCTGGTGGCATGTTTATCAGTCCCAAGGTTGCAGAACTGTTGGCAACCGATGTGTCACATCGCTCGGACGGCCCCGTGCATACCCTGCTGACCAACCGGGAGTTCGAGGTTTTCAGCGATATCGTGCGCGGCGTCAGCCTGACCGATATTGCTGCCAAGCTGTCTTTGAGCATCAAAACCGTCAGCACCCACAAGTCCAACATCCTGACCAAGATGAATATGGTCAGCACCGTGGACCTTTTCCGCTACGCGGTAGAGAACGATCTGCTGGATTTGACCCGCGAGTAGGAAAACTCCTACTCGCCATAGGAGCGCTCCTATGGCAATTTTCATCATCTGCCTATATCCCTGAGCAGCCCCAATGGGGAAAATCGTTGTATCGATGGCGATGCTGTGCGCGCCACAAATGGTTCAAGTCGTAATAAAGGTGATAAAGATGAAACAAGCAATTCGAACGGC
>CAIYDK010000549.1 GCA_903924955.1 uncultured beta proteobacterium | reverse complement strand
TGACTCCCCAAGACATCCTCCACTTCTGGTTTGAAGAGCTGACCGCCAGGCAGCACTTTGTCAAAGACGCTGCACTGGACGCGCTGATTCGCGCACGCTTCGGCATTGCACTGGAGGCCGCTGCGCGCTGCGAACTGTGGGCCTGGCGCGCTACGCCACAGGGGCGGCTGGCAGAAATCCTGGTGCTGGACCAATTCTCACGCAACGCCTATCGCGACACGCCACGCGCCTTTGCGCAGGACGCATTGGCGCTGGTACTGGCGCAAGAGCTGGTGGCCAGTGGGCAAGACCGCAGCTTGTCGGTAGCGCAGCGCGTGTTTGCCTACATGCCCTATATGCACAGCGAATCCGAGTGGGTGCACGCGCAGGCCGTTGTCCTGTTTTCGCAGCCGGGTATGGAAGACAACCTGAACTTCGAACTGCGCCACAAGGAAATCATCGACCGCTTTGGACGCTACCCGCACCGAAACGCGGTTCTGGGGCGCACCTCCAGTGCGCTGGAACTGGCGTTTTTGAGCGAGCCGGGTTCTTCGTTCTAGCCCGTTGCTGAACTACAGGGCTCTAAGATAACAAGCCTCACAGGCCCGGGCACAGAAATCACATGAGCAAATCAAGCAGCAAACCATTCGTGATCGGTGTCGCAGGGGGCAGTGGCAGTGGCAAATCCACGGTGACGCGCCAGGTGCTTGCTTCTATCGGGCCGGAAATGGCCTCCGTGGTGTTTCAAGACGACTACTACTGCGACCAGACCCATTTGTCTGCTGACGAGCGGCGCAAAACAAATTATGACCACCCGCAAGCGTTTGACTGGCCTTTGATGATGCAGCATGTGCAGGCGCTGCGCCATGGCGAGTCGATTGAAATGCCGACATACGATTTCGCGCTGCACAACCGCGCCAGCAAGACTATTCACCTCAAAGCCGCACCGGTGATCGTGATTGAAGGCTTGTTTGCGCTGTTTGACGCCGAGTTGCGCAAAATGATGTCGTTGAAGATTTTTGTCGATACCGCAGCGGACGTGCGCTTTATCCGCCGCTTGCAGCGCGACATTGCCGAGCGCGGGCGCAGCACCGAAAGTGTGATCAACCAATATCTCGAAACCGTGCGCCCCATGCACAAGCAATTTATCGAGCCCACCAAGCGACATGCCGATGTCATCTTGCCGCATGGCGCCAATGGGCCAGCGGTGGACATCATCACCACCAAAGTGGTGACCCTGATTCGCGATTTGGAGCGCGCCTGATGCCTATGGTGGCACGATGGATAGCAGCAACTGAAAAAGAGCACATGGCCACCGCAGACAGCTCCCAGCGCAAAGGCAGCGCGTTCAACACCATGCGGGCCAAGGGCTGGGCACTTTGCCTGCTTGGCTTGGTGCTGCTGAGCAGTCCTTTGTTCCTGGGACAGTCGCCCATGCTGGCGGCGTATGCCAATGCACTGCGTCCCGCCGGCTGGTTTGCTTTCGTCGCGGGGGCCGTGCTGCTGGGCGTCCACCACAAAGCCAAAGCCAGGCGAGCCAAGCAAGCCAAGGTCCAAGCGGTTCACACGCGACAGCCCACACCTGAAGCGCCTGCGCCTTGCGCACAACTGACCTTACGAGAGATCCGCGACGAGATTAAAAGAACGCAGGGTACGATCCCATTAAATGCCACTCAACATCCAACTCAAAGAAACTCAACCCCATGAAAGCAACCTGGAACAACATCGTCATTGCTGAAAGTGACGACACCGTACCGGTCGAAGGCAACCACTACTTCCCCGAGGCTGCACTCAAAAAAGAGTATGTCACCTTCAGCAACCACAAGACCAGTTGCAACTGGAAGGGGCAGGCCAGCTATTACTCGCTGTTGATCAATGGCGAGATGGTCACCGATGCCGTCTGGTACTACGCCGACCCCAAGCCCGAGGCCGACATGGTGCGTGGCCGCGTGGCGTTTGGCAACGCGATCAAGGTGGCGCCGTAGGCTGCCTATTGCACTTTGCAATAACCCCACCATATGGCAAATACTCCCCGGCTGGTACCGTTCAGCCGTTTCTTTGTTCTCCACCCTCTTTAGACCATGCTATTCAATCCACTCAAACTCGGCGCACTCACTCTCCCCAACCGCATCCTGCTGGCGCCACTGACCCGCACCCGCGCAGATGCAGGGCACATGCCCAACGACCTGATGGCCGAGTACTACGCACAACGCGCCAGTGGCGGGCTGCTGATTACCGAGTGCACCATGGTGGCACCCCATACATCGGCTTTCTACGCTGAGCCCGGCATTTACTCCGACGCGCACATTGCCGCCTGGAAAAAAGTGACAGACGCCGTGCATGCCAAGGGTGGACGCATATTCATGCAAATCTGGCACGCGGGCCGTGCCGCGCACCCCGGCCTCAATGATGGCGAGCGCACCGTCTCCAGCAGTGCCACCGCCATTGAAGGCGAGATCCAGACCCCAACAGGCAAAGTGCCGCAGGCTGTGCCACACGCGCTGACGGCAGAAGAAATTCCCGTGATCGTGGCCGCGTTCGCCCAAGGTGCCAAGAATGCCATTGCCGCTGGATTTGACGGCGTGGAGGTGCACGGCGCCAATGGCTACCTGATCGATCAATTCCTGCGCGACACGCCCAACCAGCGCACTGACGGCTATGGTGGCTCCATGGAGAACCGCGCACGCTTTCTTTTTGAAGTGCTGACCGCCGTAACGGCTGCCATTGGCGCTGACCGCGTGGGCCTGCGCCTGTCACCACTCAATAGCTACAACAGCATGAAGGACAGCGACCCCATCGCCCTGACCACTTTTCTGGCCGACAAGCTCAACGCCTTCAACCTGGCTTACCTGCACCTGATGCGCGCGGACTTCTTTGGCGTACAGAAAGGCGATGTGGTGACCATAGCCCGTGAACAATACAAAGGGGTGCTGATTGGCAACATGGGCTACACCGCTGACGAGGCCGAGCAGGCCATCACTGCGGGCAAGCTCGACGCAGTGGCGTTTGGCACCAGCTTCCTGGCCAACCCCGATCTGCCAGATCGCATCAAGGCGGGCGCCGCGCTGAATGCGCCTGACTCCAACACCTTCTACACGCCCGGTCCTAAGGGCTACACTGACTACCCCACGCTGTAAGGCGCTTGCAGTCCTCCACGTTTCAGAGACCTACCATGCCCCAACTCAAACTCTCCTACTTCGACTTTCACGGCGGCCGTGCCGAGCCCATTCGCCTGGCCCTGGCCATTGGCGGCGTTGCGTTTGAAGACCACCGCTTCACCTTCCCCGAGTTCGCCGAAGTGCGCAAGACGGTCCCCTTTGGCCAGGTACCCGTTCTGCATGTGGACGGTGTGCAGGTCACACAGAGTGACGCCATGCTGCGCTACGCGGGCAAGTTGGCAGGCCTCTATCCCACCGATGCCTATCAGGCCCTGCTGTGCGATGAAGTGGCCTATGTGGTGGAAGAAGCCAGCGTCAAACTCGGCCCCAGTTTCAGCATGAAAGGTGACGAACAAAAGGCGGCACGCGTGGCCCTGGTCAATGGCTCCATGCCAAAGTACCTGGGTTGGTTGCAAAGCCAGTTGGCGACCCACGGCGGAGACTACTTTGCCGACAACCGCCTTACCGTTGCCGATCTCAAGGTGTTTGTGGATGTGCGCGGCCTCAACTCCGGTCGCCTGGACCATGTTCCCACCGATCTGGTGGAGCAGGTGGCCCCCGCGCTTAACGCCCATATGCAACGCATTGCCCAGCTACCGGCCGTGTTGGCTTACTACGCCAAGTTCGGCGGTAAATAGGGCACAACGCTGAAGGAGCGCACCATGAAAAAACTCAACGTGACGATCAAACTGGAGATGTCGGTTCCTGACGAATGGGAGTTGGCGGAAACATCTGAAGGCACACCGGTACTGAAATTGCCCGATGGGCAATTTCTGGACATTGCCATCGAGCCACTGTTTTCCACCGATCCCGAAGAAACCTGGTCCAGCACCGAAGACGAAGATGCACTCAACGACATTCTTGACATGGTCGAGTCAGAGGAAGTGGTCTACGAGTTCGTCGTTCACTAAGCCGTTGCGACCCTCAAGTTTGTTCCCAATCTGAAAAAATAGTTGACCCTGTCCTCTGTGGGCTACGTTGTGGATAAGCTTGTTCACAAGCGCTGAAACCCGCATCAGCCTTGGGTCGGCAGGTCGTGCCTTGTTTTTAAGCAGCGGTGGCCCCTGTGATTTTTTGCCCCGCGCAGTGTGTTAAAGGGCCAAACCTTGTAACGTTCCCAGCGCCTCCAGCACGCGAATAGCGGCATAGGCGTCATTCGCCGCGTAAACCAATTGGGCCTCCGTCAAATGTGTATTTGCCCAGTTACTGGTGGCGGCTTTTTTGGACTTAATGAAGCGCTGATTGAACAGCACCGCCACGGCCCCCTTGACACCCATATCCTTTCGGTAACCTCGCTCACGAAACACGGTATTGAGCTCCAGAATGCCTGCTGGCTCCACTCCCAGCTTATGGATGATGCGTTTGCGGTCATCCCCCAAGCCAAAGCCGGCTTTCGCAATTCCGCCCAGCGCCAGAAGCTCCGCCGCCACGGCTCGGCAGTCAGGTTCGTGCAACTGGAATACCCAGGCACGGTCGGTCGTTGAAAGCTGCAGAATATGAGGCCCGTCTGACTGCTCACCCACCTTGAACGTGGGCTTGGACTCG
>CAIYDK010000548.1 GCA_903924955.1 uncultured beta proteobacterium | reverse complement strand
GCCTGAAAGTAGGGCATAATTCAGCCCTTCCTGAAACAGATTCAGGGCGGTTAGCTCAGGGGTAGAGCACTGCATTCACACTGCAGGGGTCGCAAGTTCGAAACTTGCACTGCCCACCAAAATCTTCAATGATTTCAAGCACTTACTGGAAACGGTAGGTGCTTTTTTCTTGTCGGTATGAAAAAAGTATGAAAAAGCGGGGTGAATTTGGGCGAACAAACGGCCATATTCAGCCCAAAAAGAACCCGGCACGATGACCGGGTTTTGCCGGGTGCTTGAATTTCTCATGGTCGGCCTGATGGCACTGGTCGTCGAAACTTCAACACCCATAAACCTAAGATGGATGAAGGCCGCCATCACTTCGTACTAAATCCGTCCGAAGCAGCAAAACTCACTGGAACCATTGCGCCGAATGGTTTGACCATCCTGACGGAGCGCGGCTACCTCGTTCTGGTCAAGTCCTTCACCGACCGGCTACGCTAGCGATTGCGCTGGCCACATTGAACTGCAGCACGTCCTGCATGTGCTCAGCTACGCCCTTGACGATGAACTGACCGGGCCGCGCCGGCTGAATCCATCCCTGAGAGGTCGTATCCGTCAACGGACTGCATGCGCCTGGTCAGCACGTCCTCGATGGTCTCGCCGGGCAACATGCCGAGTTCTTCTTGCCCGTCGATACCTTGCAGCATCCGGCGGGCTTTCGTTTTTCAGGGGTACCGCTCCTGGCCGGCTGGCGCTGTTAATCAAGTCGCGTTTCAAACGCGACATTGCGCCCCCGTATTTGTTGGGGGTACAATTAAATCATGTTGACAGTAATCGAATCCCCTGAATTCATCGTCTGGTCGGCCAAAGTCTGGCGCGATGATGAACGCGAGGAATTCATTGACTGGATGCGAAGGCTAAATTTGACAACCTTCGGCCTGAGTTCTTGGCGAAACTGAAGGAGCGTTTTGATGGGCAAACTTAAAACTGTGATTGACCCCGAAGTCATCGAATTCGAGGAGGCGCTGCTACGCTCGATTGACCAAGCGAAGCGGGGCGAGTTTGCGGCTGTGCATACGCCGAAGCAGATCATGGCGCGTCGCGGCCGGCCGGTGGGCAGTACCAAGCCTGACAGCAAGGTGGCGGTAAAGATTCGCCTAGACCCCGATGTTGTGGCGGCGCTGCGTGCCTCCGGGCGGGGCTGGCAGACTCGGGTAAATGACCTGTTGCGCGAGAGGGTGGTGAGAAAATTGACGGCAACGTGAGAATCACGGAAATGATTGAGCGCCTGGCAAACCTTGACCGTGAACAAGACAGCAAGCTGGTGTTTGAGGATACCGACGCTGGCTGGCGAGAAGCGGCATAGCTCAAAAAATCACATCTCCCCAAAGTTGGGGACGGTTCACTTTATAGAGTCTGAACCCGGCGCTGCCGATAGCGGTGATCTGGAGGTCGATCTCCCGGGTCTTTTTATGGCTGTTGGCGAAGCAGCGCAGGAGCGTGGTGTGGCGGTTGCGCTGCTGATCGACGAAATTCAGTATTTCAGCGCGATGGAACTGAGCGCACTCATCATGGCGATGCACAAGATGCAACAGCGCCAACTTCCTGTCGTGCTGATTGCGGCTGGCTTGCCAATTTTGCCCAGTCTGATGGGTGAATCCAAATCTTACGCCGAACGATTGTTCAGTTTCCCCGACATTGGCCCATTGCCAGAATCGGATGCCATCAAGGCACTGCAAGACCCGGTGTTGCAGGCCAATGAAGAATTCGATCCGGCAGCCTTGCATGAAATTTTCCGGTTAACACGTGGCTATCCCTATTTTCTTCAGGAGTGGGGTTATCAAGCATGGAACCACGCGCTTGCTTCGCCAATCTATGCTGGATCTACTCAAGACACTTTTTGAGACGACCGGCTACCTCGCCAAACTGCTGGCCAATGAGGCCGTCAAAAGCTTTGTCGGCAGCCAGGCGCCAGAAATCCTGGAGCACTTTGAGATGGTGGTCAACACCATCAGCATGGAAGAAGCCGTTCAGCAGCAAGACCCCGTGGCTGAGTCCTGAGTCCTAAGTGCTAAGTCCTGACCCCAGCCCCTGACTCTTCTCAAATTTACAATTTAATTCCCGGAACCAAAAAAGACCAGTGTTATAGTAGTTCAGCTTCTGAACCTGCGAGCAGCACAGCGTAAGTTGCTCCATGTGTTGAACCCGCCCCCCGCGCCTGCCGACGGTGTCTTTTGTACACGGCATGGCGGTAACCGCGGCAATTCGTCTTCACTGACCGACGGGCCAATAGAACTCACCGTTACCTGTCAAAACTGGACGGAAGAATGCTCCATCCCGCCAGGTCGTCTGCGGAGTTGTTATCTAACCGAGTGTGTTTCACCTGCGGCGGCGCCTTGTCGGCCAATTCGACGTATGCCGAATCGGACAACTTGTCGGGAAAGATTGCAAGGCACTTACCTGGCCCCATCGTGGATTTGTACAAGATCGCCGCAAAACCTGAAGCTCGAACGAGTTCAGCCAGAACGTGGCTGCGGGCGGGCAATCCAAATTGTGCCGG
>CAIYDK010000547.1 GCA_903924955.1 uncultured beta proteobacterium | reverse complement strand
TGGTGGCCTGGGGCGGAATCGAACCACCGACACAAGGATTTTCAGTCCCTCACAAATACTGTTTGACACTGTTTATTCGCGTTGATAGAATCAATATAAATCAACGACTTACAAGCAACATACTGGACGAAATACCAGACCTGCCGTTGATTGATATTCCCCAAAATAGGGGAAAAGTGGCTACACAGTGGCTACACAGACCCGACTAAAGTAAAGGGGTATTCATGGCACGACCGAAAAGAGACCAAGCGCCAGACCTAGGCGAATCTCACGAACTTACTGCCGGGTTAATCGAGCGATTGACCTGCCGGACCGACATCAAGGCGCAAGCGTTCCTGCGCGACAGCAAAGCGCCGGGCCTGCGCGTGAGAGTCACCAACACTGGCGCCAAGTCATTCGTTTTCGAGGCGAAGCTGAATCGACAGACCATACGCCGCACGATTGGGGACGTTCGCGCCTGGACTATCGAGGCCGCCCGCACTGAGGCAAACCGGCTGCGGGTTACTCTTGACACTGGCACAGACCCGCGAGAAGTAGAGCGCGACAAACTCGCCGCCAAAGCTGAAAAGCAGGCCGCCGCCGTTGCCAAGGTAGACGCTGCCAGAGTTGCCGCCGTGACCGTGGGCGAGGTGTGGGGTAACTACCTGCTGGAGCGTAAGCCGCGCTGGGGTGACTTGCATTACAAAGACCATACCCGACTGAGCGCCGCCGGTGGCATCAAGCGCAAGCGTGGCGAAGGGCTTACCGTGCCGGGGCCGCTTGCACCATTGTTGCCGCTGCGATTGGCCGACCTGACCGCCCCGCGCATCACGGCATGGGCCGAACATGAGGCACAGACCCGACCGACACCCGCCCGGCTTGCGTGGCGACTGCTGCGCGCTTTTCTGGCATGGTGCGAGGAACAGCCCGAATATGCCCCCTTGCTGCCTGCCAAGAATCCAGCAAAGACAAAGAAGACCCGCGAGGCATTGGGCAAGTCTGGTGTCAAGCGTGACGCCCTACAGCGCGAGCAACTGCCCGACTGGTTCGACGCTGTACGCCAGACCAGAAATCCAACCATTGCCGCCTATTTGCAAGCCCTGCTACTCACTGGGGCGAGACCCGGCGAGTTGCTGGCGCTGCGCTGGGATGATGTCAATATGGCATGGCGTGGCCTGACAATTCACGACAAGGTAGAGGGCGAGCGAGTGATACCGCTGACGCCTTACGTTCACCACTTGATAGCGACACTGCCCAAGCGTGGCGAATGGGTTTTCGCTGGTGCCGGTGACGATGCGCTGACCCGCCCTGCAAAGAATCTAGCGACTGCCTGCAAAGTGGGAGGGGTTGACCACGTTTCCATGCACGGCCTGCGCCGCAGTTTCAAGAGCCTGACCGAGTGGCTAGAGATACCGGCTGGCGTGGTGGCGCAGCTTATGGGACACAAGCCGAGCGCCACAGCCGAGAAGCACTACACGGTCCGGCCGCTGGACCTGCTGCGCGTGCATCATGAAAAGATTGAAGCATGGATTCTCGAGCAGGCCGGGATTGTGTTCGATGCCAAAGCAGAGCCGGGTAAGTTGCGAGTAGTTCAAGCCACATAACAGTTTCACCGAGGGGCATCATGCGGCAATCGAGTATTACCGAGAGTCTGAAATCATTTTGCGGGGAGTCAAATCGTGTATGTCCACTTCCTCCACAATGGTCGCAACTCTATGAACTGCTACCGCAGAAAGTTCAAAAGCCATCTGGAGGATGGGAACCACCGTTACCGCTAATTCTTGGAGGATGGTCGTACTCCAGCGATCCTGAAAAGAAGAGTAGGCTTTTGGAACACATACATTGGGCTGAGCAGCACGGCGTGATTGATAAGATTGATTCGATGCTTAGGGCCCTTACAGAGATCCACTGGCATCACATTGGCGAGTGAACATTTTTGTCCCAGCTAGATCCGCCTCGAAGCCGGGTCGAACAACCAGTCCTCCCTTGGCCTGCTGGGTCATCCTGATTGGGGGATGCACGGGAGATGCTATGGCCACAAATGCTGAAAACAATTCGGAACCTCAGCGATATTCTGAATCAGATTGTTGAATGCCAACCAGAATTGACCCCCTGAAGGCAGTTTTTTTCATCCAAATTTGACCCCTGTTAGAAGCACTGTGCGTACGAAGTTATGCACAGGAGA
>CAIYDK010000546.1 GCA_903924955.1 uncultured beta proteobacterium | reverse complement strand
TCACCGTCTTTGGTGCAGCCCACCCGCACACCGCCTACCTCTTTGCCAATCAGCGTGGTAATCGCATGAAGGTGCTGGTGCACGATGGGCCTGGCATCTGGCTGGCAGCCCGCCGGTTGCACCAGGGCAAGTTCGTCTGGGCGGCTCGGGACGGTGCCAATTGCCAACTCGAGCGAGTTCAGCTCGATGCCCTGGTGCTGGGTTTACCGTGGGCGCGTATCGGAAGTGCAGGATCCATCACCATGGTCTGAAGCATGCAAAAAGCATAGCAGACAAGTCAAAGATTCGGCCGATTGCCATTGGCAGGAACAATTGGTTGTTCACCGGTTCACTGCGTGCGGGCAAGCGTGGGGCCGCCATCATGAGCTTGATCCAGAGCGCCAAGCTCAATGGGCATGATCCATATGCCTATCTGAAAGATGTGCTGACCCACCTGCCTACGCAGCGCAACAGCATGATCGCCGAGTTGCTGCCGCATCGCTGGACGCCGCCCACCGCTTCTACCTGACTCGCAACCACGGTCGCAGCGCCGCGGTCAATATGGGTTCACCGCGTGCTTACACCACGTCGTTGTGCTGGGCCAGCAAAACTGCATTGGATAACCCGACGTAGCCAACGCCCGAAACGCATACCCGCATGTGACAGAACTCCTTTTGGTGTTGCAGGTGCGTTCTCTGTGGTACGGAACTTTCTGCCTGCAAGCGGCGGATTTTTGCGGATGCGACTGGCGACTGGCTGGTTTATCGCGGTGAATATTTGCGCGGGTGGGCCAGAAGCAACGGTGGGAGAGAATTTGTTCTATACAGGTGTGTGCTGGTTCGTTATTCCACGCTGACGTTCACCTCATAGCCGTTTTTCTTCAGCAGGGCGTGCTGCTTGGCTTGGGAAAGATCGTGTGCCACCATCTCTTTGCACATATCCTGCGCGGTGATTTCAGGTATCCAGCCCAGTTCGCTCTTGGCTTTGCTGGGGTCGCCCAGCAGGGTTTCGACCTCGGTGGGGCGAAAGTAGCGGGGGTCTACCTTGACCACCACGTCGCCTACCTTGAGCGCCGGGGCGTTGTCACCGGTTATTGAAGCAACTTTGGCGACTTCATTGACGCCCTGCCCTTCAAACCTGACGCTGATGCCCAGTGCGGCTGCGGTCCAGGTGATGAAGTCGCGCACGCTGTATTGCACGCCGGTGGCAATGACAAAGTCTTGCGGCTTGTCTTGCTGCAGCATCATCCACTGCATGCGTACGTAGTCTTTGGCGTGGCCCCAGTCACGCAGGGCGTCCATGTTGCCCATGTACAGGCATTGCTCCAGACCTTGGGCGATGTTGGCCATGCCACGGGTGATTTTGCGGGTGACAAAGGTTTCGCCACGGCGCGGGCTTTCGTGGTTGAAGAGGATGCCGTTGCAGGCATACATGCCATAGGCTTCGCGGTAGTTGACCGTAATCCAATAGGCATAGAGCTTGGCCACGGCGTAGGGGGATCTAGGGTAAAACGGGGTGGTTTCCTTTTGCGGTATTTCTTGCACCAGGCCATACAGCTCGGAGGTGCTGGCCTGGTAGAAGCGGGTCTTCTTCTCCAGCCCCAGGATGCGGATGGCTTCCAGTATGCGCAGGGTGCCCATGCCGTCTACATCGGCCGTGTACTCGGGGCTCTCAAAACTGACCGCAACGTGACTTTGCGCGCCCAGGTTGTAAATCTCGTCGGGCTGCACTTGCTGGATGATGCGAGTCAGGTTGCTGGTGTCAGACAGGTCGCCGTAGTGCAGTTTGAAGCGGGCGTTGTCAATGTGGGGGTCTTGGTAGATGTGGTCTACCCGGCTGGTGTTGAAGCTGCTGGCGCGGCGCTTGATGCCGTGCACGATGTAGCCTTTTTCGAGCAGCAGTTCGGCCAGGTAGGAGCCGTCTTGGCCGGTGATGCCGGTGATGAGGGCGACTTTGGGGGTGGAGGGGGCAATTGGAACTTGGGACATAGTGGGGCCTGGAAGAAATTAAGAGTGCGCAACTCAGTGTGGTGATGGGGTTTGCCAAGGGCTTGCCAGCAACAGACCGGTGACGTTGTGAAAGTCTTTGGTGTTGCGCGTGGCAAGCGTGAGTCCGGCCACCAGTGCAATGGCTGCGATTTGCGAGTCTTCTGTGGTGACAGGGAGACCCTGGGCTGTGCGTGTGGCAACCACCAATGCCTACTGCTTGGCCGCAGCGCTGTCAAACGCCAGACAGCGCCCGGCAAAGTCTTGCTCAAACATGGCTTCGCACGCTTGGGCCAAAGAGGTCCTGCGTTTTCCGACTGGCAGCAGGGCTATGCCAGTGAGGATTTCGGCCTGTGTGATGGCGGAGGTGTACATGGGTGTTGCACGGTTGGCCGCAAACCAGGCCATTACTTCTGCTGACGGCTGCGGCCGCATGAGCTCGCTAAGCACGTTGGTGTCGAGCAGAAAGCCGATGGACATATGCCGTTAGTCCAACGTGGGTGGGGTTCTGACCTGCACCCTGGCTGGCAGGGGCAGTGCCTCAGCCTGCAGGCCTGCAAACCGCTGGTTGATTTGCTCGGCAAAGCTGATGGCACCCAACTGTTCTGGTGCGACGGTTTGCCGCAGTATCTGACGCACTTCTTGCTCCATGGACCAGCCATGCCGGGCCGCGCGCAAACGCAAGCCGGCCTTGATGGATTCATCGAGGTTCCGAACGGTAATGCTGGTCATTCAGTAGCCCCAAGTGATTGCAATGATTGCATTGTAGTCACCTATCCAAGAAACTTGAATAGGCAAGAGCCAGGCCATCGGCCAGCGAAACCTGCGCCTGCCAGCCTAGGGCGTTGAGGCGAGTGCTATTCATCCACTTGCGGGGAGCACCGTCGGGTTTGGTGGCGTCAAACGTGACTTGGCCCTGGTAGCCCACGGCGTTGCTGATGGCGTGGGCCACCTCGGCAACGGTGACATCACTGCCAAAGCCGACGTTGATGTGGCTGCACATGGGGGTGGTGTTGGCCTGATAGATGGCGTCAGAAAGGTTCATGACGAAGACGCTGGCGGCGGCCATGTCGTCTACATACAAAAACTCGCGCCTGGGGGTGCCCGTGCCCCAGATGGCGACTTCAGGGGCGCCGCTGACTTTGGCTTCGTGAAACCGGCGGATGAGTGCGGGGATGACGTGGCTGTTGTCGGGGTGGTAGTTGTCGCCGGGGCCATAGAGGTTGGTGGGCATGACGCTGCGGTAGTCAATGCCGTGGCTGGCGCCATATTGGCGGTTGTAACTCTCACACAGTTTGATGCCAGCAATTTTGGCAATGGCATAGGGCTCGTTGGTGGGCTCTAGCGGGCCAGTGAGCAAGGCAGACTCTGTCATGGGCTGGGGTGCCAGCTTGGGGTAGATGCAGCTGGAGCCTAAAAACAGCAGCTTTTGCACGCCATTCTGAAAAGCCGCCTCAATCACATTGGCTTGCATCATCAGGTTTTGGTAGATGAAGTCTGCCGGGTAAGTGTTGTTGGCATGGATGCCGCCCACTTTGGCAGCGGCCAGATAGACCCGGGTGG
>CAIYDK010000545.1 GCA_903924955.1 uncultured beta proteobacterium | reverse complement strand
GGCGTCGCGCCGGGATTCGCGGGTGATGTACAGCGTGTCAGCGGCGTTCGCCAATGTGGAGACCACGGGCCAGCGGCCCACCTCGTCCTTGGACACAAAACGGCAATGGCGGGCTGCATGCATCACCACAATGTCGGCCCATGAAATGTGATTGGCGGCCAACAGCATCGGACCAGCCACTGGCGGAGTACCTTTTACTACTAATTTGATAGCTATACACGCAAGCATCTCAAGGGCCCAGACCTGAACCCGGAGGTGTTTTTGCTCGGGAGCGAGGCGCGAAAAGACCGTGACGATGGTCCACGTACCGCCCAGAATATGCAGCAAGACGCGCATCAGGCGCCAGCAGGCACGAAGCTGCTTCACCGCGGCGAGCCAACCAACGAATGCATGGCCTGTGCGACTGGCTCAGGCCTGAAACGCAAGGCGACCGCCCACGAAAGTGGCACGCACACGCCCTGGCAGTTCATAACCACCAAACGGCGTATGGTGACCTTGGCTGCGCAGCGCGCAAGCTTCAACTGTCCAGGAGACATCAGGGTCAAAAACACAAATATCAGCGACGCCACCGACGGAAAGTCGCCCAGCGCTGGTGGCCATGAACCCGAGCGCGGCCCCAGCCACAGCCGCGGGCCTTTGGGTCACCACCCCCAGAGCCTGATTCAGCGCAATGCCGCTGTCTTGCGCCCACTTGTACGCCAGACTGAGCAGCAATTCCAGACCCGTGGCTCCCGGTTCGCTTTCGGCGAACGGCAGGGCTTTGGCGTCTTCGTCGACTGGCGTGTGATCAGAGACCAGTGCATCAATTGTTCCATCTGCCAGACCGGCGCGCAGGGCGTCGCGGTCGCGCTGCTGGCGCAATGGCGGGTTCAGACGCATGCGGCTGTCAAAGTAGCCAATATCCACATCGATCAGATGCAGGGAGTTGATACTCACATCGCAGGTAATCGGCAGCCCCTCGGCCTTGGCTTGGCGCACCAAGGCAACGCCGGCTGCGCTACTGATGCGGCACAGGTGGACGCGCGCCCGGGTGGCACGGACCAACTCAAAAATCGTGTGCAGGGCAATGGTCTCGGCTGCCACCGGTACGCCGGACAGGCCCAGTCGGGTGGCCAACGGGCCGCTGGCAGCGACTCCCTTGCCCAAATGCAACTCCTGCGGGCGCAGCCATACGGTATAGCCGAAAGTGCTGGCGTACTGAAGGGCGCGCAGCATAACTTGGGTATTGGCCAGCGGCACTTCGGCCTGACTGAATCCAATGCACCCGGCCTGCGTGAGGTGCAACATCTCGGTCAGAACCTCACCCTCCAGATTACGCGTCAGCGCGCCCAACGGGAACAGCCGTGCCAACTGCAGTCGCTCAGCGCGGTGCCGCAGCATTTCGACCAGACCGGCCTCGTCCAGCACCGGCTCGGTATCCGGCGGACAAACCACACTGGTCACGCCACCCGCCACTGCGGCGGCCATCTCTGACGCCAGCATGCCTTCGTGTTCGTGCCCAGGTTCACGCAAGCGCACCGCCAGATCAACCAGACCAGGCATGACAATGCAGCCGGTGGCGTCGATGGTGGCATCCGGGACAAAATCAGTTGCTACATTTTTGATAGCTATTACCACAGTATCCACGAGGGCTACATCGGCTTTTTCATCATATCCAGTGGCCGGATCGATAACCCGGCCACCTTTGATCAGTGTTCTCATACGCGTGTACTCCGGGGGTCAGCCTCATTACCGGCAACGATACTCATCACCGCCATGCGCACCGCGATGCCAAAGGTCACCTGCGGCAAAATCACGCTCTGGCTGCCATCGACTACCGCCGAGTCAATCTCGACTCCGCGGTTGATCGGGCCGGGGTGCATGACAATGGCATCCGGCTTGGCCAGCAACAACTTCTCTGGCGTGAGGCCGTAACTCTTGAAAAATTCGTGCATGGAAGGCAGTAGCGCGCCGCTCATGCGTTCGTTTTGCAGGCGCAGCATGATGATGACATCGCAGTCCTTGATGCCCTCCTCCAGCGTGTGACAGACCCGCACGCCCATTTGCGCCATATCCGAAGGCACCAGGGTCTTGGGGCCGACCACGCGGACCTCGGCACAGCCCAATGTAGTCAGGGCATGAATGTCGGATCGCGCCACACGGGAATGCAGAACATCACCCACGATGGCCACGGTAAGGTTGGAAAAATCTTTTTTGTAATGCCGGATGGTGAACATATCCAGCAATCCCTGCGTGGGGTGGGCATGGCGACCGTCACCGGCGTTGATCACGTGCACATGGGGCGCCACGTGTTGGGCAATGAGGTAGGGCGCACCGGATTCGCTGTGGCGCACCACAAACATGTCGGCGGCCATGGCACTCAGATTCGCAATGGTGTCCAGCAGCGATTCGCCCTTGGAGGCCGATGAACGCGCAATATCCAGGTTGATCACGTCTGCCGAGAGACGCTTGGCGGCGATCTCAAAAGTGGTACGCGTGCGGGTCGAGTTCTCGAAGAACAGATTGAAGACGCTCTTGCCACGCAGCAGGGGCACTTTTTTCACTTCGCGGTCATTGACCGAGACGAAGTTGGCAGCGGTATCCAGAATGTGCGTCAGGATGCTTTTTGGAAGGCCTTCGACGGAGAGCAGGTGTACGAGTTCTCCGTGCTTGTTGAGTTGTGGATTGCGTTTGTAGAGCATATTCATCGTGCCTTTACGTCGAAGCTGAAAACACCAGCCTCGCTGCGGGCCAGCGCCAACGACTGATTGGGCGCGAGCGTCACACGCGCCGCAGCGAAATCGGCCTGAACCGGCAGTTCGCGTCCGCCACGGTCCACCAGAACTGCCAATCTCACGCTGGCGGGGCGACCATAATCAAATAACTCATTGATCACGGCACGCAGGGTTCGCCCGGTGTAGAGGACATCGTCCAGAATCAGGATATCAGCGCCATTGGCGTCAAAAGGCAACACGGTCTGCCCTCCGGAAGACAAACCGCGCTGGGCAAAGTCGTCCCGATGCATAGACGATGAAATCTTGCCGGCCTGACCCGGCAGGTTCATGTCTTTTTGCAATCGTTCCGCCAGCCAGGCGCCACCTGAGGTGATGCCCACCAACCGGGTATTCGCTGCGCAGATCAGTTGAACCCCGCGAAGCAACTCGCGATAAAGCGCCTCCGCATCCAACAGCAGAGCCCCCACGCTGGTCGCTTCGCGTGGTCCGTTGCCCCCCGAGGGGTCGTTCATCGTTGCACTCACGGCAAACTCCTTAAGAACTGATCCAAAATAATGCAGGCCGATGCCGCATCTGCGTCGCGCGCGCCAGACGATAGCGCCTCAGTCGTGCTGTAGCGCTCGTCGACCTCAAACACCGGCAGCGAAAATCGCCCATGCAACTGCCGTCCAAACTTCCTGGCGCGAGCGGTATTTTCGTGTGATGCACCATCGGGATGGTATGGCACGCCAATGACGATGGCATCGGGTTGCCACTCCTTGAGGTGCTTTTCGATCAGCGCGAACCGGGCATCGCCTTCGGCACGCACCGTCCCGACAGACTGAGCCAAGCGCATGAGGCGATTGCCAACCGCTACGCCCGTGCGTTTAAGCCCAAAATCAATCGCCAAAAATGTAGTCAAGGAAACGGGCACCAGAACCGCCGCAGGTGCGAGTGGTGCCTGGCTCTGGCTCATGCGTGGCCCACTTGCGACGAAATCATCCAGGCCTGCAACCCCAGCAACGCCAACGCCTTGTCGTAGCGCTGTTCCACCGGCGTTTCAAAAATGACACTTTGATCGGCATCTACGGTGAGCCAGCTGTTTTCGCCCAGTTCAGTCTCCAACTGGCCTTCCCCCCAGGCCGAGTAGCCCAGCGACACCAGCACCCTGCGCGGCCCTGAACCACTGGATAACGCCTCCAGCACGTCTTTGGAGGTAGTCATTTCCAACCCACCGGGAATCGTCATGCTCGAAGCATAAAGAGGTTGCTCGGGCTTTTCAGACGTGGAAAAAATCGATTCATGCAGGATAAAACCGCGCTCGGTTTGTACCGGGCCACCTTGAAAAACCGGCGAATCGGTCAGGTCTGGGCGTTGCAGCGGCAGATCCACTTTGCCAAACAAGGTGGCCATCGTCATATCAGCCGGCTTATTGATCACCAGACCCAGCGCACCATGCGGTGTGTGCTCACAAACGTAGACCACGCTTTTGGAGAATATCGCATCCTCCAGTCCGGGCATTGCAATCAGAAAATGGTTCGTGAGGTTGAGGAGTGCAGAATCGCCAGACATTTCCGAATTTTAGCGGCTGCAATGCAAAAAAATGAATTTGACACTGGCTTGGTATGGTTTCGCCGCGATCTGCGCGTCCATGACAACGCGGCTCTGAGCGCCGCTTTACAGCGGTGCGCCCAAGTGCATTGCATCTTCGTGTTTGACCGTGCGATATTGGACGAACTGCCACGTGCTGACCGACGGGTCGAATTTATTCGTGAAAGCCTGCTCGAGCTCGACGCCAACCTGCGTGCAATGGCTGACAAGCCTGCTGCAGGGCTGATCGTGCAGCATGGGTGGGCCACCGAGGTCATTCCCGCTGTGGCGCTTGCCCTGAAGGCCCAGGTTGTTTTTGCCGCACAAGATTACGAACCGCAAGCGCTCGCTCGCGACGCATCGGTACGTGACGCGCTGGCAACTGAAAGCGTGGAGCTGGTGGCGTTAAAAGACCACGTCATTTTCGAGAAGCGCGAGGTGTTAACCCAAATGGGTAAGCCATACGGAGTGTTCACGCCCTATATGCGCGCATGGCTCACGCGCCTGGGCGATGCTCCACCTGCTCGGCATGCATCCGAAACCAATGCAAACGCTCTTGCAGCACGTCCCGTGGCCTATGCCCAACCCGTGTTCAGTCTGCAAGCGCTGGGGTTTTCGCCAAGCAACCTGAACGCCTTGGGTATCCAGCCGGGAGCAAGCGGCGCCTCAAAACTACTGGAAAATTTCTGGGGTCGGATGGACGACTATGACCAGACCCGCAATTTTCCGGCCGTCAAAGGCCCAAGCTATTTGGGCATACACCTGCGCTTTGGAACGGTATCCGTTCGCCAGTTAGTCGGGCTAGCCCTGCAACGCAAGCTCACGGGCAGTGCGGGAGCTGCGGTGTGGCTAGCCGAGCTGATATGGAGGGACTTTTATTTTCAAGTGCTGTCCAACTTTCCCCATGTTGCACAGAGCGCATTCAAACCCGAGTACGACCGCATCGAATGGGAGCAGGGAGAGCGCGCACAGGCTCTGTTCGCCGCCTGGTGCAAGGGTGAGACTGGCTACCCGATCGTGGATGCAGCGATGGCCCAGCTCAACCAGACCGGCTACATGCACAACCGACTGCGCATGGTGGCTGGCAGCTTTTTGGTCAAGCATTTGGGGGTGAACTGGCAATGGGGTGAGCGCTACTTTGCGGAAAAGCTCAACGACTTTGATCTCTCAGCCAACAACGGTGGATGGCAATGGGTCAGCTCAAGCGGATGTGATGCACAGCCGTATTTCCGCATTTTCAACCCCGTCAGCCAAAGCAAAAAGTTTGATGCCCTGGGCAAATTCATCAAGCGCTATGTCCCACAGTTGGCAGGCCTGAGCGCCAAGGCGGTTCATGCCCCGTGGCTGGCAAAGCCGGGGGAACTGTCCGCAGCAGGCTGTGTATTGGGCCGCGACTACCCCATGCCCATCGTGGACCACGCCACTGCACGCGCCCTCACGCTACAGCGCTACAGGGTTATTCGCAAAGTCCCTTAGGCTTCAGCAGCAGTTGCACAGTAGCTTCGCACCAGGCCCAACAATTCGTCTTCGGAGTAGGGCTTACCCAGATAGTGATCCACGCCCAGTTCTTTGGCATGCTCCCGGTGCTTGCCGGCAATTCGGGACGTAATCATGATGATGGGCAGGTCGCGCAGTTGTGCGTCGGCCCGGATATTGCGGGCCAAGTCAAACCCATCCATACGCGGCATCTCGATATCGGACAACACCACGGTCGGTTTTTCTTCCTGGAGTTTTTCCAGCGCGTCGAGACCGTCCGACGCCAGCGTCACACGGTAGCCTTCCCGCTTGAGCAAGCGCTGCGTGACACGGCGCACCGTAATTGAGTCGTCTACCACCAAAATCAGAGGCACTTGGTTGACGACATTGACGGGCGTCGCCACAGCAGACGCATTGCCGGCAGAATCCGTAGTCATCGGCTCCGCAAACTTGCTCATTTGGCGTGCCTGATCACCATACACTGCGGCCAACGCCACCGGGTTGTAAATCAGGGCAACTGCACCCGACGCCAGCACGGACACACCAGCCAAACCAGGCAATTGCGCCAGTTGCGGGCCCAAATTCTTGACCACAACCTCTCGATTACCCAACACCTCATCCACATGCAGCGCAAGGCGCTGGCCCGCGCTTCGGAACACGGCTACGGAGCGGGTCTTGCCCAGCGCTTCATTGCTGCGGGGCGAAACCTGCAACAGGGCTCCTGCCCAGTAGAAGGGCAGCACCTGCCCACCCATATCAAAGCCATCAACTTGGTACGCTTTCTCCAGCACCGCCACCGGCGTACGCAACACGGTCTCCACCAGGCCCGAGGGGACACCAATGGTGAAATCACCAACACGCAACATCACGACCTGTGTAACGGCTGTTGTCAACGGCAAAACCACTTTGAAGGTTGTGCCCGCGCCGTGCTCGGTCGAAGTTTCTATGCGCCCACCCAGTGCGTTGACTTCAGATCGCACAACATCCATACCGATACCACGCCCCGACAACTCAGTCACATGGTCGGCAGTCGAAAAACCGGGCATAAAGATCAGGTTTGCCGCATCCGCTTGGCTCAACACCGCCCCCTCAGCGATGACACCGTTGGCGACGGCCTTGGCGCGAATTTTGTCGATATGCAGCCCGCCACCATCGTCACTAAAAGCAACCGACACGTCGTTGCTTTCCTGATTGACATGAATGGTGATGGTGCCAACGGCTGGCTTGCCTGCCGCGGCACGATCCGCTGAGCGCTCAATACCGTGACCGACAGAATTGCGCAGCATATGCTCAAACGCCGGGCCCATACGGTCCAGTACGCCACGATCCATTTCAATGGATCCACCGGTTATGTCCAACTTGACCAGCTTACCGGCGTCTTTTGCCGCCTGGCGAACCACGCCATACAGACGCTCTGAAATACTCTCAAACTCCACCATGCGCGTTCGCAACAGGTCACGTTGCAGTTCTCGAGCCTGACGCCCCTGGGCAATCAGGTCATCTTCCGCACCTTCAATGGATCGTTGCAGATTGCGCTGCACTGTGGCAACGTCGTGCACCGATTCGGCCATCATTCGGGTCAATTCCTGCACCCGCGTAAATCGGTCAAATTCCAACGGGTCAAAGGCCTGTGCGGAATCTTTGGTCTGGGCTAAGCGTGACTGCATCTGTGATTCAGACTGCAGTTCGACATCCCGCAACTGGTGGCGCAAGCGATCCAGGTTCCCAGTGAGATCGCCTAGGGAAGATCGCAATTGGGTCAGACGCGCCTCCATGCGGGCACGCGAAATCATCACCTCGCCAGCCTGATTGACCAGCCGATCGAGCAACTGCGAACGTACACGAACTGACTGATTTGCGGACTGGCGAACGGGCGCAACTGCCAAGCCACGCGGGAGTACTTTCACTGGCATCGTGACGGCTTGTGGCGCAACCGCGCGCGTGTCGGTCGGTACAGAAACGACAACTGCTGCTTCGATCGCGGCGTCAACCGTGGACTCGTCCTGGACAGGCGCTTTCCCCAACGCATCAAATGTTGATTGCAATGCATCAAACCGCGTGAGCAGCGGCTCCAGTTGAACTGACTGGACCTGCTCGGTACCGATCTGTTCGATGCTGGACTCCATGTGATGGGCCATTTCGCCCAGTCGCATGGCCCCTGCCAGACGTGCACTGCCTTTGAGGGTATGAAGCACGCGCAAAACTTCGCTGCGCGCGCTCAAATTGTCGGGTCGAGCCACCCATTGGCGCAGAGCCGAACCCAACTGCGGCAAGAGCTCAATCGCCTCTTCCTCAAAAATCGGGAACAGGTCTTCGTCTAATTGATCGACGGCATCGATGTCGTCATCCTCGGCCTGCGCAATACTCAGCGGCGCAGCAACCATGGAAAGCGAAGCGGCAGCCGACAGTTCCACAGGCGCAGGCGCAGAAGCCGGAGTCGACACGATCTCAAGCGATTCTTCGATGAGATCCTCGTCCGCGAGGACCATATCATCATCAATGGCGTCGGCAATCGATTCCATCGTTGGCGCAGGAAACTCCGTCTCAATAATGCGCCGCAAGGCGTCCAGAATGGATGGATCTGGTTCCTTGAGAAAGCCGGCAGCAAACTGGTGCAACAATCGTCGAATGTCTTCGGCTGCGTTGGTAAAAACGATTGCTTGCTCGCTGGTTCCCTGATGGTGCAGTTGTATATGCTGAAGCGCATGCTCAAGCGAACGCGCCATCTCGGACAGCGCGACAAATCCAACCGTCGCCGAACTGCCCCCCAGGGAATGGGCCAGCGTCACCAGCGAATCCGGCAACGGTCGTTGCAACTCCAGGGCCCACTCACTCAACTCGACCTGCAACCGCCGTGACCATTCGTCCGCTTCGTTTAAATAGACGTTGTAAAGCGGAATTCCCAAACGCAGGCTACCAATAACCTTGACCTGCTCATCCTCTGGTTCTGGTTCTGGTTCTGGTATTTGATGATCCCCGGAAACCACATCCACAACAGCGGCAGCTTCGAATGGCGCGACTGTCTCAGCTACAGCACCCCCCTCAAACTCTGGCTCATCAAAGCTCACAGGGTCCTCGGCGGCAACGACAGGATGCTCGCCAAAATCAAAATCACCAAATTCAACCTCGGTCACTTCGGCTGCGCTCTGCAATGCATTGGCCGCCCTGCGCGCATCATCAGCCATGAAGGCTTGTGTTGCCTCGAAACCAAATGTTTGCGTCGCTGCAAAGTCAGGATGCGAATCCTCGATTTCAACGGACAGACCATCAGAAAGTCTGGTCGATTCAAACGTCAGGCTGTCTGCCAATTGTGTGGAGGCAAATTCGGCTGCTCGGGAAGACTCCACGTCTGGCAATTCATCAGCAACTATTTCGTGCGAATCTGCGGACTCCGGGAGTTCAAACGCTGTCGCATGAACAACCTCGGGTACCCCTGGCGTGTGCAAGGGAATCCATTGCCCCTCCAAACGCAAAGCGTCTGCGGATTTACGAAAGTCCTGCGCGCTCCAAGGCACATCCGCTTGACTTGCTATATCTTCAACCCAGCGCCCAAAAGCATGCATGGCAGAACTGGCGGCGGTAATTAATTCATCGCTGGCGGGGCGCTGCTCTGCCAGCCAGTTATTCAGTAATTGCTCGAAAGCCCATGCAGCCTCGCCAAACTCATTGAGTCCGACCATGCGCGAACTACCCTTGAGCGTGTGAAACGCTCGACGCAAAGTTGTTTGATCCGCCAGGTTAGACGGATCTTCGGCCAATGCTTTAACTGCCACCAACCCGTTTTGCACGACCTCGCGTGCCTCCTCCAGGAAAATATCAATCAGCTCAGCCTCGTCGTCGTCGGATGCATCATCAACCGCGACAGGCGCCAACACCACGGGTGCGCTGGACACTGTTTGTGCGGGCTGCCGCATATCCACTGCGGAGGCTTCTGGCTCAGATTTCGTCTCAACCAAATCCGACTCAACTTGCAATTCATTGCCATCCACCAGTTCTGGAAGGGGGGCTGCGACGCGCTCGCGGCCCATCAAAGGCTTGAACTCCCCCAATTCCTCGTCGTAAACAAACAACTTCTTCGCCAGCGCTCGCTGGTAGCTCAACATGTCGATCAGGAAGCCCATGGCCCCCAAGCTGTTGCCAAGCTTCTCGAAAATGCCATTGCGTGCGGTGGTCTCGTCAATCTCGTCGACCAAAATTTGATCAACGCTGCTACGCATGCGTAAGGCAGCCAATGATGGCTGATCCAGTCCCAGGACCGAAAAGACACCGCGCATTTGTGCGAGTTGACTTGGCACCTCGCGCAACGGGGCCTTGTCCTGCGGATTTCTAAAAAACTGGTCCAGCGATTTTTCGACTTCAGCCAATGACGTGCGCAACTCATCGACTACGCTGCCCATAGTCTGACGGTCACTCACGCGCCGATACAGTTCCTCCATCCACGCTTCCAGCGGCTCCGGCTCACCGCCAGAGCCGACATGTTCCAGACGCTGCGCGAGTCGCGCACCGCGCTCGCCCATGGTGGACTCTGTTGGATCCAGATCGTCATAGGCAGCCTCCAGATAAAGAATGGAGGTAGCGACTTCCATGGCCACCGACGCAACGGGTGCACTGCCCGAACGAACAGTGCCATCAACTGCGCGCACCAAAGCGCGACCCAGTTCATCGCTTTCAGGATGCAATTTGACAATGGACTCCGCCACAGCATTAAACTGGTCCAACACGGCTTTGAGACGATTGGTATCGCCTCCTGCCAGCGCCGACCATGTCTCCGCAGCAGCAGCGATGCGCTTGCGAGCAAGGACCATCAAGGCCGGGTCAAATCGCCCGAACTGCTCAGTCTCGTACTGAACAGGTTTGTTACGCACCAACCCATAGACCAAGCGCACTGCATTCAATGCGTCCGCATCGTCCTCAGCGCCAGGCACCGAGACTGAACAAAAGAAGACCAGGTCATGAGCAAGGCGCTCCGAGATACTCAGATCACCCCGGGCAAGGGATGCGAACTGTCGAAGAACCCGCGAAGCCGCCCGTTTGGTGTAGACATCAACCGGGCAAACCCCAAGAGCAATGCCCTCGAAAAACCCCGCGCAAATCATCCAGAATGCACGCGCTTCCAATGCGGACTGACCGGCGGCAAGACCAACGCATTGCTCACTTATCCGTCGTGCAGATTTGGCATCGCCCGTGCGCATCACCCTCAGTACGCCTTGATCCAACTGTCCGCGCAAAGTCGACGTATAGGACAGCGCAATCGCGTCCGCCGGCAACGGAACGTCCAGCCAACGCCATTCGGGTGGCCAAAGGTCGGCAGGGTGAACCTGCTCGCCGGCGACCAACTCGGCAACGGCACGGTATTGCGGGAACAATGCGACCGACGAGGCTGTCTTCCCTTTGAGCACGCCCTCCAGGTATTCGGTCAGGGCGAAACTTGCGCGCTCGACCCGGGTAGCGGCGTCTTCACTGCACAACTCGGGGCGCTGTACAAATTTTTGAGCCAGCGCCTCCATGACCCGCAACATTTTTGCCGGGGCACCAAGCCCAACCATTTCCAGCGCCCCAACGGCCTGGTGCAACTGCTGACGGGCAATGCGAAGGTGACTTGCATCCAACTCGGAAAGGTTGGAGCCTCGGGCCAATTCAGCGTCTCGCACAAAGCGCCTTAGCGCCTTGGTCGCGCCGTCCAGGGATTTACGCAGTTCATCCAGCACCCAAGCCAATGGGCCAAGATCACTGGCCGCCAGTTCATTGTCGACGGGAGTGGCTGGATTCGATGACATGGGTTGGGGCTCTCCTGGGAACACTCTTTTGATAGGACGTTAAAAGGTCCGGTATCAACTGATTTTGAAACGCGACACCGACTGACGCAACTCTTCTGCCATGCGGGAAAGTTCACGCACCTGCGTCGCGGTAACACGCGTGCCCTCGCCCGTTTGCTCGGTCACCGCAAAAATGTGCTGAATATTGTCAGCCACCACATTGGCCAGCCCGGCCTCGCGAGAAGCAGAGCTTGAAATCTGCTCAATCAAGTCGGCGACCTGCCGCGAAACACGGTCAATTTCGGTCAGCGCGGTACCCGCGTTATCGGAAAGTCTTGCTCCTTCAACCACACCCTGAGTGGAACGCTCCATCGCACCAATCGCATCCTGCGTATCAGTCTGAATCGCCTTCACCAGCGCAGAAATCTGGCGTGTCGCATCGGCCGACCGCTCAGCCAACCGTTGCACCTCTTCCGCCACCACAGAGAAACCACGACCCGCTTCACCGGCAGACGCCGCCTGAATAGCAGCGTTCAAGGCCAACACGTTGGTCTGCTCGGTAATATCCGAGATCAGCTCCGTGATTTCCCCAATTTCCTGTGAAGATTCGCCCAGTCGCTTAATGCGCTTGGAAGTTTCCTGAATCTGGTCACGAATGGAGTTCATACCGCCGATCGCATCCTGCACGGCTTTCAAACCAGATTCCGCAGCCAGCAATGATTGGCGTGCTACGGTAGCCGATTCTTGCGCTTGGGCTGACACTTCGTTGATTCGCCCCGCCATATCCACAACAGATCGTCCCGTCTCGCGAATTTCATGCAACTGTTCGTTGGATGCCGCCAGCAGCTCGGTCGACGTTGCATCCACGTCAGCGGTTGTCTGCGCAACACGCGACGCCGTGTTCTGCACGTTGGAAACCAGTGAGCGCAACTCTTCCACTGTGTAATTCACCGAGTCGGCGATGGCACCAGTAATGTCTTCGGTCACGGTGGCTTCCTGGGTCAAATCCCCTTCAGCCACTGTTTGCAACTCATTCATTAAACGCAAAATGGCGGCCTGATTGGCGTCATTAACGCGCTTGGCTTCGTGCTCCTGGCGCTCGGCCTCAATACGCTGGTCTTCCGCCGCAACTTGACGACGACGACTGTCTTGCAATTGAACGTAGGACAAACCACCGGCGCAACTCAAAGCAAAAGCCGCCGCCAACACCAAAATGGCCAAGGCTCCGCCGCCAATACCCGTTTGCCCCGACAACTCGGCTTGCACCTCCTCAAGGTTACGACGCAACGGTTCACTGTCTGCAATGATGGCGTCCTGTGCTTCGCGAGCGGACACCAAACCCTGCAGATTACCCAAAATGGCGCTGGCCTGCACGCGGGTCTCTTCGTACATTTTTATCAGGGCATCAAGCTGCTCGCGGGTGCCTGCATCCTTGGAGGCCGCAAGCCGCAATTCCTGGCTACCGGTCAAAAGCCCTTGGGAAATTTCCTTGAACGTATTCAAGTCCTTACCCAGCAAGAAAACAGCCTCCGGGCTAACGCCCTCCGCGGTCAAAAACTCATTGGAAGATTTGCCGATACGCTGCGTCAACATCACCAACTGTCCCACCGCAGAAATTTCAACTGACGGAGCATTCTGCTGAAGCTTCATGGCCAGGATGGCCTCTGCAATTTCGAGCAAATCGGAGGACTGGCGGTTAATCAGGCGCAATGCAGAACCAATTTGCGTCAGAATTTTTTGTTGACCCATGACCGCTTTGGCACTCTTCTCGGCGCGGTCCACCAGCGGCATGATCTTTTCCAGCTCATGTGTGTAATTGTCACCAAGCTCCTTCAGCCTCAACTCGTCATCGCCAGCTTGCAAGCCTCGTGTGGTTTTTGACAAAACGCCGGCGCTATCCGAAACGTCCGGAAACGCTTGCGCACTCCCCACGACCGCCTGAGACACCGACTTTGCCAATCGTTGCGACTGCATCAGCGCCTGACCGGTCGCACCCAGCTGCTGCGCAACCTTTGCCGATTGATTCAATGCATAAAACGTCACTCCCGCCAGCAGCAACAATGCTCCACCCAGCAAAATAAACAGCGTGCGCTGCTGCTGGACCACGGTCCGGCTACCCAGACCAGGTATGTTCACGAAGTCGCCCGTTTGGGGCTTGGATACTTCTGCTCCAAGCTCCTTGCTGACCGCTGCGCGTTGAGCCATTTGCGGCTCTTCGTCTTCCTGCATCGTTTCACCCGCCATCGCGTTGGAGGACTCACCCGGCATCGCAAGACTAAGCCGCGAATCCAACTCGGAATCCTGCTGCTTTTTGGAAAAAATACTTTTTAACTGATCGACGACGGACATAGTGAAGCCTTACGGATGGTCTAAGCACTGATGCTCAAAAATTGTGGGGTTTGGGACAAAATACGCAAGTCGATTTCCTGCCAGTGTGCCCCGGCAATATCCAAAAATTGATTGCCAAAATAGGCTGGCGCACCCGACTCGGGTGGCGATGACGAGGCAAACGCATCGGTGCCACGCAAGCCCAACAAACCGTCAACCTGCAGCGCGCAATTGACTTCCAGTGCGATATTCAAAGTAACAACGCTCAAATCCTGTGCCGCAGGCTCCGCCCGCTCCTCACCGGTGTCGACTGCTATGAAGCCGGCCAGGTCAACAACCCCATACAAACCGCCGCGGATATTGAGGACTCCGCGAAACCAGCCCCGTGCATACGGAACTGTTTGCAAGCTGGAAAGCGGAAAAATCTCGCCCGACTGCCCCAATGGGAACAGAAAATTCTTTCCCCCCACCCGTACGGCCAGCCATGCGACAGACATACCCTCGGAACGGGCAGCCTGCAATCGGCTGGCGAGCCGGACCTGGAGTTCTCTGAGTGCTTCGCGATTTGCCATGGATCAGGAATCAGCCCAGCGCCTTGATTTTGGCAAAAAGCTCGGCGGCATCGACCGGCTTGGTGATGTAGTCCTTGGCACCCTGGCGCATTCCCCAGACACGGTCAGTTTCCAGGCTCTTGCTGGTACAAATAAAAATTGGGATGTCGGCGTATTCGGGTGTGCGATTGATAGATCGGGTCAACTGGAATCCGTTTTGCCCTGGCATCACAACGTCCATCAAAATCAAGTCGGGCTTTTCCTCCGTCAAACGCTTAAAGGCTTCGTCGGCGTTCTCTGCGGACCGAACCGAATAGCCGCTCTTTTTCAACAGGTCCGTCAAAAACATGATTTCAGTTTTGGAATCATCAACGATAAGCACTTTATGGATTGGCATTACTTCGCTCCTTGCGTAACTGTCCCGAATTGCCGCACGGCTTGCAGCAACTGGTCTTTTGTAAAGGGTTTTGTCAAATAGTCCTGTGCACCGACCATGCGGCCACGCGCCTTGTCAAATACACCGTCTTTGGACGATAACATCACCACAGGTACGCTGGAATACTTGGCATTGCGCTTGATAATGGCGCAGGTCTGGTACCCGTCCAGTCGAGGCATCAAAATATCGCAAAAAATAAGTTGTGGCTGGTAGTCATTGACCTTGGCCAATGCATCGAATCCATCCTCGGCCAGCATTACATCGTGCCCGCCTTGCTTGAGGAAAATTTCAGCACTTCGGCGAATGGTATTGCTGTCGTCTATGACCAGAACTCTGACATTGGGTGCTTCGGTAGTCAAAAAACGTTGCTCCTGATCGTGTGTGGACGTTACCGACAAAGTGCCTTAACACGGCATCTTCAAATTTGAACCATCTCGAAATCTTCTTTGCGGGCTCCGCACTCTGGACAAGTCCAATTCATGGGTACCGCGGCCCAGAGAGTGCCGGGTGCAATTCCATGATCAGGGGCTCCCGCCGCCTCGTCGTAAATCCAGCCGCAAATCAGGCACATCCACGTTTTAGTATCGGTCACAGCTTAAAGGGCCTTCGAATAGAATGCAAGGATTGTATAGAAACAGGCCCGCCAAATAGACCTTTGCGCGCGCCAACTTAGCCATTCCGTCTGATGACAAACCCTAAGGCAGGCCCCTTTCATGACGGCAATCCCCGACACCAGTTTGGACTCCGAAAACAATGATGAAGGACCTAGCGCCTGCGTCATGGTTTTCAACGCCAACGACCCTTGCGGCTCTGGCGGAATTACAGCGGACATCCAGGCGATTGCCTCGGTCGGTGCCCACGCGCTGCCGGTGATCACCGGCACCTACACGCGAGACACTTCAGAGGTGTATGACCACTACTGCATGGACGATGAAGCGGTCACCGAACAGGCCCGTGCCATCCTCGAAGATGTGCCCGTTCTGGTGTTCAAGGTAGGATTTGTAGGTTCGCCAGAAAACCTCAGCGCCGTTGCAGCACTGGCTTCGGACTATGCAGATATACCTTTAGTAGCCTATATGCCTGACCTGTCCTGGTGGCAAGAAGACAAAATTGACCTGTACCTCGATGCGCACAACGAGCTTCTTTTGCCGCTAACAACGCTGTTGGTTGGAAACCACAGTACTTTGTCACGCTGGCTATTACCCGACTGGAACGCCGAGCGTGACCCCACGGCACGCGACTTAGCCCGCGCTGCCGGGGAGTTTGGTGTGCCCTACACCCTGGTGACTGGCATTCCCCTGCCTGACCAGTTCATCGACAACGTGTTGTGCACCCCCACGGCCGTGCTGTGCAGCAACAAGTTCGAGCGCTTTGATGCCGTGTTTGCAGGCGCGGGAGACACCTTGTCTGCCGCACTTGCCGCACTCATTGCCACTGAGACTGAACTTTCAGAGTCAGTAACCGAGGCCCTGAGCTACCTTGACCGCTGCCTGGAGAGCGGCTTCAGACCCGGCATGGGCAATGTACTGCCCGACCGCCTGTTCTGGGCCCACCCTGAAACCGACGCCGAAGAACCCCAAGAATCCTCTTTTGAAATTTCGCCCAATGACACCCGACACTGACTACAACCTACAACTTTTCCAACGCGCACAGAAGGTCATCCCTGGCGGGGTCAACTCCCCCGTGCGCGCATTCAAGGCCGTGGGAGGGACACCGCGTTTTGTGTCCCGTGCGCAAGGCGCTTATTTTTGGGACGCCAACGGCAAGCGGCACATCGACTACATCGGGTCCTGGGGGCCCATGATTCTGGGTCACGGCCACCACAGCGTAGTGGAAGCTGTGCAAAAGGCCATTCTGGAAGGCTTCTCTTTCGGTGCTCCGACTGAGCGCGAAGTGGAACTGGCCGAAGAAATTCTGAGCCTGGTACCCAGCATGGACATGGTCCGGTTAGTCAGCTCCGGTACTGAAGCCGGCATGAGCGCCATTCGCCTGGCGCGGGGCGCCACCGGGCGCAGCAAGATCCTCAAGTTTGAAGGTTGTTACCACGGCCACGCTGATGCCCTGCTGGTCAAGGCCGGCTCCGGTCTGGCTACGTTCGGCAACCCGACCAGCGCCGGAGTCCCCGCTGAGGTGGTGCAGCACACCCTGGTGCTGGAGTACAACAATATCGAGCAACTCGAAGAAGCCTTTGTCTTGCACGGCAAGGAGTTGGCCTGCCTGATGATTGAGCCGATTGCGGGCAACATGAATTTTGTGCGCGCCTCTGTCCCCTTCATGCAACGCTGCCGCGAGCTGTGTACGCAGTACGGCGCGCTATTCATATTTGACGAAGTCATGACCGGCTTTCGCGTCGCCTTGGGCAGCGCCCAAGCCGTGTACGCCAAGGCCATCCCCGGTTTTGAGCCGGACATCACCGTCATGGGCAAGGTCATTGGTGGTGGCATGCCCCTGGCTGCCTTTGGCGGCAAGCGCGCCGTCATGGTGCAACTCGCCCCACTGGGCCCGGTATACCAGGCTGGAACCCTGTCAGGCAACCCGGTAGCCACCGCCTGCGGTCTGGCCACGTTGCGCGAGATTCGCAAACCTGGTTTCTACGAAGCGCTGGGCGCCAAGACCCAGAAGCTGATGGCCGGATTGAAAGGTGCGGCCGATCTGGCTGGCGTGCCTTTCAGTGTGGACAGCGAGGGCGGCATGTTCGGGTTCTTCCTGTTTGATGCCCTGCCGCAGAACTACGCCACGGTGATGACCACCGACAACACGCGCTTCAACACCCTGTTCCACGGCATGCTGGACCGCGGCGTGTACTTCGCGCCTGCGCTGTACGAGGCTGGCTTCATGAGCGCGGCGCACACCGATGCAGACATTGCCGAGACCGTCGCCGCGGCTACTGAGGTATTCAAACTGCTATAAATTCAATAGCTTCCTACGCCGGATGGACGGGGGCTGCAGACCATTTCAATGACAAGACTCGCCACTCAGGCTTAACGATGCAAGTTTTACTGATTGATGACCATGCGCTTTTCAGGGCTGGCTTGTCACTGTTATTCCAGCGCATGGACCCGGAAATTCAGGTGGTGGAAGCCAATAGTCTGGAAGACGCTCTTGGTCAGAACGTTGTCGACACCAATCCATTTGACCTGATCCTGCTCGATTTAACCTTGCAGGGCATGAACGGGCTCGATGGTCTGCTTCCGCTTCAGAAGAAGTTTGTCAACGTGCCCGTTGTGGTGGTTACCGGTAGTGCAGAGCCTGATGCGATGAACGAAGCACGCGCCAAAGGCGCAAGGGGCTATCTCGTCAAGACCACCGCTGCGCAGGCCATGGTGCAAGCCTTGCGAAGCGTGCTCCAAGGCGATTCTCATTTCCCCGATGACCTGTCACTGGCTGCGGTCAACGTGAAACTGACCCCGCGACAGCAGGAAGTATTGGAATTGTTGTGCCTGGGCAAGGTGAATAAAGAGATTGCATCAATCCTGGGAATGAGCGACCACACGGTACAAACGCACTTGAAAATGATATTTCGCGCCACGGGAGTCCATACCCGCACAGAAGCGGTTTTGGCGGCACGACGGTTAGGCATTTGTTGACCATGCGCCCTTTCAGGCAACACAGTGCGGCATCACGGGCCCTGGTGTATGCGGCCATTGCAACCGCCGTCACCACGGGCCTTGCTACATGGCTGGGCTACATACTGGTTGCCCGCAGCGACCCCGCTGGGGCGCAACCCCTGTTGTGGCTGGGCCTGGCGACCCTTTTGCTGGAAGTATGCATAGCCGGATGGGGCATTCGTGCGATAGAGACGCGAGCGGAGCATCAAAAAAGGGAACACCTGGATTTTTTCGCAGCAGCCGTTCACGATTTGCGGCAACCCTTGCAAGCTGCCACCCTGTTCGTCGACAACTTGCTCCACGCCTCTCTGAGTCCGCAGTTGTTTAAAACCACCCAGCGCCTGGACCAGTCGATACAGTCAGTGCGCGACATTTTGGACGACCTCCTGGACACTTCAAATCTTGATGGCGGCGCAGTCGCTGCAAAACAGAAACCATTCAGTCTCATCGCCTTGCTGCAGTCCCTTGACGAGGAATTCGCTCCCCAAGCCGTTTCCAAAAATTTGCGCTTCCGTTTCTACTGCCCCATAGCTGACGTTTGTGTGTACAGCGATCCACAATTGGTGCAGACGATTTTGCGCAAACTGCTCATCAACGCAATTGCCGAGACGCATCAGGGGGGCATTTTGCTGGGCGTGCGCCAAAAAGGAAGCCAAGTCCACATACAAGTGTGGGATACCCGAATCAACACGCCAAGAGTCGGGAGTAAAAGTTCCGCCCGTTGTCGGCTAGTTGCCAACCGGCTTGCCGCATTGATTCAATCCCCGCTCGCTTTCCAGTCGACAATAGAACGAGGGGCTGTCAGCACGTTGACACTGTCGCGCCACAGCATCCCGCCGATGCAACCCTAATATGGAGTTCTACTGCAATGTCCAAAAAAATGCACCTCATCACTGGGCCCCTCAGTCCCAAAGGGGCTGCCAAGGCTCTGCTCAACCAGGTGCCCATGGTCTGCGCGGCGCTGTTCGGGCTGGCTCCGCTGGTGCACGCACAAAGCGCAGCGCCACTGTCAGAAAGCGAGTTTCTAAGCGATGTCCCCATCGTGCTCTCCGTATCGCGACTTCGTCAGAGGCTGGATGAGACGCCGGGGGCCGTGACCGTGCTGGACCGTGCCATGATTCGTGACACTGGCGCACGCGACGTGGCTGATTTGCTGCGCTACGTACCCGGATTCGAGGTCAGCAGCTCGTTTGAATCCAATGCCCCCCAGGCCAGCTACCACGTCAACTTGAAAGACTACTCGAACCGGGTGCAAGTCATGGTCGATGGCCGCTCGGTCTACTCCCCCTTTCTTTGGGGCAGCACCGGCCCGGGCCTGCAGGCCGTGGCCATTGATGACATAGAGCGCATCGAGGTCATTCGGGGCACTAACGCCGCAGCCTACGGGGCGCGTGCTTTCCTGGGCATGATCAACATCGTCACCCGCGACACCGTAGATACCATGGGCACAGCCGCCCACGTAGCGGGCGGCGACAACGGCATCCAGGACGCATTGGTGCGCTTAGGCTGGGGCGATAACCAGGCCCGCTTTCGTGTTACGGCGGACCAGCGGGCGGACTCTGGCCTGCTGGGTGCGGGTGGACGGGACCGCGTCAGTCGGCTTAACTTTCGGGGCACATTGCAAGCCACTGACAGCGACCGCCTGGACGTGCGCGCAGGACAATCCACCATCAGTGCAGGCGTCGGCGCAGAGGGCGAAAGTGGCAACGGCTTGCGCACACGCCGGATTGACACATCCTTCGTCCAACTCGACTGGAGCCGCATTCTGAGCGCAAATGAGGACCTTTCCTTCCAGTATTCACACATGGATGAATTCATCATTGATCAGGTTCCCAACACAACCTTCGCCGATGTGATGATGAACAGGGGGGGGCGCGCCAGTAGCGACACACTGATGGCACAGCACACCCTGCGCATGCGCCAGGATTTGAGTTGGATTTGGGGTGCAGAGTTGCGCCAGGAGCGCATCACATCGCGCGTAATGTACGACACGGACGCGGCCCTGGAAACCAATTTCTACCGTGTGTTTTTTAATGCCGAATGGCACATCGTGCCCAGTTTGGTGTTCAATGCCGGTAGCATGCTGGAGCGCAACTCGGTGGCCGGCGATACGGTCTCGCCGCGCACCATGCTGAACTGGCACGTGGTACCAGGACAAACCCTGCGCTATGGTGTCTCGAAAGCCTATCGTCCCCCCAGCACGTTCGAAAACTTTAGCCACCTGGTGTACCGGTCCGCCTCACTGGCCGAGGCCGGATTTCCTGGCGGGGAGTATGTGGATTTCAAGTCGATCGGTGGTTTGGCACCAGAGTCCGTTGTGAGCCGTGAAATCGGCTACCTGGGCACATTTGATAGCCTGCAGCTGAATGTGGATGTGCGTGTCTTCGACGAAACCAGCACCAACATCATCGAGGAAAAAAAAGAAGCAAATGACTACACAAAATACTACGCCAACATCCCCGGTGGCAACTGGAGCGACCTGACCGCACCGCGCAACACCCACGGCGCGGAGTTTCAACTCAAGTGGCGGCCCTGGCAGGATGGGCAGTGGACGCTGGGACATCTTTGGATTGACAACGGGCAGCTCTACCCCCGCGCACCTTCCACCAGTTCATCTCTCATGTTCACGCAGCGGTTTCCCCAAGGTGTTCGCTTCAGCCTGATGAGCAGCCACACGGACGCCGTGCCCCAGTTGCCCAATAGCGCCGTGCCGGGCCCCGCTGTGAATCGCACCGATATGCGTATTGCGAAGGAATTGCGCTGGGGCCCCCGCAAGGGCGAACTGTCGTTGGTGGTGCAAAACCTGGGTCCCTCCTATCTCGACTTCGACCCGAACTTCAAGTTCGTGCGGCAAGCCTATGTGATGCTGAGGTTAGAGAACTAAGCACATGTTCGGGCATAGCCTCATGTTCAGGCTTGCTGTTTTGTGCTTCTGGTTTGGATGCGGTTTTTCGCATGGGGTGTATGCCGCACCCGTATCGGTACTACTGGTCAGTGCTGAACGCAATGTTGCCTTTACGGAGGCTGCCGAAGTGTTCATGGACGAACTTGCGCGCACTGGTATTTCGCGCAGTAACGTTCAATACCTGACGCTGGCGGAGGCTCGGACGTCTGGCACCCGAGCGGGTCAACTGGTTCTGGCTTTGGGCGTCGAGGCGGCAACGGAACTGGCACGCACCGAGATGCGCATACCAGTTTTAAGTGTGTTCGTGCCGAGCCAAAGTTTCGAGCATATTGTGCAGACCGCGGCCCGCAAAGCGGCGAGCCCATTTTCAGCTATTTACCTGAATCAAGCTTTTGGGCGTCAGCTGGATCTGATCCAGCTCGCATTGCCGCAACGTACGCGCATAGGTGTGTTGCTGGGGAGCCATAGCAGCTCGCAAGCTCACCTGCTAGAAGAGGAAACGCGAAGGCACGCGCTTAGCTTGATGCAAATTCCAGTCGAGCCGAACGAGCCGATGTTTGCCAAGCTCCAAATGCTTCTGGACACAAGCCAGGTGCTGCTGGCTCTGCCGGATCCACAGGTATTTAACAGCGGAACCTTGCAAAATATTCTTTTGTCCGCTGTGCGTGCAGGGGTGCCCATGGTAAGTTTTTCGCCAGCCTACGTGAAGGCCGGAGCCCTGATGGCGATCTACACCACGCCGAGTCAGGTCGGACAACAAGCCGCACAACTCGCACGTTCGGTCCTGCAGGGCAAGGAACTGCCCGCCCCCCAATACCCGCGCGACTTTTTGATCGATGTGAACGTGTCGCTTGCGCGCTCGATGAACTTGGACATTGACGCCAAGAACCTGACCGAGCGCCTCAAGCGCTTGGAGGCCACCAAATGAAGTGGTCTGACATTCGTACCCGGGTCATGGTGGCCGCACTGTTGCCCGTGTTGATGGTGGGGATTATGTTGTCGGTGGCATTTCTGGTCGGTCGCTCCAGTGATCTCAACGAGGCATACCAACAACGCTCGCGTGCCTTGGCCCGGCAATTGGCCAGCGCCAGTGAGTACGGCATCTTCTCCGCCAACGAAGTTCAACTGTATTCCATCGGGTTGGGTGCAGTGAAGGAGCCCGATGTGCGGTCGGTCGATATATTCGACAGCAAAGGCATACTTCTCACCCGTGTGGGCACGCCATTGTTGAAGCCCCCGGAGATGGGCACGCGAGAGAGCAATGTCCATGACGCATTCAATTCGCTGGATATTCTGGTTCAACCCGTGCACGGCAGCCAGATCAATCTGGATGATGTGTTTGACATGCAAGCACGAACGCTGCCGCAGCCGGCCCAGCTTTTGGGGCACGTCGTTCTGGTCATGAGTCGCCAATCACTGGAGGAACTGGAGCACGTCATGCTGCTGCTCGGGGTTCTCATCACACTGAGCGGACTGTTGCTGGGTGCCTTGGTGGCCTTCCTGATCTCGCGTGGCGTGATAGTGCCGATACATCGAATCTCGCGTCAGGTTGAACGTTTGGAAAATGGTGAGCTGGAGTTCCGGGCTTTAGCCCAGCCCGGCGACCCGTTTGCTGACTTGCAACGCGGACTCAACAGCATGGCCCAGAGCTTGCTGGACAGCCGTCAACTGCTGGAGTACCGCGTAGAAAAGGCCACCCAGGACCTGCGCACCCAGAAAGATGCCGCAGAAGAGGCGACGCGAACCAAGTCCCAGTTTCTGGCGGCCGCAAGCCATGACTTGCGCCAACCTTCGCACGCATTGGGGATGTTCGTGCAGCGGCTGGTCCAATTTCCGCACGGCGAGGAAGAGGAGAAAGTGCTTAACCAACTGTCGGCGTCCGTGCGGGCGCAGCAGGATTTGCTCGACTCCCTGCTGGACATCGCGCAACTCGATGCCCACTCGGTGAAGGCGTCGATTCGGGCCTTCTCAGTGACGGAGCTTTTTGCACCGATGGAATCTGCATTGCACGCTCAGGCTGATGCCAGGAAACTCGTTTTCCGCATTCGACAGAGTCCGCTATGGGTGCTGAGCGACCCGGCCCTGCTCACCCGCATGCTCTTGAACTTGATTCACAACGCGCTGCGGTATACCGAGCGCGGCGGAGTTCTGGTGGCGTGCAGACCAGTGCAAGGCAGTCGCCTTGCGCGCATACAGGTGTGGGACACCGGCGTTGGCATCGCACCGCACCACCTCGGGGCGATTTTCCAAGAGTTTTTTCAGGTGAGCAACAGCGAACGCGATCGCAACAAGGGGCTGGGTTTGGGCCTGGGTATTGTTGACCGCACAGCCCGGTTGCTGGGGCACACGGTAAGCGTGAAGTCGGTACCGGGCCGGGGCAGTTGCTTCAGCATTGAGTTGCCACTCGCTTTACCCCCTGCGCCTCAGGGCACCCTGGAGGAACAAACTGCGACGCCGTTGCGGAACTTGCAGGGTGTGCGCCTGCTGGTGATCGATGATGATGTATTGGTCGCAGAAGCCATGCACATGATGCTGTCTTCCTGGGGCTGCGATGTAACGGTAGCCAGTGGTATTGACGAGGCTTTCGTCCGGTTGCGGGCTGGAAAAAACCCTCACCTGATATTGAGCGACTACCGTTTGCGCGCCGGTGAAAACGGGCTCGACGCGGTGCGGTTGCTCCGCGATGAGGCCAAATCCTGCATTCCGGCCTGCCTCATGAGTGGGGATGTCCAGAGCAACCTGCCGAACTTGTGTCGCGACTCTGGCGTGCACTTTCTGCAAAAACCAGTGCGGCCTGCAATTTTGCAAAATCTTATTTTGCAGCTCGTGGGTTGATAGGCCGAGTCGCCACTGGCATACGACACGAGGGCTAGCACCGGTTTTTATCAAAAAATCAATGCCTGAAGTGCCGCACCCCACTGAAGACCATGGCAACACCGCGCTCATTCGCGGCAGCGACCACCTCGTCATCCCGCATGGAGCCGCCGGGCTGAATGATGCAGGTGGCGCCTGCGTCCACCACTACGTCCAAGCCATCCCGGAAGGGGAAGAAGGCGTCGCTAGCCACAGCCGTGCCGGCCAGTGACAGATTGGCGTGCCCGGCCTTGATACTGGCAATGCGGGCTGAGTCCAGGCGGCTCATCTGCCCAGCGCCCACACCCATGGTCATGCCACCCTTGCAGAACACAATGGCGTTGGACTTAACGTATTTGGCCACTGTCCAGGCAAACAGCAGGTCTTGCAGTTGCTCGGCGGTGGGCTGCACAGTGGTAACCACCTTCAAGTCTGACAAATGCAGGATGTGGTTGTCGGCTTCCTGCACCAGCAGGCCGCCGCTCACGCGCTTGAACTCCAGGCTGTTGCGGCCAGCGTTCAGAATGTCGGCACGGTTCTCCGGCAGGGCGATGCGCAAGAGGCGCACATTGGCCTTGGCCTTGAAAATGTCCAGCGCCTCTTGGGTGAAGGCGGGAGCCATCAGCACTTCCACAAACTGCTTGGCAACAATCTGTGCAGCGGCACCATCGACCGGGCAATTGAAGGCGATGATGCCGCCAAACGCCGAGGTCGGGTCGGTCTGAAAGGCTTTGCTGTAGGCGTCCAGCGCAGTTGCGCCTACCGCCACGCCGCAAGGGTTGGCATGTTTGACGATGACGCAGGCCGTCGTTTCAAAGCTTTTGACACATTCCCACGCCGCATCGGCATCGGCAATGTTGTTGTAGCTCAACTCCTTGCCCTGCAGCTGCACGCCAGTGGATAGTGCGCCCAGAGCGGGGTTGGCGCTGCGGTAGAAAGATGCCTGCTGGTGTGGGTTCTCGCCATAGCGCATGTCCTGCACCTTGGTGTACTGCGCGTTGAACTGGGCCGGAAAGTGGCTCAGCGTGGGCGCCACATCACCGGCGGGCACATCGTCACCGACCTGCACGGAGCTCAGGTAATCACTGATGGCGCCGTCATACTGACTGATGCGGTTGAATGCGGCCACCGACAAGGCGAACTTGGTCTTGTCAGAAACCTTGCCTGCGGATTTGAGTTCTGCAATCACGGTGGCGTATTGCGATGCATCCGTCAGCACCGCAACGTCTTTCCAGTTCTTGGCGGCACTGCGCACCATGGCGGGACCGCCAATGTCTATGTTCTCGATGGCGTCTTCCAGCGTGCAGCCCGGCTTGGCTACCGTCGCTTCAAACGGGTACAGGTTCACCACCAGCACGTCGATGGTGTCGATCTGATGTTCGGCTAGCGCAGCCATGTGCGCAGGCACATCACGGCGGGCCAGCAAGCCGCCGTGCACGCGTGGGTGCAGAGTCTTGACCCGCCCATCCAGCATTTCAGGGAACCCCGTCATGTCGGCCACTTCGGTCACAGGCAGGCCCTTTTCGGCCAGCAGTTTGGCGGTCCCGCCGGTGGAGAGCAGCTTGATACCTTGTGCGTGCAGGGCCTGCGCCAGTTCGATGATGCCAGTTTTGTCAGAGACGGAGATGAGTGCGTTCATGGTGATAGGGGTGAAGTTAAAAATGGGGCAATCAGTCGATTAATCGGTGTTCCAGCAATTTCTTGCGCAAGGTGTTGCGGTTCAGACCCAACCATTGCGCAGCCCTGGACTGGTTGTGATCGGCCTGCGCCATCACCACTTCCAGCAGGGGTTTCTCTACGGCGCGCACCAGCATGTCATGCATTCCGCCAGGCTCGGTACCGCGCAAATCGCGAAAGTAGCCTTCCAGGCTGGTACGGACACTTTCCTCAAGGAGCTTCTTGCTCATAAAACACATTCCGTCATGTCTCTTCCTCTTGTGTTGGCCACACCGCCGTTTGCCGGGATGCGGTCCGTCTTCTCGTTCAAATCGTCAAAGAACTTTTCAACCGCAGCCACCTGCGCCACGCTGTCCTGCAATGCATTCATCCGGTTGCGAAAGTCCTCTCCACCGGGCAGGTCACGCACATACCAGCCAATGTGTTTGCGCGCCGAGCGCACGCCGATGAATTCGTCGTACAGGCTGTAGTGGTCATGCAGGTGGTCCACTAGCAGTCGCTTGACCTCGCTGACCAGAGGGGGGGCCAGATGCGTACCTGTGGCCAGAAAGTGGGCAATCTCGCGAAAGATCCATGGCCGACCCTGTGCTGCGCGACCGATCATGATGGCATCCGCCCCCGTAGCCTGTAGCACAGCGCGTGCTTTTTCGGGCGTGGTGATATCGCCATTAGCCACTACGGGAATCCGCACCGAAGTCTTGACCTGCGAAATCGTGTCGTACTCGGCCTCTCCCTTGTAACCCTGCTCGCGCGTTCGACCGTGCACGGCCAGCATTTGCACCCCTGCACTCTCGAAGGTCCGGGCCAATGTGACGGCATTCTTGTGCGCCTGGCACCATCCGGTGCGCATCTTCAGGGTCACCGGTACGTTGCGTGGTGCACAGGCCGCCACCACGGCTTCGACAATGGACAGGGCCAGCGCTTCATCCTGCATCAGGGCAGAACCGGCCCACTTATTGCAGACTTTCTTCGCTGGGCAGCCCATGTTGATGTCGATGATTTGCGCGCCGCGCTCGATGTTGTACACGGCCGCATCGGCCATCATTTGCGCTTCAGTGCCAGCGATCTGGACAGCAATGGGGCCAGGTTCGCCATCGTGATTTGCACGCCGCGAGGTCTTCAGGGTATCCCACAGATCACGCCGGGATGTCACCATTTCACTCACCGCATAGCCAGCACCCAGACGCTTACACAGCTGCCGAAATGGCCGGTCAGTCACACCCGCCATGGGCGCAACAAACAGGGGATTCGCCATAGCGAAGTGGCCGATGTGCATGCGGATTTCTGAGGGGATTGGGGTGGGTTCTGAAAGCGGTGACGCGGGTCGGACACCATTCTAGCTGCCCAAAATTTCAGCAATTGAAATAAACTGCACCCATGCCCGACTGGATCAACCAATTGCTCACTCTGCTTTCGCTGCCCCAATACAGCCTGAGCACAGTCTTTGTGGTCTCGTTCATCTCGGCCACCCTGCTGCCAATGGGCTCGGAGCCGGTTGTCTTCGGTCTGGTGCAACTGAATCCGGAACAATTCTGGCCCGTCGTGCTGGTCGCCACAGTCGGTAACACACTTGGCGGCGCGGTGGACTGGTGGATGGGCCACGGTGCGCATCGAGCAGTAGACAAATACCGCCATTCACCGACCCACACCAAAGCGCTGGACTGGTTAGAAAGGCTTGGTCCCAAGGCTTGCCTGCTGGCCTGGTTGCCCGGCGTGGGGGACCCACTGTGTGCGGTGGCGGGGTGGCTCAAACTGCCGTTCTGGCCTTGCCTCATTTACATGGCCATCGGCAAATTTGTACGTTATGTCACGATGACTGCGGCACTGACAGGTTTGGTCAAACTTTGGTGACAATGCAAAACAGCTCCTGAGTCACTATCGTTTCAGGAGCTGTCCACGCATATTCCACGGGGGCTACAGCCCTATTTTCCAAAAATTTAAGAGCTGAACAGGAAGTTCATCACGTCACCATCCTTGACAACGTACTCCTTGCCCTCAGCGCGCATCTTGCCTGCATCTTTGGCGCCCTGCTCCCCCTTGAAGGCAATGAAATCCTCGAACGCAATGGTCTGAGCGCGGATATAGCCCTTCTCGAAGTCGGTGTGAATCACGCCGGCGGCCTGTGGGCCGGTGTCGCCGACATGGATGGTCCAGGCGCGTACTTCTTTTACACCGGCGGTGAAGTAAGTTTGCAGGCCCAGCAGTTTGTAGGCCGAACGAATCAGCCGATTCAAGCCGGGCTCGCTCTGGCCCAACTCCTCGAGAAACATCAGCCGGTCATCGTCGCTCATCTCCGACATCTCGGCTTCGAGCTTGGCGCTGATGGCCACCACCGGTGCGTTTTGCGCTGTGGCGTAGGCAGTCAGGCGATCCAGCATCGGATTATTTGCAAATCCATCTTCGGCCACATTAGCCACAAACATGGCGGGCTTGGCGGTGATCAGGAAAAACTGTTGCAACAGCGGCAACTCCTCCTTGCTGAAATCAATCGTGCGCACGGGCTTGGCCTCATTCAACGCAGCCTGACATTTCTCGAGAATGGCGACAAGCTTGATGGATTCCTTGTCACCCGAACGCGCCGTCTTGGTGACGCGATGCAAGGCTTTCTCTACCGCAGACAAGTCAGCCAGGCACAGCTCGGTCTGAATGACTTCAATATCGGAGATGGGGTCCACCTTGCCAGAGACATGGATCACGTTGTCATCTTCAAAGCAGCGCACAACATTAATAGTGGCATCGGTCTCGCGGATGTGGGCCAAAAACTTGTTGCCCAGGCCCTCTCCGGTACTTGCGCCAGCCACCAGACCAGCGATATCCACGAACTCGACCACCGCCGGCACCATGCGTTCAGGTTTGACGATTTGAGCCAACTGCGCCATGCGTGCATCGGGCACCTCTACTATGCCCACATTGGGTTCAATCGTGCAGAAGGGGTAGTTCTCCGCCGCGATGCCAGCCTTGGTCAACGCATTGAACAAAGTGCTCTTACCCACGTTGGGCAAACCAACGATGCCACATTTCAAACTCATGAAAATCCTTAGGAAACAACCCCTTCCGCACGATTGCGCCCAACGTGGACACCGTCGATGTGCCCGATCCGCGCATTGCAGGAACGGACAGCAAAAAAGTAAACCGAGTACGAATACGTCGATT
>CAIYDK010000544.1 GCA_903924955.1 uncultured beta proteobacterium | reverse complement strand
CTGGGCATCAGCATCAAGACGGTGGAGGCACACCGTGCCAACATCATGGAAAAACTCAGTGCCAACACTGTGGCCGACTTGCTGAAAATTGCCCTCGGGCAAAACGCACCAAAAGCCTGACGCTACTTTCTTCATAGCATCTCACGCCCGCCCCGCAAGGACTGCGGGCTTTTTTAATTTGAAAGCCCTATATGACACCCACTGCCAAAATCATTGATGGAGTAGCCCTTTCCAAACAGCTGCGAGAAGATGTCGCGAAGCGCACCGCGGCGCTAAAGGCGCGTGGCGTCACCCCCGGCCTGGCCGTCGTGTTGGTGGGCGAAAATCAGGCAAGCCAGGTCTATGTGCGCAATAAGGTCAAGGCTTGTTCCGATGCGGGCCTGCACTCGGTGTTGGAAAAATATGAAGCCGCCATGACCGAAGCCGAGTTGCTGGCCCGGGTTGATGCACTCAACAACGACCCAAGCATTCACGGCATTCTGGTCCAGTTGCCGTTACCCGCGCACATTGACGCGCACAAAGTCATCGAAGCCATTTCACCCGCAAAAGATGTCGACGGCTTCCACGTTGCCAGTGCGGGTGCGTTGATGGTGGGTCAGCCCGGATTCTGGCCCTGCACGCCCTATGGCTGCATGAAGATGCTGGAGTCCATCGGCTATGACCTGCGCGGCAAACATGCAGTGGTCATTGGGCGAAGTAACATCGTTGGCAAGCCCATGGCGTTGATGCTATTACAAAAAAATGCAACCGTGACGGTGTGCCACAGCGCCACGGCCGACCTCAAAGCCATGACCCTGCAGGCCGACGTGATCGTTGCTGCCGTGGGTAAACGCAACGTCTTGACTGCAGACATGGTAAAACCCGGCACCGTGGTGCTGGATGTGGGCATGAACCGTGACGACGCCGGCAAGCTCTGCGGTGATGTCGACTTTGCTGGCGTGAGCGCGGTGGCCAGCCACATCACCCCGGTACCTGGCGGTGTGGGGCCCATGACCATCACCATGCTGCTGGTAAACACCATTGAAGCGGCCGAGCGCGAAGCCGGAGTTCACCCATGAACCCGCTTCTGAGTTCCGCCACCCTGCCCCTGTTTGATCAAATTCTCCCTGAGCATGTGGAAAGTGCGATCGAAACATTGCTGACCGGCGCCAGCAATGCCCTTGAAACAGTAACTGCAGCGGACTTCCCCGCGCATTGGGAATCGATTGCCCGCGAGCTGGATGTGGCGACCGAAAAACTGGGCATCGCATGGGGCGCTGTCAGCCACCTCAACAGCGTGGCTGACACGCCTGAGTTGCGCGCTGCCTACAACGCGGCGTTGCCAGCTGTCACCGAATTCTGGACCCGCCTGGGCGCCGATGAACGGCTGTACGCCAAGTACAAGGCCATAGACGTTCACACACTCAACGCCGAGCAGCTTCAGGCGCACAAGAATGCGATGCGCAACTTTGTGCTGGGAGGCGCCGAACTCGCCGGCGCGCAACGAGACCGCTTTGCCGAGATCCAGGAGCAGCAGGCCGCGTTGAGTCAGAAATTCAGTGAGAACACATTGGATGCTACGGATGCCTTCAGCTACTACGCCACGGCCGAGGAAATGCTCGGCGTACCCGACGATGTGCAGAAAACTGCCTTGGCTGCAGCCCAGACGGAAGGCAAAGCAGGCTACAAGCTGACGCTGAAGATGCCGTGCTACCTGCCCGTGATGCAGTTTGCACAGAGCAGCGACCTGCGTGCAGCGTTGTACCGCGCCTATGTCACGCGAGGGTCTGATCAGGCCGATGCAGCCACGCTGAAATTTGACAACACGCAGGGCATCCACAACATACTGGCCCTGCGACAGGAGGAAGCCGCCTTGCTTGGGTATCCAAATTTTGGGGCGCTGTCGCTGGTTCCAAAAATGGCATCGTCCCCGGAAGTGGTGATCAGCTTTCTGCGCGATTTGGCACAAAAGGCACGCCCTTTTGCGGAGCAAGACCTGGCCGACCTGCGCAACTTTGCCCATGAGCACCTCAAGCTGACAGACCCGCAACCTTGGGACTGGCCCTTTGTCGGCGAAAAGCTCAAGGAAGACCGCTATGCCTTTAGCGAGCAGGAAGTCAAACAGTACTTCACCCTGCCCAAAGTAATGGCAGGTTTGTTCAAAATTGCCGAAACCCTGTTCGACCTGTCCATCAGCCGCGACCACGCTCCCGTATGGAACGCCAACGTAGAGTTCTACCGCATTGAACGATCGGGCCCGCAAGGCACTCAACTGATTGGCCAGTTCTATCTGGATCCAACGGCGCGAAGCGGCAAACGCGGCGGCGCGTGGATGGATGATGTGCGTGCCCGCTGGCTGCGCCCCGACACCGCGGAGTTGCAAACACCGGTGGCCCATCTCGTATGCAATTTTGCCGATGGTGTTGAGGTGGATGGCAAGAAGCAGCCCGCTCTGCTCTCACACGACAACGTCACCACCCTGTTCCACGAGTTTGGACATGGTCTGCACCACATGCTCACCCAGGTCAACGAGCATGATGTGTCGGGCATCAGCGGTGTGGAGTGGGATGCGGTGGAACTGCCTAGCCAGTTCATGGAAAATTTCTGTTGGGAGTGGAATGTGTTGCGTCACATGACAGCCCATGTGCAAACCGGCGTACCGCTGCCCCGAGCGCTGTTCGACAAGATGCTGACCGCCCGAAATTTCCAGAGCGGCCTGCAAACGCTGCGCCAGATCGAGTTATCTCTTTTTGACATGCTGTTGCACACCACCCATAAGCCCGGTGATGACTTCATGCCGCTGCTGCGCCAGGTACGCAATGAAGTGGCCGTCATGCTGCCCCCTGATTGGAGCCGCACGGCCCACACCTTCAGTCACATTTTTGCAGGTGGCTACGCGGCGGGCTACTACAGTTACAAGTGGGCTGAGGTACTCAGCGCCGATGCCTATGCGGCGTTTGAGGAGACAGCCGGACCGGACGGATTGCCAAATCTGGAAACAGGTAGAAAATACCGCCAGGCCATACTGGAAGCAGGCGGCAGTCGCCCGGCCATGGAGTCGTTCAAGGCTTTTCGGGGTCGCGAACCGACACTGGACGCCCTACTGCGCCACCAAGGTATGGCAACATGATGACAACTGGAGGACGCGACATGAAACAACACACCCTTGCCTACCTGCTGGCCTGTGCCGCAGCGTTCAGCATTGCAACCGGCTTGCAAGCGCAAACGGTCTACCGCATAGTGGGTGCGGATGGAAAGGTCACGTTCTCCGACAAACCTCCAACCAGCGCCGAACAGGGCAAGATTGCCAGTACGGGTGTAGGCGCCAAGACCGACTCGACCGGCACTGCACTGCCATTAGAACTTCGACAGGTCGTGTCAAAGTACCCGGTGGTGTTGTACACCTCGACAAAGTGCGCTCCATGCGACTCCGGTCGGACTTTTTTAATGTCCCGCGGCGTGCCCTTCAATGAACGCACCGTCAGCACCCCGGAAGACCACGATTACCTGCAACGCCTGACTGGCGACAGTTCTCTACCCTACCTGACCATTGGCAGCCAGCGCATCAAGGGCTTGTCCGATGTGGAGTGGACACAGTACCTGGATGCAGCGGGCTATCCTCAAAAGTCCGCACTGCCAGCGGCCTACAAGTACCCTGCCCCAACGCCGCTGGTAACCGTGCAAAAGGCTCCGACCGCCAAGGCAGAAGAAAAGCCAACAGCGCCTGCCACCGAGCCAGCCTACCAGCCACCACCCCCCAACCCATCCAACCCGGCCGGGATTACCTTCTAGCCGGCGGCTAAAACGTCAAGGTCTTCACACCGCTGGCCGTACCCAGCAGACAGACCTGGGCACGCTGGAACGCAAATACGCCCACGGTCACCACGCCGGGCCACTGACTGACCTCGGCTTCGAATGCCAAAGGGTCGGTGATCTGCAAGCCGGTGACATCCACAATGTGCTGGCCGTTGTCGGTTACCAAAGGCCTGCCATCCTTCAGGCGCAATTTGGCGTCGCCACCCTTGGCCACAAACTGCGCCATCACCCGCCGCGTCGCCATGGGAATCACCTCCACCGGCAGCGGAAAAACCCCCAGCGTTTTAACCAGTTTGGACTCATCGGCAATGCAGACAAAACGGTCGGACTGGGCCGCCACGATTTTCTCGCGCGTCAGCGCCGCGCCGCCACCCTTGACCATATTGCCGTGGCCATCGATCTCGTCTGCACCATCAATGTAGACCGACAGACGCGACACATCGTTGGAATCGAACACCGGAATACCCAGAGCCAACAGGCGCTCGGTGCTGGCGACCGAGCTGGATACTGCGCCCTTGATCTGGTCCTTCATCGTAGCCAGAGCATCAATGAACTTGTTGACCGTGGAGCCGGTCCCCACGCCCACGATGTCACCAGGTACGACATAGTTCAGAGCCGCCTGTCCGACCAGCGTTTTGAGCTGGTCCTGCGTCAAGGCGGGTGCGGCGGCAGTGTCTGGGTTCATGGAGTTGGTCATCGGCGAAAATCCCGGTAGTTTTGATAAATTGCAGGAATTATCCAATGTCTCTTGTTCCCTATGGTCTGGCGCGGCGTGTTTTCTTTAGCATGGACCCGGAGGTGGCCCACGAACTGACCATGGCCAGCCTGGCCCGCGTGCAGGGCACTCCGTTGACCTGGGCCTATTGCGTGGCCACCGTGGATGACCCCATTGAACTGGCCGGGCTTAAATTCCCCAACCGCGTTGGCCTGGCCGCCGGACTGGACAAAAATGCCACATGCATCGACGGCCTGGCCGCCATGGGTTTTGGCTTTGTGGAAGTGGGCACGGTCACGCCCAAGGCACAGTCTGGCAACCCCAAGCCCCGCATGTTCCGCCTGCCCAAGGCCAATGCATTGATCAACCGGCTAGGGTTCAACAACGAGGGGCTCGACGCGTTTCTGAAAAACGTACAACGCTCGGCGTTGCGCCGCAAGAACCAGCCCGGCATGCTGCTGGGCCTGAACATCGGCAAGAACGCAGCCACGCCCATCGAGAACGCCACCGATGACTACCTGATCTGCCTGGACGGCGTCTACCCGCACGCGGACTACGTGACCATCAATATCTCCAGCCCCAACACCAAAAACCTGCGCGCCCTGCAAAGTGACGAGGCGCTGGATGCGCTGTTGGGCGCCATTGCCACGCGGCGCGAGGCGCTACAGAAGCAGCACGGCAGGCGTATTCCGATTTTTGTGAAGATTGCACCGGATCTGGATGAGGCGCAGATCGCCGTGATCGCAGCCACACTGGTGCGCCATGGCATGGACGGCGTGGTGGCCACCAACACCACGCTCAGCCGCGACTCTGTCAAGGGCATGGAGCATGCGCAGGAAGCGGGTGGCCTGTCGGGGGCGCCAGTGCGTGAAGCCAGCAACCGGGTCATAGCGCAACTGCGCGCTGCACTGGGCCCGAAATATCCCATCATCGGGGTGGGTGGCATCATGAGCGCCGAAGACGCAGTGGAAAAAATCCGCGCCGGGGCCGATGTGGTGCAGATGTACACCGGGCTGATCTACAAGGGGCCGCAGTTGGTCAAGGACTCGGCTCTGGCAATCAAAGCCTTGGGTAAAAACAGGCGCTAGCCCCCGTCGATATTGCGTAACAAGCTATTTATTCGATAGCAAAACGCGAACCAACTCGGCAATGGCCAGACAACTGGTCAGGCCGGGTGACTCGATACCAAACAGATTGACCAGGCCGGGCACGCCGTGTTCTTTGGGGCCTTGAATGCAAAAGTCGCGGGCTGCCTCATTGGGTCCACTGATCTTGGGGCGTATGCCGGCGTAGGCAGGCTGTAAAGCACCATCAGGCAGGTCGGGCCAGTATTTGCGGACTTCGGCGTAGAAAACATCGCCACGTGCGGCCTCCACTTGCGTGTCGTCTGGCGTGTCCACCCACTGAACGTCCGGGCCAAAACGGGCCTGACCGCCCAGGTCCAGCGTCAAGTGCACGCCCAGCCCGGCCGCTTCGGGCACCGGGTAAATGAGGTGTGAGAACGGAGAGCGCCCGGCCAGCGTGAAGTAGTTGCCTTTGGCGAAATGGGCTTGGGGCACGTGGCACAGGTCCAGGCCGGTAAAGCGGGCTGCCAGGGCGGGGGCCAGCAAGCCAGCGGCGTTGATGACCGTTTTGGCAGACAGGTGGGTCCCGTCGTTTGCTACCAATTCAATAGCGTCCTGCGCACATTCTGCGAGGGCTAGAGGTGAATTTAATGCAAGAATTCCGCCCGCATGCTCCAGGTCAGCCAGCAGTGAAAGCATCAAGCCATGGCTGTCAATGATGCCGGTTGAAGGTGAATGCAGGGCACCCACGCACTGCAGGGCCGGCTCTGCCGCGAGGGCCTGGGCGCGGTCCAGCAGAACCAGATCGGTGACGCCATTGGCCAGCGCACGGGCACGGATGGTCTCCAACTGAGCCAACTGATCCGGCGTCGTAGCCACAATGAACTTGCCACAGCGCTGGTGGCCAATGCTTCGCTCAGCACAATAGTCATACAGCAAAGCGTTGCCGCGCACGCAGAGTTGTGCCTTTAGGGAACCCGTTGGGTAATACATACCGGCATGAATGACTTCGCTGTTACGCGAACTGGTCTGCGTGCCAATGGCAGAGCAGGCTTCAAGAACCAGCACCTCACGTCCACCCAAGGCCAGTGCGCGAGCCACCGCCAAGCCCACCACCCCGGCGCCAATGACGACGCAATCAACCGACTCGGTCATGCAAAAACGTCCAAATATTGCATCATTTCAGCTCCAGCCCGCCACCCTCCGTACGTTCCAGCAACTGCTTGCCTGGTGGCACCGTGAGATGGGCTCGCGCTTCGATGGGCGTCAATCCAAACACCACGCTGGCAAGCCCGGAGCCGGTGTAACCATACCCATAGCCACGGGTGTCCCCAATCAGGGCCATGCGCAAATCAGCTATGGCGCCGTCGTTGCACCGCAAATCAATCACTCCAGCCGTTGTGCCCGTGTATCGCATGCGCCCAACGCAGCTGGTCAAGACCGGCTTGCCAGTGGGTCTGGGTGAACCCCCGGACTCCGGGCCCGTACCCGCTGCAGCCACCTCCGCACGCAGGGTGATCGTTCCCGTATGGTCCGGAAACAGAACCATCTCGCCGTGCACCAGTTGTTCATCAACGATGGCGAATGCCGGAACCTTGTAAGACAGCGCCGCCAACCCCGTATCATTAAGATCGGCGCAACCCGCCAGAAAACCCGCCATGGCGCTGGCCACAAGGGTGCACAAAATGTTTTGAGTTGCTCTCATATTGAACTCCTTGAACTGGGTTGCACCTATTTGTGAGCGCCCCCCGGTGTACCATCTTAGCCAGAAATCCTGTTGCAAAAGCCCAATGAAGGCCCCTATTTCAGTCATCACCTGGCAACCGCAACCACCCGAAAGCGCCTCCCATGAGCCAAGACGTTGACACCACAGCCCCCGTGAGCCGGATGCCCCTCAAGGCATTGGGCTTGCGCACCGGCATGGCCCTGCAAACCCGCCGTCTGGTGGAAGGCGCGAGCAAGAAAGAGTCGCAATTTTTTGGGGCCATTGAAAGCAAAGGCGTCATGGTGGGCCCCATGGGCCCCGAGGGAGTCAAAACAGAACTTGAGGAAGGCGAGATTTGTGTCGTACGGGGTTTCACCGGCCAGTACGAATTTTCATTCCTGAGCAAAGTCCTTCAAACCTTTCAAAAGCCGTTCGCCTATGCGTTGCTGGCCTACCCGGCGCAAGTTGATGCGACGTTGGTTCGACAGTCCATGCGCACCAAAACATCATGGCCCACCACTGTGCAGGTTCCTGCGAAAAACGACATCCCCGAAACCGAGCCTTTGTCGACTACCTTGGTGGATATCAGCATACAAGGAGCGATGATCAAGACTGATTCGGCGCTGGCCCCCGTCGGTGACAAGGTAAACCTGTGCATCGAAGTGAACTTTGACAATGCCCCGGTCAATTTAAAGGTTGCAGCCAGCATCTGCCACAACAACCGTTCGCTAAAGGACGACAGCTATTACATTGGCCTGGCATTCATCAACCTCACACAACACGACAAACTGTTGCTGAACTTCGCGACACAGTCTCCTCTAAACCCATAGGGCTTAACGCACAGGCTGGGCGTAGTCATCCAAGCCCACCACTCCGATTTTTTGCAACCCCTGGCGCTGTGCGGCGGTCAATATCGCAGCGACGGTGTCGTATTTGGACTTGGGGTCTGCATGAACATGGATCTCTGGTACAGGCGTTTGCCGGGAGGCCATTTGCAGCAACGACTCCAACTCCACGCGGTCGGCAACGTGGGCGCCATTCCACTGCACCTGGTTGCCAGCGGACACTTCAAGCCGCACCACCTGGGGCAACTGCGCATCGGGCGGCGGCAAGCCGCCAGGCAGATCCATGCTTACCGAGTGCAGGCGAATTGGAATGCTGATGATGAGCATCACCAAAAGCACCAGCAAAACATCGATCAATGGCGTGGTGTTCATACTGGGTGCGACGTGGCCTTCGTCCTCGTCATCATCCGCAAAATCAATGGCCATGGTGCTGAGCTTTCAGGGTGAAACAGGTGGCTCGGTCAAAAACCCGACTCGGGCTATGCCCGCTACCTGACAGGCATAAACCACCTGGGCCACAGCAGCAAAGTCAGAATGTGCATCGGCGCGGATATGCACCTCGGGCTGCGGACTCTGAGCGGCAATCTTGGCAAGTCGCTGCTGGAGAATCTCGTTGCTGGTCAACTTGGCGTCGAACCAATAACTGGCACCGTTCGCATCAACTGAAACGATGACTGTCTCCGGCAGGGCTCGACGCAACTGATTGCTTTCGCGCGGCAGATTCACCGACACGGCGGCATTCACTACGGGAATGGTAATCAGAAAGATGATCAACAGGACCAGCATCACGTCCACCAACGGCGTGGTATTGATCTCTGACAGCATGTCTTCATCGGTGCCAGACCCGCTTGAAACAGCTTCGAAGGCCTCAAAGTCGATGGCCATGGCTCAACCTGCAACTTTTACGGATTTTCCCCTGCGCTGGCTCTTTTCTATTTCAATGAGCAACAGCGTGTGCAAATCGGAGGCAAATCCTTTGGTGCTGTGCAGGACCACCCGGTTTCGGCGCACCAACCAGTTGTAACCCAGCACCGCCGGCACAGCCACGGCCAGACCCAATGCCGTCATGATGAGCGCCTCGCCCACGGGGCCAGCCACCTTGTCAATGGAGGCCTGACCGGTCGAACCAATAGTGATCAACGCGTTGTAGATGCCCCAGACCGTGCCGAACAGACCCACAAAGGGCGCGGTGGAACCGACTGTGGCCAATACTGAGAGGCCCGACTGCATCCGCATTTGCAATGTTGCTACATTGCGCACGATGTCCTGGCTCAACCAGGTCCCCACTTCAACCTGCCCAGCCAAACTTTCGTATTTGCGCAATGCATCCATCGCGGAATCCACAAGAACTCTAAAAGGGCTATCCTTCCCAAGCGATGCAACGCCCTTTTGCAATGAGTCCGCATTAGAAAATGCTGCGCGTGCCGACTGGGCCTGCACCGCCTGGCGGCGTTGCTCAATTAGCTTGGCCACAATGACATACCAACTCAACAACGACATCAACGTCAGCAAGACCAGGGTCGACCGTGCCACCAGATCGCCTTGCGCCCACACGACCCGCAATCCATAGGGGTTGGATGCGCTACTCCCACCCGCTGCACCGCCGATAACGGCTGGCTGTTGGGCCATGCTCGGGGATGTCGTCGACTGCGCTATCACAGCAGACCCGACCGGGCTCACTGGTGAAACCGCCGATTGTGCAAACGAAGGACAAGCAAAAAGACACGCCAAAAGCATGGTGCCTGCCGAGGCAAGTGCTCTCCATCGGCACACGCACCGAAGATTTGTTTTACTCAAAGTTATTGCATTCATTAGCAGCATTCCTGTGAAGTGTTCATTTGCATTTGCCGGTTGCCGCTTTATAGGCGATCAATGGCGCTGCCAATAGGCCTCCTGGCTGGTTGGCAGCCAGACAATCAGGCATCTCCGCGGCGTCAACCGACTCCGCAAATTTGCCCCGACGGCCCCCTGGATTCAATTGCTCGTTCGCCATCTCGGAAAAACTCTTTTGACGAGGACTCTTTTCCATGTAGTTCGGGTAAATCAGGCCCGAACCAGCACCCACTCGTGACGCGGAATCGCCCCCCACAACCACGGGCGCCGCGCCTACCGAAGTCCCCCCCGAAGGCAGCTTCTCGACCGCAGTGATAGCCAAGGCCCGCGCAGGTGCTGGTGCTGGTGCTGGTGCCGGTTCTGGGAGTTGCGCGGGTATTTGTGCCAGCTCTTGCATCGGCGGTGGCAATTGAACAAGTGGCGGCTCGGGCATCACAATCGGCACAGACTCCTTCACCACTGGCACATGGCGTGGTTGAGGCTCTGGAGTTTCGACAACGGGCACTGGCTCATTTTCTATGGGCCGCTCTAACGGCTTCATGGGAGTAATTGGGGCCGGCGGGACAGTTAGCGCCGCGCTGGCAATGGGTCCGAGCACGGAGCGGGCACTGCGTTGAACAACCTGTGCAGCAATGGGGGCCGGAACCTGCTCGGCCATCCGGGTAATGGGCGTGAGCATCTGGTAGACCACCTGACGCATCACCGGCAGCGCTGGCGACGACTGCAAGGCAATCCACAGCAGACCGATGTGAATGAACACCACGGTCGTGAGCGCGGGCAACGACAGGCGCTCCTGTCGCAGCGTCCTTTCTGCCTGGGGATCAATCATCGCTGGATAGTGAAGGCACGACGCATAGACAACACTGTAACGTCTAATTCTGCACAATAGAGTAGAGTGAGGGGTTGCACCCTTCCTTCCCGCGAATACCAATCAAGCGGTGGCCCTGGTTCAACCTCTTCCCGGAATTTTTCCAAGCGGGTTGATCAACCGTTTTCTCCGACTAAGCGAGTCCCAGCAAAAAATGGGCGAGAAAGTGGTACAGGCGGTACAGGCCAATCTGAGTCTTGGCACCTAGTCTGATCTAAAAATCGTTGTTCCGTCTGAGTCTGTCGTGTGCAAGCTGTATGAGTCCGGACTGGCTCAAATTGATGCAAGCTGGGCGGCAAATGATCAAAGAGTCAGAACTCTTGCAACCCTGCGCGACACTTTGCTCCCGCGCCTCATCTCCGGCCAGTTGCGACTTCCAGAGGCGCAAGCCGCCGCCGACGAGGCGTTGGCGTGAACCCAGCGCCCACAGCCACTATGCTTTTGATAGTTGCTTACGCACGTCCCACGGGGGCCACAGGCCAATTTGATGCTCAGATGCGTGCCGAATCCCTCAGACTGCCGGGCAGACGATTCATACCGTGCAGGCCATCAAGACCGCGCTGTTTGACTACAAGCAGCGCATTCGCGCAGGCTACAAGTTTTACAGCCAGGATTTGATCAACAACCTGT
>CAIYDK010000543.1 GCA_903924955.1 uncultured beta proteobacterium | reverse complement strand
TGATCGTGGTGGGTGAGGACTATGGCGAGGGCTCCAGCATCATGCAGGAGCGCAGCCATGCGTTTGCCATGAAGTCGCAAATGTGGTTGCTCGACCCGCGCCCCAACTTGCCCGCGATCGTGCAGGCGGTGCACGATGGCTTTGCGCTGTCGGAAGCCAGCAACACGCCGGTGATGCTGCAGTTGCGCATCCGCTCCTGCCATTTGCACGGCAGCTTTGTGACGCGGCCCAACCAGCGCCCGCGCTTTAGCTTGCGCGAGGCGCTCGAGCATCCGCAGCGCGACCTCAACCGCATCGTGCTGCCACCGGCTTCCTTCCTGCACGAGAAGGAAAAACTCTCGCAGCGCATGCCCGCAGCGCTGCGCTTCATCCAGCAGCACGGCCTCAACGAGTTCTTCGACGGGGACGTTGGCCACATCGGCATCGTGTTGCTGGGCGGGCACTACAACAACACCCTGCGCGCGCTCAAGCATCTGGACCTGGCCGACCTGTACGGCAAGACGCGCGTGCCGCTGTATGTGATGAATGTGGCCTATCCGGTGGTTGAAGCCGAAGTGCTTCGCTTTTGCGCCGGCAAGCAAGCCGTTCTGGTGGTGGAAGAAGGCCAACCCGACTACCACGAGCAAAGCATCCGTGCCATCTTGCATCGCGCCGGTAAAACCACTTTGGTACATGGCAAGGACCTGCTGCCCGCAGGGGGCGACTACACCGTGGCCGACGTAAGACAGGGGCTGCGCGGCTTCCTCAACCAGTACCACCCGGCGGCGCTGGTGCCAGCGGTGGCGGTTGGCATCACCCCGCGTCCCGGTGCGGCACCGGACGCAGTGGCCGAGCTTGGGCGGCTGTTGCCGGCGCGCCCCCCGGGCTTGTGCGTGGGCTGCCCCGAGCGTCCGATTTTTTCTTCCTACAAGTTGGTTGAGCAGGAACTCGGGCCGCACCATGTGGGGTCGGATATCGGCTGCAACCTGTTCTCGATCATGCCGCCGTTCTCGATTGGGGCAACCACCATGGGCTATGGCTTGGGAGCTTCGAGCATCTCGGCCTTTAACGCAGGGCGGCAACTGGGTACGTCCAAGCGCGCCATTGCCATCATGGGTGACGGCGGGTTCTGGCACAACGGCCTGACGTCGGGCATTGCCAACGCGGTGTTCAACAAGCAGGACAACGTTTTTGTCGTTGTGGACAACAACTACGCGGCGGCCACGGGCGGGCAGGACTTGCCTTCTTCGCGTGGCCCCAATGCCTACCGCAGCACGCGCCATGCCATCGAAGACGCCGTGCGCGGGGTGGGCGTGCAGTGGGTTCGGTTGGTGGACCGAACCTACGACGTTGAGCGCATGCGCGGTGTGTTGCGCGAAGCGCTGTCCACGGCGTTTCAGGGGCCCAAGGTCATCATTGCCCAAAGCGAGTGCATGTTGAACCGCCAGCGCCGCGAAAAGCCTGCAAAGGAAAGAGCCGCCGCTGCAGGCGAGCGCGTGCTGCATGAGCGCTTTGGCGTGGATGCCGTCACCTGCACCGGCGACCACGCGTGCATGCGCCTGTCGGGCTGTCCCAGCCTGACGCTGGCCTCCAGCGGCGACGCGCTCAAGCCCGACCCGGTGGCGCACGTGGACGACCAGTGTGTGGCCTGCGGGCATTGTGGCGAAGTCTCCAGCGCGGCCGTGCTGTGCCCCTCGTTTTACAAGGCGCACAAAGTGATCAACGCCAGCGCCCTGGAGCGCGGCTGGCATCGCCTGCGCGCAACGCTCATCGGCTGGGTGCAGGCCCGGCGGGAGCGTCGCCTGCGCAGGCTGGATTGGTATGACATGGAGACGCGGGCATGACGGCACACAACGCCATACATATTGCGGTGCTGGCCCTGGGAGGGCAGGGCGGTGGGGTGCTGGTGAACTGGATCGTGGCACTGGCAGAAAGCCGGGGGTGGGTGGCACAAGCCACCTCGATTGCCGGTGTGGCGCAGCGCACCGGTGCCACCATCTATTACATCGAAATGGTGCCCCCGCCAGCGCCGGGGGTGACAGCGCAACCCGTGCTGGCGCAGATGGCAACGCCGGGGGATGTGGACATTGTCATTGCCGCCGAGCTGATGGAAGCCGGTCGCGCGACCCAGCGCGGCTTTGTCACGCCGCAGCGCACCACCTTGATTACCAGCACCCACCGTACCCTGGCAGTGCAGGAAAAAATGGTGCCTGGCAACGGCTTGTCTGACGGCGAGTCGGTGCTGCAACTGGTGCGAAGCCAGTCCAAGCGACTGATCGCCGCAGACATGAACGCGTTGGCGCGCAAGGAGGGCAGTGTCATATCGGCCAGCCTGTTTGGTGCCTTGGCGGGTTCGCAAATCCTGCCCTTTGCGCTGGCCGACTTTGAAGCCGTGGTGCGCGCCGGGGGCGTGGGGGTGGAGCCCAGCGTGCGCGCGCTGCGCGCCGGGGCCGACCTGGCAGAAAGAATGCGGGGCGAGGCTGAGGCCGCTACCGCGCTTGACTCCCTGGGCAGTGCCACTGCGCCGCGCCGCTTGCCCGAGCGTGCCGCCAACGCCACGCAGCAAGCCTTGCTCGCGCGCATCCGCAAGGATTTTCCGCGCAGCGCCTGGGACATGCTGGGCGAAGGGGTGGCGCGATTGCTCGACTATCAGGATGCAGCCTATGCGCGCGACTACCTGGACGCCGTTGCGCCGTTTGTGCTGTTGGACGCAAACGGTGGCGAACGTGACCAATCGGCGC
>CAIYDK010000542.1 GCA_903924955.1 uncultured beta proteobacterium | reverse complement strand
CGAACCCGTACACTGCCCGGAGCGTACCAAGATTTTCGCGAACTGCTGTGGCTGGAAGGCCGGTTGTGCTGCTTGCGCAACCGAGGTCCAGAGTAGTGCGGTCAAAATGCTGGCAGCTACAAGGCAATTTGATGTTTTCATATTTCCCGTTCGATGTGGGTGGCTCGGCAATGCACTGATGATGTCATGTATTTGTGCTGCGGGCTGCCCCACCAGATCTACGAGATGGTCTACTTCGAAACGACTACTCGGCTTCGTATCACGGTCGCACCACGTCGGTAGCCGATACGCCGTAACCTCATCTTGGTCATTGTCGGCTTTACGGATGGCAATTCGCTTAGCGCTACTACTGCAATCAGCCCCTTGCGGGCATCTGCCCTTTGGCCACAACGCGAATTTAGGGTCAGAGCACATGTCCGCTGCGCTATCGGTGAAAAGTGAGAGCCATTGCTCAGTTATGGTGTCGCCCCATCGATCACAACAGAAACTCTGACGCGTTGTCGCTGCCACCACCATAGCTGCCCGCACTCAGCGTGCTCACCGCGATGGCGGGCCCCGGTTTATGGGGGTCGGAGTCGTCCGGCGCACTCACTTTGAATCGCACCCTCACCCGCACGCTGACACTTCAAATGGTGTTTGTCGTGCTAAGGTCGCGGCGTGACCCAATCCATACGCTACACCCTGCTCTCCCTGCGCGACCTGGCCGTCTCGGTTGGTCCCTTCATTTTGCTGGCCCTGGGTTTATTGGTGCTGGCCTACTGGTCGCTGGACCCCAATCCGCCCAAACACGTCACACTGGCCACCGGGCCAGCGCAAAGTGCCTATGCCGAGTTCGGCAAACGGTACGCAAAGGCTTTGGCCAAGGATGGCATCACGGTCGAGTTGATTCCCTCCGAGGGCTCGGCAGACAACTTGCGCCTGCTGCGCGAAGCGAAGGCCGACCTGGGCTTTGTCCAGGGCGGGACCGCAGAACCCAGTGCGCTGGACGACGCTGAACTGGAGTCGCTGGGTAGCCTGTTTCTGGAGCCGATTTGGCTCTTTTACCGCGAGGCCGTCGCACCGGTCGACACGAACCCGCCGCAAACCCTGGAGTCCCTCACACAGTTGCAGGGCCTGCGCGTAAACGTGGGCACGTCTGGCAGCGGCATCCCCAATCTGATGAACAAACTGCTGGACAGCAACCACATTGCACCTGGCGGTTTGACCCTGTCGCAGCTGGGGCAGACACCGGCCACCGTGGCACTGCTGGCCGGCGAACTGGACGCCATTGTTTTTGCCTCGGCCCCAGAAACCAATCTGGTGCAGATGCTGCTGCAAACGCCGGGCATCAAGCTGATGAATTTCGCGCAGAGTGAAGCGTACTCACGCCGGTTTTCGTTCCTGAGCCCGGCCCTTTTGCCGCGCGGCGTGGTGGACTTGGCGTCCAACGTTCCGCCGCAGGACGTACACCTGGTGGCGCCCACCACCACCCTGCTCACCCGTACCACAACGCACCCGGCATTGCTGCAACTCTTTGCCCTGGCGGGCAATAGCATCCATGGCAGCGCGGGATGGTTCAAGCACGCCCGTGAGTACCCCAACCTCAAGAACAACGAACTCCCGTTAGCCCAGGAAGCCGAACGCAGCATCCAGGGTGGCACGCCCCTGCTTCAGCGCTACCTGCCGTTCTGGGTGGCTAACCTGGTCGAGCGCATGTGGCTGGCCATGGGCATCATCCTGGCGGTGCTGCTGCCGCTGTCCCGCGTAATCCCGCCGCTCTACGCGTTTCGGGTGCGCTCGCGGATTTTCCGGTGGTACGCACAATTGCGTGAAATTGAAGCCCGTGCGGCAGGCGCTCAAGACACCAAGGCGCTGTTGGCCGAACTCGACCAGATGGACCGCCACGCCGAGAAGATCAGCGTGCCTTTATCGTACACCGACGAACTCTACGCACTGCGCACCAACATTCAGCTGGTGCGCAAGGCGCTGCAACGCATTGGCCCGGTCAATTAGACTCGCGCAGGCTCATTTTTTAATACTTCCGGAAATTTCACCATGGATATTGTTGAACGCGCTCGCGCAGTCATTACCGACCCCGGCCCCACCTGGGTCAAGATTGAGCAGGAAACCACAGACTGGCAAGGCCTGTTCGTTCCGTATATGGCCACACTGGCGCTGATTCCCGCGGTCGCAACCTTCTTTGCCTGGAGCGTGTTGGGCAACGGAGGCTTGGGCGTGTCCATGCAGGTGCCCGTGATCAGCGGCCTGGGAATCATGGTGAGCCAGTATGTGATGACCCTGGTCATGATCTTTGTCTGGGGCTGGCTGATCAGCCAGCTGGCAAGCGCCTTTGGCGGAGAACCCAACCTGATGAATGCGGTCAAGCTGACGGTGTATGCCAGTACGCCGGCCATGCTGGCTGGCATATTCAGCGCAATGCCAGGGCTGGGCATTCTGGCCCTGGTTGGGTCCCTGTATTCGCTGTACCTGATGTACATGGGTCTGCCAGTGCTGATGAAGAACCCAGCTGAAAAATCCGTTTCCTACTTGGTTGTAGCGGGGATTGCCGGAATACTGGGCAACTTGGTCATAGGCCTGGCCAGTTCGGCCTTCCTTCCTTCCTCCCTGTCCGACAGCCATGGCAACAACGGCGCTGCGGAAATCAAAATCAGCGTACCGGGCGCCCAGGTTCAGATTGCGGCACCGGCTGGCAAGCCCGAGGATCCGACTCCATCCACGGTCACCATCAAGACGCCCGATGGCGAAGTCAAAGTCGTTGCCGAGAGCGTGCAAGACATGATCAAGCGCTTGGAAGCTCTGGCGGAAAAACAGGAAAATGCGGCCAAAAAATAGCGCCGGTCAAACCTCAAGGGTCAGCCACTGTCCCCACGCGGGCGCATGCATTGGCCAACGGTCTGCCTGCTCGATCTGGCGCACTCCGTGAGCCAGCAGAGTGGCAGCGCGGATGACACCCGCATGGGTGACCCACACCGTGGGCCGGGCGCAGGCACAGGTGTCGTCCCATGCGGCACCCACGCGGGCCATGAAAGTTCGCACGTTTTCGGCACCACCACAACGCCAGGTGTCAAAGAATTCCGCCCAACCGTCGAGCTCGGCACGGGCTATGGCATCCCAGCGTTGTCCCTCCCAAGCACCAAAATCCATTTCTGCCAGCCTGGCATCGATGTTGAGGTACAAATCGGGTCGCAGCCCCCGTAAACAGTGCGTAAGCTGCTCACATCTTTGTAGCGGTGATGAGACCAGCTGAACCCCGCGCGGCAGTACGCCGGCCAGTGCAACGGCCGCAACCTGTGTCGCGTTTTCGTCGGCGGATACGTCCAGCGCGCCGTAGCAGACACCCGACGGCACCAGGGGCCGGGCATGGCGGACCAGCCACAACTTCATAATGCCAGCGCCAGTCCCAGGTAGAAGGCAATTTCACAAACCTGCTGCGTCGCGCCCAGGCCATCTCCGGTAAAACCCTGCAGGCGACGCCACAGCAGGCGGCCCATATAGGCCCATGCCCCACCGCAAGCCAGCACGCCCATCACCAATGGCCATGCTGCGAAACCCATAGCAGCCTGTACCGCCGCCACGAGGGCTAGCGCACTAAAGCACCAAACAGCCGCCACCGCCAGACTGCGCCCGCTGATCTGGTCGGCCAGCGGCTTGGACTTGGAACCCGCCGCGTCGCCCACATGCGGCATCAGCCGAATCAGCAGCAGCACGCAGGCGCGTGATACCACATGCGCCGCAAAAATTCCCGCCAGCATCCAGCGGGGACTGACCGATCCGATCAGCGCCAGCAGCGCAACCTTGGCCAGCAGCGCCAGCACCACGGCCAACACCCCAAAGGCGCCCACCCGCGAATCCTTCATGATCACCAGGGCGCGGTCCCGGTCACTACTGCCACCCAGGCCATCCGCCACATCCGCCAAACCGTCCTCATGGAAGCCGCCTGTCACCATGACGCTCAGTACCGTGCCCATCACGGCGCCCACCAGTGGCGCAAAGGGGCCTGGTGGCAGCAAGCCCAGCAGTATCGCCGTCTGCCCCGCCACCAGCGTGCCGATCAAAACGCCAACGCCCGGGAAGTGCGCCGCACTGGCGCGAAACATGACTGGGCTGAAGCCCACCCAATCGGCCAGCCGACCGGTCACCGGGATTCGGGTGAAGAACTGAATAGCCAGCAGAAAATGACGAACAAAGCGCAACACGGAGACCTGATTTCTAAACGCGATCAGCCGTTGAAATCTTCGGCGGCCGCAATTTCCGAGACCCCCGCAGACGCAAAGCTGGCCATGTCCCGCAGGATGGCGCAGGCGGATTGCAACAGGGGCCACGCCAGTGCCGCGCCCGAGCCTTCCCCCAGCCGCATTCCCAGGTCCAGCAGCGCCTGCACGCCCAAATGCTGCAACATGAACTCATGCCCGCGCTCCCCGGAGCGGTGCGCGAACACGCAGCGCTGAAGCACCAGGGGCTGCACCGCGTGGGCCACGAGCACGGCACTGGTGGCGATGAATCCGTCCACCACCACCACCCTTCGCTCATGGGCTGCCTGCAATACGGCGCCCACCATGGTCGCAATCTCCAGCCCCCCCACCGCAGCCAGAATACCCAGCGGCTCGGTCTGTCGCGCATGGCGCACCATTGCCTCACGCAAGACAGCGGTTTTGTGCTGCACGGCTGCGGCATCCAGACCAGTCCCGGCACCAGTGCACTGGGCGATGTCCAGGCCCGTAAGCTTGGCCAGCAACAGGGATGCAGCCGAGGTATTGCCTATTCCCATTTCCCCCAGCAGCAGGGCATTGCCTGGCAGGTCCTGCACCAATGCGCGCCCGTGGGCAATGGCCTGACTGCACTCGGCGCGGGTCATGGCAGCACCCTTGCTGGAGTCGGCAGCGCCCCATGCCGCCTTGTGCACCCGCAACCCGGGACGCTCCACATCGGCAGGAAAACCGGCCAGAAAATCGTGCTGTACCCCGCAATCCACCACCGTCAAGGTCAGCCCATGCTGGCGCGCAAGCACACTCACTGCCGCACCACCTTCAAGAAAATTTTCGACCATCTGCCAGGTGACATCACTGGGAAATGCCGAGACGCCACGCTGGGTCAGCCCGTGGTCGCCGGCAAACACCACCATTTGCGGCTGCTCCAGCACCGGGTTTTCCGTACCCAGAATCAGGCCCAGCTGGATCGCCAGGCCTTCCAGTCGCCCCAGCGACCCCACCGGCTTGGTCTTGCCGTTCAGCTTGTGCTGCAGGGCCTGTGTGAGTTCGGGTTGGCTGATGTCGGTCAGTTCGGGCAAATTGGAGTGCATGGCATGCTTTCAGGAAGGGACAGAAGGTGCAATCAGAGAGGCCAACACACCAACCTCAAAATGCTGGGAAATGTAGTCGGCCAAGCCGTCAAAAACGGCGTCCAGAGTCGGCGCCCCGGCGCCAAACAGGGCCTGCAAAACGGCCGGGTCTTCAAATAGGCCGTGCAGATACAGGCCCAATACGTTGCCGGCGCTATTTTGCCAACCCAACCCATCGGGCAGCACGCAGTGGGCGACATCGCCCTTGGCCGCCATCGCGGGGTGCTGGGCGGTTTGACCGTGGTGGATTTCATAGCCGCTAACCGACACCCCCGCCAGAGCGGACCATGGCGAAGGCGAACACCAACCCGTAACAAAGCGAGTCTGTGTATGCCGCACCGTCTTGTCCTGCGCAAACACCGTAACAAGCGGCAACAGCCCCAACCCTGGCGCGTTGCCATCAATCCCATGCGGATCAATCAGCGCCTCCCCCAGCATCTGCAGCCCACCACAGACACCCAAAACCGCCCCGCCCTGCTGCGCATGCGCGGCCACGGCAGCGTCAAGCCCCTGAGACCGCAACCAGTCCAGGTCGGCACTGGTCGACTTGGAGCCGGGCAGGATGATCCAATCGGTTGTGGCCAGACCAGCCAGCTCCTTCGGACTGCGTACCCACTGCAGGCGCAGACCGGGAATGTTCTTCAGGGGTTGAAACTCGTCCAGATTGCTGATGCGCGGGTAGGCAATCACCGCCACAGTCTTCGTGATCCGGCCCGGCACCACACTGCGGTCATCGAACAGGCCGTCTTCTTCGGGCAAACCATGCTGCCACCACATCGGCAGCGTGGCGACGGTTGGAATGCTGGTCAGGTCCTGCAACATCTGCGGCGCGGGTGCCAACAGACTCGCATCACCGCGAAACTTGTTCAATACAAAGCCCTGGATCAGCGCTCTCTCGTTTTCAGGCAATAACGCCCAAGTGCCATACAAGTGCGCAAAGGCACCCCCCCGATCAATGTCGGTTACCAGAAGACAGCGTGCCTTGCAATGCAATGCCACCCGCATGTTGACGATGTCGCTGCCAGAAAGATTGATCTCGGCCGGAGATCCCGCACCCTCAATCACTACGACATCATTCTCAGCCCGCAGTTCGTCCAGCGCCGCCGCGATCTGCGGCCATACCTTCAAACTGCGACCGCGCCAGGGCAAAGCAGTCAGTTCGGCACTCACCTGACCCATCAGCACTACCTGGCTGTGGGTGTCGCGCTCGGGTTTAAGCAGCAAGGGGTTCATCCGCACATCCGGCACGGCGCGAGCTGCCAGGGCCTGGAAATACTGGGCGCTGCCGATTTCACCTTGCACGTCTGCAGACGCCACAACTCTTGCGTTGTTACTCATGTTCTGCGCCTTGAACGGCGCAACCTTCAATCCCTGGCGCGCGTAATAGCGGCACAGTGCAGTGGTAAGCCAGCTTTTCCCGGCGCCGCTGGTGGTGCCGAGCACCATGATGCATTGGGCGGTCATACGTCACCAGCCTCCGCGTAGCAGTGGGCCGCTTTGAGCGGGACTTGTTGTTTTGGCATGTTGCGGGTTCCCATTTTTAGCAACGACCCCCTTGCAGCGCCTGACGCAGTGCATCCTGCGCCTGCGGCGGCTGCACACTCAACCGCACATGGCCGGGCAAGCCAAACGACGTGGCGTCGCGCAACTTGACGCCACACGCGCGCAGGCGGGCCAAGGTCAACACCAAATCCTGCACACCTTCGTCGACCGACGCGGGTTGGGCACAAAAAAAGTTGGCATCGCTGGGCAGGCAGTTCCAGGCTGCGCTGCTGAGCATATCGATTTGCGCGGTCTTCCATCGGCGCAAGGTGTGCAAACTTTCACCAATCCAGCCCTGCACTTCCGGCTGCACCCAGGCGTGGAGCAGCGCCACGCCTTGGGCGCCCAGCGGCCAGGAGTGAGCCAGAGAGTCCAAGGCCTGTACAGCCAACTCGCCACCCACAGGCGCAATCGCATAGGCCGCTCGCACACCGGTGAGACCAAGCGCCTTGTTGGGCGAGTACATCTGCCAAAGTCGGGCTGATTGACAAGCCGACAGTGAGGGCACGCCACTCAATCGCAGCGGCGCATAGGCACAGTCCAGAACAATGGGTACCGACTGCGACCCGGCATCCAGAATGCCAATTGGCCAGCCGCTGTGCGGCCCACCCAGCGGGCTGGACGGCTCGCAACACCACACCAGGCAGGCATCGCTGGCGATGTTGCGCACACCCAAGCCCCATGCCTGCGCCGCCTGACCATAGTCGCCGTAGGCATACTGCGGCACGCACACCTGGGTGCCGCCACCCCGCGCCGCCCAGGCCGTGAGGCGGAAAATGCATTCACTGGCGCTGCCAGCAAGCAGGATGCGCCCGGGCACCACGCCATGAAAGGACGCCAGTTGCGCACGCAGCGCGGCATAGTGCGGGTCCGGATAGCGCGTGGCATCGGCCTGCTGCACGGCCGCCATCGCCTGCGGACACGGACCACAGGCGTTGCTGTTGGTAGAAAAATCGAAGCGCGGAACACCCAGCGCATCAGGCCCGCCATGGATACGCGGCGTGCCGGGGGGTCTCATGCGCGCCCCTGAATTGCTATCAGAAGAAGAGCTGCTTGCGCAATCACCACGAGGGCTAGCAGTGCTTTTGACGCATAAGACACGGCGAGAACCGTATCCCGCACTTGCGCACTGCGCCCCTGTGCATGCAGCACATAGCCGCCCGGCTTGCCCAGACGCACGCCCAACGCCAGCGCCATGGCAGCCATGGGCCAGCCGCTGTTGGGCGACGGGGTACGAGCGGCCTCGGCACGCAACCGCCCCAGCGACAGACTGCCACCCGACCCGCGCACCACGACGGCCAGCAAAAACGCCGTCAGCCGCGCCGGCAGCCAGCCCAACACATCATCGGCCCGCGCCGCCCACTTGCCCGCCCAGGCCCAATTGCGGCCCTGGTAAGCACCGGGGTAACCCCACATGGCATCGGCGGTATTGGCATAGCGAAAAAGCGCCGCGCCGGGCAGGCCCAGCAGGACAAACCAGAACAGGGGCGCGACAACCGAGTCGTTGAGATTCTCGGCCAGGGTCTCGATGGCGCTTTCGCGCACCTGGGTTTCGCTCAGGGCCGCTACGTCACGGCTGACCAGCCAGCGCAGCCGTTCACGCCCCTGGATGAGCGAACCACCGTGCTCAGGATGCAGCGCGCGTTCAACGGCCAGCACTTCGCTTTGAAGCAGCGCCCACGACAGGGTGGGTTTGAGCAACGCACCCAACACCACGCAGACCAGCACCACGGCCCAAGCATAGGCAACTGGGCCCTGCTCCAGCAATTGGTCCAACAACCACTTCAAGCCTAGCTGCAATGCCGCTGATACTATCAAAACAATAGCAGCACCTGCAGTCCAAACAAGGGCTCCCAGCCAGAATGCCCTAAAATCCGGCGCACGATCCGACTCCTGCCGGGACCAGCCCTGCAACCAGCGCCCGACCCATCCCAGATAGTGACCCATCCAGACCACGGGGTGCCAGGCCAACGGCGGCTCACCGAACCAGCGGTCCGCCGCCAGGGCTACCCAAATGGCCCCGACCAACGCCACCACCGGTAGCGCCGATGGGCCCGAAGGGAACGCTGCGACAAGGTTTGACAGGTCCATCACAGCAGCATCAGTCTTCAATTCCGCGCTGTGCCGGAATCCCCGCCTTGAAGGCATGTTTGACCATTTGCATTTCGGTCACCGTGTCGGCCAGCTCAATGACTTCCGGCGGGCAGCGCCGACCGGTCAGCACCACATGGACGTGGCTGGGACGGGTCTGGAGCGTGTGCAGTACATCGTCCAATGGCAGCCAACCGTAGATCAACGGGTAGGTAATTTCGTCCAGTACCACTAAAAAGTAGTCGCCACCCAGAATGGTTGCTCTGACCTTTTGCCACCCGTCGCGCGCCAATTGGGCCGAATGCTCCAGGTCCTGACTCTTCCAGCTAAAGCCGTCCCCTAAACCTTCGATCGGAATACCAATCTGCTCAAACAACCGGTGCTCTCCAAAGCGCGCCGAAGGAACTTTCATGAACTGGAAAATTTTGACCGGCTTGCCCCGACCATGTGCACGCAGAGCCAGGCCAAAGGCGGCGGTGCTCTTCCCCTTGCCGTCGCCAGTGTTGACGATGACCAGGCCGCGGCGATCGCCCTCAGGCTTGTCATACGGTTTGTCGGTGGGTGGGGTTTCAACTTGCATGGAAGTTTCCTGGGTGCTAGAGACGCGGCAGCACCACCCACTGGTCGGCCACCGCGTGGATGGTTAAGCGTCCGCCAAACACGCTTTCGACGGCCGTATGCGTATCGGGGTGGTGGGCCGCACCGTGGTGCAACACCCCCCCTTCGGCCATCACCACCACTTCATCCGCATGCAAGGCCATGGACACCTCATGCAGTACGCTGACCACCGTGACGCCTTGGGCCACCAATGCACGCACGATGCCCAACCAGTCAGCCTGGTGCGGCGGGTCCAGATTGGCCAGTGGCTCGTCCATCAAGAGCACCTGTGCCTGCACGGCCAGCGCGCGGGCCAGCAGCACACGCTGTCGCTCGCCGCCGGAGAGTTGACCCAAAGCACGGGCGCGCCAGTCCCAGGCCTGGGTGGCCTTCAGCGCCAGCTCCACCGCGGCATGATCGGCGGCACTGGGGGATGACAGCCAGGGTTGGTGCGGCAGGCGACCCAGCATGGCCACGTCAAACACGGTCAGATCATCGGCACTGGATTCATTCTGGCCCAGCCAGGCCAGTTGCT
>CAIYDK010000541.1 GCA_903924955.1 uncultured beta proteobacterium | reverse complement strand
ATTACTGGCGACTTACAAACCCAATCAGATTCTACCCGCAGGCAAATATTTGACCTATGGCGATTATGCCGCCAACCTGGCTGGCTATCTGACCCAGGAAATTTCAGGTGTGCCCTTTGAGCAGTACATGACTGAAAACATCTTTTCACCATTGGGGATGACACACAGCACCTTTGACCAACATTTATCTGCACCCATGCGTGATAATCTGGCAACTGGCTATTCTTTTGAGAATGGCAGCTATCAGCCCGAGCCATTTCTATTTATCAACTATGCTCCACAGGGCGGACTACGGACCACCGCCGCAGATATGGATCATTTCATGCTGGCGCTGCTCAACAAGGGTGACTATCAAGACCAGCACATGCTAGACCCAGAATCGGTTCAGAGCATGTTAACGCAACAATTTAGCCCGCAAGCCGGCATGCCGGGTATCACCTATGGTCTATTCGAAGATTTCAAGAACGGACAACGCGCCCTGCTGCGTGATGGAGACGGGGTCGGAACACGCACCCGCATGATACTCCTACCCGAGCAGAACACAGGGATTTTCATCAGCTACAACTCGGGCGACAGCAACCTGCGTCTCAACTTGATTGGCGCATACATCGATCACTACTATCCTGGCAGCCATACCAGCACGGTGGGAATGGAAGGCTATCGGGAGCGGGCAAAAATGTTCACAGGTACCTACCGCCCCTTACAAGCCGATATCTCCACCTTCACCAAATCGATGTACTTCTTCTCACAATTGGTGGAAGTCCGAGCTAACAATGAAGGAACGATCACCATCGAATCGACAGGCATGGGCGACCATAGCAGTGTCATGGGTGGCTTTGAAGGCGCAACCCAATGGGCTGAAGTTTCACCACTGCACTTCGTACGCTTGGACGGCAACGGAGCGGTGGCTTTCGTTGCGGATGAAAACGGTGGCATCATTCAGATGATCTCGGGACAGGGCTATCACAGCACGTTTAAAAAATTGGCATGGTACGAATCGAAAGATTTCCAGGTTGCCGCGATTGCCATCGCCACGCTGAACCTGCTAACATTCGGGCTTGTTGTCTTTCTTATCTCCCCGGTGATGTGGTTCGTCCGGAAATTTCGAAAACAAGCCAATGTACCGCTTTCCAAAATAGAATTGGTCACCCTGATTTGGGGGGGATTAGTCACCCAATGGTTGGCAATGTCGGTTTCTGGTGTGATCGGTGTGTTATATGCCATCAACAGCATTGCAGGTTTCCCCAATTTCGTTTGGGGTATCAGCCCAGAAATCATCCAGGCGCTTAACAGCGTTTATTTGCCTGTGGTGCTTTCACTGAGCTTACCGATCATTGCCAGCATCGCCTGGCGCAATCACTGGTGGAAAACCAGTATCCGAGTTTTGTACACGATGAGTGCCCTGGCAGTATTGGTGGTTATTGGGTGGGCGCAGTATTGGAACCTGATCGGTTTTCATCTTTAGCAAGAATTAATGATGACGGGCTTTTTATTTCCCGGTATACTTTAACTATGACTCGCAAATCTGTGCTTCCGTCGCTTCAATGGCTGTGGATCTTCGGCATATCCATGATTGTCCTGATCCTGATCAGTGCCTCGGTCTTTCTCTCCATCGCCATCTATGCCGCCAGCGAGGCCATGCTGGGCAGCATACCCGGACCGGCTGAAATTGCCACATTCAGCGAACTATTCGGGCGCATTATCGGTTCGCTGGCCTCAGTGGCGCTGACACTTTTCGCCACCACCTGGCTAGCCTTGCGCTTGCGCAGTGCGCCTCGGCAGCATGGGCTGATCATTGGCTGTATTGTGGCTACCGCCACCCTGATCTCGGATATCCTTTTTTCACCGCCTACCGCTCCCGATGAGTGGGTTGCTATATTGCTCACCGTGCTGGCTGGTTGGCTGGGCGGCGGATGGGGCGGGTATATCCTCAATAACCGTGAAGCCGTTTATCGGACCAGCCAGGCGGTTAAAGGTGCAAACCGTAGGGAAGCCATCAAAGCCATTGGGGAACACCTTGCCAACCCTTCCATCGTACTGGTCGCCCTGGTAAATCAGTTTGGTGAGCTGGATACGGGTTCGGTTTGGCAATCCAGTCCGTATTTGAAAGTGCCCGCTTCAATCGAACCACTCTCAACCGAGGTTGAGCTCTTCAGCGTTTCAAAAGTTACCCACCTACCCTGGCGTTCTCACCTGTTGATCGCATTGACAGTGGATGAAGCCCT
>CAIYDK010000540.1 GCA_903924955.1 uncultured beta proteobacterium | reverse complement strand
ACCCACCGCTGAGCGACCACAGCCACCACCGGAAAATCACCATTTTCTGGCTATAATTGCGGCCTTCGGTGGTATAGCTCAGTTGGTTAGAGCGCAGCATTCATAATGCTGATGTCCCAGGTTCAAGTCCCGGTACCACCACCAATTAAGCCTCACAAGGCATCTCAAGAAGTCTCAAAACCCGCTCTGGCTATAGCTACAGCGGGTTTTTTGTTGCCTTACCCAATGCCGCAGCGCACCATGGCATACCGCCAGCAAGGACAGGTGTCCTACAACCCTTAACCTAACCCGGCAGTCATGATCGTCGGGACCTGCCGTTCGTCGGTAAGCGCCCGACTGATACCCTTATTGCACGCGGCTGATTGGTCGTGCAGTATCTGGCGAGCTGCAGACCCTGATGGTGTGCACTCAACTCAGGTAAGTGCACACCATGGACTCTCCACAATCCGGCGCCAAAGGCAACAAACGCAGACACAGTATGGCGTTCAAACGCAAGCTGGTCGCTCTCACGAAACAACCCGGTGCCTCGGTCGCATCTATCGCACTGGAGCACGGCGTCAATGCCAACCTCGTGTTCAAGTGGAGGCGCCAGCAACTGGGCATTCCAACACCGGCCAAGCCCGGGCATGCTGCTGTGCTCCTGCCCGTCACGATGGAGCCACTGCCACCAATGAGCGCCTTGAACACGCCAGCGCCTGGTCTAGCCACCACACCACGCGCCACCCCTTGCGGCCTAATCGAGATTGAATTGGGTGGTGCCCGCGTGCGACTACGCGGCAGCGTTGACCAAGACAGCGTACGCTGCGTCCTACAAACCTTGAGAGAAGCTTCATGATTGGGGTGCCCAGCGGAACACGCGTGTGGCTGGCAGCGGGACTGACCGACATGCGCCGCGGCTTTGATGGTTTGGCGGCCTTGGTGCAAAACGCACTGACCCAGGACCCGTTCTCGGGCCAAATCTTTGTCTTTCGAGGCAAACGTGGCGACATCATCAAGCTGCTGTGGTGGGACGGCCAGGGCATGTGCCTGTTTGCCAAGCGCCTGGAGAAAGGTCGCTTCATCTGGCCACAGGCCGACAGCGGATCGGTCGCACTGACCCCGGCGCAGTTGTCCATGCTGCTCGAAGGCATCGACTGGAGAATGCCGGTTCGAACCTGGCAACCAACGCTTGCCGCGTAGGTTTTTGCGCTCGGTTGCGAATGCGTTTTTAGCCCTCAAATGAGAGCCAGATTCACTGCATGAAGTGTGGGTTTCGTTGACAGTGAAAGTACTCTGTTCAAGAGGCTTTTTTGCTGTCAAAGTCACCCTCATGAGCTCTGAAATCTTGCTGCAAAAAATCGACACCTTGACACAGGGTGTGGTGCAGCGCGACCTCGAACTCAGGACCCTGCGATTGACCATAGAGAAGCTCAAAATCGAGCTCTGCTATCTCAAGCGCATGCGCTATGGGCGCGCCAGCGAGCAAATGCTCAACCCGGCACTGCAACTGGAGCTGCTCAGCGCAGCACTGACACCGATATCCAGCGCAGTTGAAAGCGGCGATGCACCACAAGGCGACAACGTCACAGATATTGAAGACGCCCGCAAAAATCGCAGCTCCAAAAGGACACGACCCACGCTGCGCCACCTGCCAGAACACCTGCCACGTGAAGACGTGATCCACACCGATTCACCAAACTGCACCTGCAGTGCCTGTGGTGCTGGTTTGCGCGAGATTGGGCAGGACGTCTCCGAGGTGCTGGAGTACGAACCCGGCAGCTTCAAGGTCATCCGTCACATACGCCCCAAGTTTGCCTGCGTTGGCTGCAATACGATCACACAGGCAAGCGCACCGAGTCGCCCTATTGAACGGGGTCTGGCCGGTGCGGGCTTGCTGGCCCATGTGCTGGTGGGCAAATACTGCGATCACTTGCCGCTCTACCGGCAAAGCCAGATTTATGCACGCGAAGGCGTTGAGATTGACCGCTCCACGATGGTGGACTGGGTGGCGGGCTGCGCCACACTGCTGCAGCCATTGGCTGATGCGGTACGCAAATATGTCCTGAGTGCCAACAAAATCCACACCGATGACACGCCGGTGCCGGTGCTCAGTCCCGGTCGAGGAAAAACCAAGACCGCCAGATTGTGGGTCTACGTCCGCGATGATCGACCGTGTGGTGACGCCGCACCACCGGCCGTCTGGTTTGAGTACTCACCGAACCGCAAAGGGGAGAATCCATTGCGCCATCTGAGGGGTTTTAGCGGTGTTTTGCAGGCCGACGCCTATGCTGGCTACGACCGTCTCTTTGCCGATGGCCAAATTGTGGAAGCAGCATGCTGGGCGCACGCCAGACGAAAGTACTATGAAATCCACGAGCGCCAAGCCAGCGTGCCCTCCACCCTGGCTCACCAGGCGCTTGAGCGCATTGGCGCGCTGTACGCCATAGAGAAGGAAATCCGGGGTAAACCAGCCGATGAACGTTGTCGGCAACGACAACAGCGATCGCGACCACTACTGGATGAATTGCATCGCTGGCTCAATAACGCTTTGGGTCATCTGTCGGCGAAGTCACCCATGGCGCTGGCCATTGCTTATTCGCTGAGCAACTGGAGCGCCTTGAGCCGTTACGTGGACGACGGACACATCGAGATGGACAATAACGCCGCTGAGCGCGCCTTGCGCTCAGTCGTGCTGGGCAGAAAGAACTATTTGCACTTCGGCTCGGACGCAGGCGGTGAGCGCGCTGCAGTCATCTACAGCCTGATTGGCAGTTGCAAACTCAATGGCATTGATCCGTATGTCTACCTGCGCTATGTGCTGGGCTGCATTGCCGAGCATCCCATCAACCGGGTTGCAGAGTTGTTGCCGTGGGTGGTTGCTGACAAGCTCAACTCCCGTTGGGCGGGCGCACCGGAGCTGCTGCGCGCAGCCTGAAGCAGCAAACAGCGGGGAAGTTGGCTCGCCAGTTTAGGTAAAGTGGAAGCTATGACTGCCAAGATATACCAACTGCCAAACCGGCCCAGAAAAGTCGGCTCCAGCAAAAGTGGCGCCACTGCAAGCCAAGCCCTACAGGCCTACCAACTTTACGTCGAGCTCGAATGGGTTGTGCCCAAGGTGTGGCGGCGCTTTGTGGTTCCAGCCACCATCAAACTGTCAACGCTTCACGGCGTACTGCTGTTTGGCACGGGTTGGCAAGGTGGGCATATCCATGAGTTCATCTTTGCTGACGCCAATTACGCGCGTGTGGAGCCTGGCCTGGAACTGCCCGATGGCGTGTTGAATGAATCGTCGGTGACGCTGCGTCAGGCGCTGGGCTCACGCAAGACGTTTGTGTACGTCTACGATTACGGTGATAACTGGAGTCACAAAGTTAAGGTTGAAAAGATCATCAACCTTGATGCCCCAATCTCCCAAGCGACCTGTCTGGATGGACAGAATGCTTGTCCGCCAGAAGATGTCGGTGGCGCCCCTGGTTACGCCGAGTTCCTGCAGGCATTGGCGGACCCGCAAAACCCTGAGCATGAAGAGCTCAAGCAATGGGCTGGTGGCTCATTTGATCCTGCTGCATTCGATGTCGCCAACGTCAATGAGCGCCTTAACCCATCGACGCATTGACTGTCAATAGGGTGCTGGTCGGGCGCTTACTTATCAGGAACCTAAGAAGTTTGAGAAAGATAGCTCGTCTCTTGAATCAAACAAGCAGCCGATATGCCTAAGCCAGAGTGCAAGCGACGGACCATCGAAAGGCTAAGAGGGCGCTTTCGGTTCAGTACCTCGTACACCCGATTGAGTCCACCCATCATGGCTTGCAAATCCTTGGGCTTGAGCCCTT